>NZ_JBCEBL010000035.1:0-81656 GCF_049472615.1 Azospirillum sp. 11R-A | reverse complement strand
GCGATTGCGCTGTCGATCAGCCCGGCGCTGACCGATCTGGACGGGTCGGAAGCGCTGACGATCACGATCAGTGGCATCCCGGCCGGCGCCAGCCTTAGCAACACGGCCGGCAATACGCTGACCATCAGCAACGGCTCGATCACGCTGACGCCGGATCAGCTTGCCGGGTTGAAGATCACGCCGCCGGTGAACAGTGACGATGACTTCACCCTGACCGTCACCGCCACGGCCAAGGATGGCGTTGCCACTCCGGCCAGCGTCAGCGCACCGCTCGTGGTCACCGTCAACCCGGTGACCGACACGCCGACACTGAGCGTCACCGCGGCGACCGGCAACGAAGACAGCGCGATTGCGCTGTCGATCAGCCCGGCGCTGACAGACACCGACGGGTCGGAAACGCTGACGGTGACCATCAGCGGCATCCCGGCAGGCGCCAGCCTCAGCAACACGGCCGGCACCACGCTGACCATCAGCAATGGCTCGATCACGCTGACGCCGGACCAGCTCGCCGGGCTGAAGATCACGCCGCCGCACAACAGCGACGATGACTTCACCCTCACCGTCACGACCACCGCGAAGGACGGTGTCGCCGCCCCGGTCAGCGTCAGCGCACCGCTGTTGGTGACCGTCAACCCGGTGACCGACACCCCGACCCTGTCCGTATCCGCCGCCCGTGGCGATGAAGACACCGCCATCCCGCTGACGATCAACCCGGCTCTGACGGACACCGATGGGTCGGAGACGCTGACGATCACCGTCGCTGGCGTTCCGGCAGGAGCGACACTGAGCGCCGGCACCTCGGTCACGGAAAGCAATGGCACGACGACCTGGACGCTGACGCCTCAGCAGCTGGCCGGGTTGAAGATCACGCCGCCGGCCAACAGCGACGTCGATTTCGACCTGACGGTCACCGCGATTGCCAAGGACGGCAGCGCGCCGGTCGCGACGACGAGCCAGACCCTGCATGTCACCGTCGACCCGGTCACCGACACGCCGACGCTGAGCGTCACCGCGGCGAGCGGCAGCGAAGACACCGCGATCCCGCTGACGATCAGCCCGGCGCTGACCGATCTGGACGGGTCGGAGACGCTGACGATCACCATCAGCGGCATTCCGACCGGTGCCAGCCTCAGCAACACGGCCGGCAACACGCTGACCATCAGCAACGGCTCGATCACGCTGACGCCGGACCAACTCGCCGGGTTGAAGATCACGCCGGCGCTGAACAGCGATGCGGACTTCACGCTCACCGTCACCGCGACCGCCAAGGATGGCGTCGCCAACCCGGTTTCGGTCAGCCAGACCCTGCCGGTGACCGTCAGCCCGGTGTCGGATACTCCTTCGCTGAGCGTCACGGCGGCGACGGGCAACGAGGACACCGCGATTGCGCTGTCGATCACGCCGGCATTGACCGACACCGATGGGTCGGAGGTGCTGACGGTTACCATCAGCGACATTCCGGCCGGTGCGACGCTCGTCAATACGCTCAACGGCACGCTGACCGTTACCAACGGCTCGATCACGCTGACGCCCGACCAGCTTGCCGGGCTGAAGGTCACGCCGCCGGTGAACAGCGACGACGACTTCACCCTCACCGTCACCGCGACCTCGAAGGACGGGAGCGCCGCGCCGGCCAGCACCAGTGCGCCGCTGCTGGTGACCGTCAACCCGGTGTCGGACACCCCGACCCTGTCCGTATCCGCCGCCCGCGGCGACGAAGACACCGCCATTCCGCTGACGATCAACCCGGCGCTGACCGACACCGATGGATCGGAGACGCTGACGATCACCGTCGCCGGTGTTCCGGCCGGTGCAACGCTGAGCGCCGGCACCTCGGTCACCGAGCAGAACGGCACCACCAGCTGGACGCTGACGCCTCAGCAGCTGGCCGGTTTGAAGATCACGCCGCCGGCCAACAGCGACGTGGATTTCGACCTGACGGTCACGGCCATCGCCAAGGACGGCAGCGCGCCGGTCGCGACGGCGAGCCAGACCCTGCACGTCACCGTCGATCCGGTCACCGATACCCCGACGCTGTCGGTCAACGCGGCGAGCGGCAATGAAGACACGGCGATCCCGCTGGCGATCAGCCCGGCCCTGACCGATCTGGACGGGTCGGAGACGCTGACGATCACGATCAGCGGCATTCCGACCGGTGCGGTGCTGACCAACACGGCAGGCGATCCGCTGACCATTTCCGGCGGGTCGATCACCCTGACGGCGGGTCAGTTGGCGGGTCTGGCGATTACGCCTCCGCACAACAGCGACGATGATTTCACCCTGACCGTTACCGCGACCGCCAAGGATGGCGTTGCCAACCCGGTTTCGGTGACGCAGACCCTGGCAGTGACCGTCAATCCGGTGACCGACACCCCGACTCTGTCCGTATCCGCCGCCCGTGGCGATGAAGACACCGCCATCCCGCTGACGATCAGCCCGGCGTTGACCGACACCGATGGGTCGGAGACGCTGACGATCACTGTTGCCGGAGTTCCGGCGGGAGCGACGCTGAGCGCCGGCACCTCGGTCACCGAGCAGGACGGCACCACCACCTGGACGTTGACGCCTCAGCAGCTGGCCGGGTTGAAGATCACGCCGCCATCGAACAGCGACGTGGATTTCAACCTGACGGTCACGGCCATCGCCAAGGATGGTAGCGCGCCGGTCGCGACGGCGAGCCAGACCCTGCACGTCACCGTCGATCCGGTCACCGATGCCCCGACTCTGAGCGTCTCCGCCGCGAGCGGCAACGAAGACACGGCGATTGCGCTGGCGATCACCCCGGCGCTGACCGATCTGGACGGGTCGGAAACGCTGACGATCACGATCAGCGGTATCCCGGCGGGTGCGACGCTCGCCAACACGCTGAATGGATCGCTGACATTTACCAACGGCTCGATCACCTTGACGCCGGACCAGTTGGCCGGCCTGAAGATCACGCCACCGCTGAACAGCGACGATGATTTCACCCTGACCGTCACGGCGACTGCCAAGGATGGCGTTGCCACTCCGGTCAGCGTCAGCGCACCGCTGGTGGTCACCGTCAACCCGGTGACCGACACGCCGACGCTGAGCGTCACCGCGGCGACTGGCAACGAAGACACGGCGATCCCGCTGACCATCAACCCGGCCCTGACCGACACCGACGGGTCGGA
This sequence comes from Azospirillum sp. 11R-A, assembly GCF_049472615.1. NCBI lineage: Bacteria > Pseudomonadati > Pseudomonadota > Alphaproteobacteria > Rhodospirillales > Azospirillaceae > Azospirillum > Azospirillum sp. 11R-A. Next base: position 78,501 of record NZ_JBCEBL010000035.1, on the reverse strand, counting down.
GGTGCTGACGATCACGATCAGCGGCATCCCGGCGGGCGCGACGCTGGTCAACACGCTGAACGGGATGCTGACGGTCACCAACGGCTCGATCACGCTGAACCCCAATCAGCTTGCCGGTCTGAAGATCACGCCGCCGGCCAACAGCGACGCAGATTTCGACCTGACGGTCACCACCATCGCCAAGGACGGCAGCGCGCCGGTCGCGACGGTGAGCCAGACCCTGCATGTCACCGTCGACCCGGTGACCGACACGCCGACGCTGAGCGTCACCGCCGCGAGCGGCAATGAAGACACGGCGATTGCGCTGGCGATCACTCCGGCGCTGACCGATCTGGACGGGTCGGAAGCGCTGACGATCACCATCAGCGGCATCCCGGCGGGCGCGACGCTCGCCAACACGCTGAACGGGACGCTGACGGTCAGCAACGGCTCGATCACGCTGAACCCCGACCAGCTTGCCGGCCTGAAGATCACACCGCCGCTGAACAGCGACGGCACCTTCACCCTGTCCGTCACGGCGACGGCCAAGGACGGCGTTGCCGACCCGGTTTCAGTGACCCAGTCGCTGCCGGTGACCGTCACCCCGGTCACCGACACCCCGACTCTGTCGGTTTCGGCTGCCCGTGGCGATGAAGACACTGCGATCCCGCTGACGATCAGCCCGGCGCTGACCGATACCGACGGCTCGGAGACTCTGACCATCCGGATTTCCGGCGTTCCGGCCGGAGCGACGCTGAGCGCCGGCACCTCGGTCACCGAGCAGAACGGCACGACGACCTGGACCCTGACGCCTCAGCAACTGGCTGGTTTGAAGATCACGCCGCCGTCGAACAGCGACGTGGACTTCGACCTGACCGTCACTGCGATTGCGCAGGACCGCAGCGCGCCGGTGGCGACGGCGACGGAGACCCTGCACGTCACGGTCGATCCGGTCACCGACACGCCGACGCTGACTGTCACGGCGGCGAGCGGCAACGAAGACACGGCGATTGCGCTGGCGATCAGCCCGGCGCTGACCGACACCGACGGGTCGGAAGCGCTGACGATCACCATCAGCGGCATCCCGGCCGGTGCGACGCTCGTCAACACGCTGAACGGCATGCTGACGGTCAGCAACGGCTCGATCACGCTCAATCCCGACCAGCTTGCCGGGTTGAAGATCACGCCGCCGCTGAACAGCGACGACGATTTCACCCTCACCGTCACGGCGACCGCCAAGGATGGCATCGCCGCTCCGGTCAGCGTCAGCGCGCCGCTGGTGGTCACCGTCAATCCGGTGTCGGATACCCCGACCCTGTCCGTGTCCGCCGCCCGTGGCGATGAAGACACCGCGATTCCGTTGACGATCAGCCCGGCCCTGACCGACACCGACGGGTCGGAAGCGCTGAGCATCCGGATTTCCGGCGTGCCCGCCGGAGCGACGCTGAGCGCCGGCACTTCTGTCACGGAAAGCAACGGCACCACCACCTGGACCCTGACGAAGGACCAGCTTGCCGGCCTGAAGATCACGCCGCCGCACAACAGCGACGTGGACTTCGACCTGACGGTCACCGCAATCGCCAAGGACGGCAGCGCGCCGGTGGCGACGACGAGCCAGACCCTGCATGTCACCGTCGATCCGGTCACCGACACGCCGACGCTGAGTGTTACCGCTGCGACGGGCAATGAGGACACCGCGATTGCGCTGGCGATCAGCCCGGCGCTGACCGACACCGACGGGTCGGAAACCCTGACGATCACCATCAGCGGCATCCCGACCGGTGCGATCCTCGCCAACACGCTGAATGGCACGCTGACGGTCAGCAACGGTTCGATCACGCTGAACCCCAATCAGCTTGCCGGCCTGAAGATCACGCCGCCGCTGAACAGCGACGACGACTTCACCCTGACCGTCACCGCGACCGCCAAGGACGGCGTCGCCGATGCGGTCAGCGTGACCCAGACCCTGCCGGTCACCGTCAACCCGGTGTCCGACGCGCCGACGCTGAGCGTCACCGCCGTCACCGGCAACGAAGACACCGCCATTCCGCTGACGATCACTCCGGCGCTGGTCGACACCGACGGGTCGGAGGTGCTGACGATCCGCATCAGCGGCATTCCGGCCGGTGCGACGCTGGTCAACACGCTGAACGGCACGCTGACGGTCACCAACGGCTCGATCACGCTCAATCCCGATCAACTGGCCGGCCTCAAGATCACGCCGCCGCTGAACAGCGACGACGACTTCACTCTGTCGGTGACCGCCGTTTCCAAGGACCGCGGCGCGGCGGAGGCGACCACGACCCTGCCGCTGGTGGTCACCGTCAACCCGGTGACCGACACCCCGACGTTGAGCGTCACCGCGGCGAGCGGCAACGAAGACACCGCCATCGCGCTGGACATCAGGTCGGCCCTGACCGATCTCGACGGCTCGGAGAGCCTGAGCATCAAGATCACCGGCGTTCCCGCCGGGGCGACGCTCAGCGCCGGCAGCTACGTCACGGAAAGCAACGGCACCACCAGCTGGACCCTGACCCAGGCCCAGCTTGCCAGCCTGAAGATCACGCCGAAGGCCGACAGCGACGTCGATTTCACCCTGACCGTCACCGCGACGGCGACGGACCGCGGCCTGTCCCCCGTCTCGGTGCAGACGACCCTGGCCGTCACCGTCATCGCCGTGGCCGACAAGCCGACGGTCACCGTCACCAACGTCTCCTACGATCTGGCGGTCGGGCAGAACGACACGCTGACCGGCACCGCCGGCAACGACACGCTGTCGGGCGGTGCCGGCAACGACACCATCCTGGGCGGTGCCGGCGACGACGTGATCTATGGCGACGGCAGCGGCACCTTCACCGTCGCCCTGTCGATCACCCCCGCCGTGACCGACCGCGACGGGTCGGAATACATCTCCAAGGTGACGATCTCCGGTGTCCCGGCCGGGGCGACGCTCAGCGCCGGCACCCTCAACGCCGACGGCACCTGGACCCTGACCCAGGCCCAGCTGTCCGGGCTGAAGCTGACCGCAAAGGAAGGCGACACCACCCACCCGATCACCCTCACCGTCGTTTCGACCTCGACGGAGCTGGAGAACGGCAGCACCGCCGACAGCGACCCGCGGACGCTGACCGTCAGCTTCGGCAACACCCCGAAGGGCAACGACAGCCTGGACGGCGGCGACGGCAACGACACCATCTTCGGCGGAGCCGGCAACGACACCCTGATCGGCGGGCTGGGCGACGACAGCCTGGACGGTGGCGACGACAACGACCTGCTGGCCGGCGGCCCCGGCAACGACACCATCGACGGCGGTGCCGGCAACGACACCGTCACCTATGCCGGCTCGGCGACCGCGGTGAACGCCAATCTCGCGACCGGGGTCGGCACCGGCGAGGGCACCGACGTGCTCCGCAATCTGGAGAACGTCACCGGTTCGGCCTTCGACGACGTCATCACCGGCGACGGCGGCGCCAACATCCTGCTCGGCGGCGGCGGCAACGACACCATCACCGGCGGGGCCGGGACCGACACCATCCATGGCGGGTCGGGCGACGACCTGTCGATCTTCACCGTCGGCACCGACGGCGGCACCGCGTCCGCTCCCGAACTTCAGGACGGCGACGCCGGCATCGACACTTTCCGGGTGATGCTGACCTCCGCCCAGATGTCCAACCCGGCGATCCTGGCCGACCTGCGCACCCTGCGCGACCGGATCGAGGCGGCGGCGGCCGATCCCAACGCCGCGACCAAGGACACCGATGTCGCCAACGCCCTCACCCTGACGGCGCTGGGCATCAAGGTCGCGGATTTCGAGAAGCTCGAAATCTACGTCGACGGCCAGCCGGTCAATGTGCGCGAGGTGCTGAACTACACCCCGACGGCAACCGCCGCCGCCGCCACCACGGCCGCCGTCGAGGACAACGCGGTCACCAGCCGCCTCGTCGCCACCGACCAGGACACCCTCAACGGGCGCACTGACGACAGCCTGACCTTCAAGGGGCCGGGCGACAACGGCCAGCCGGTGCGGCTGGCGCACGGCACGCTGGTGGTGAACGCCGACGGCACCTTCACCTACACGCCGGACGCCGATTTCAGCGGAACCGAGACCTTCTCCTTCACGGTGACCGACGCCTATGGCGGCACCTCCACCGCCACGCAGACCATCAAGGTGGCGCCGGTCGCCGACCCCATCACGCTGACCACGCTGAACGCGCGCGGCAACGAGGATGCGGCCGGCGGCATCGCCATCGCCCCCACCATCACGCTCAGCGACGTCGATGCCGCCAGCCCGGAGGCGGTGGAGACGGTCACGCTGACCATGTCGGCCGCGCAGCTGGATGTGGCGGGCGCCAAGCTGTACCTGAACGGCACGGAGCTGACGCGCAGCGGCACCGGGACCTACAGCTGGACGATCCCGACCAGCGCGCTGGTTGCCGGCGGATCGGCCGGAACCTGGACGGTGTCCGGCCTGAAGATCGTCACCACCCGCAACTCCGACGCCGATCTCACCTACACCCTGACGGTCGGGACCATCGACAGCACCAGCGCCGGCACGGTGCGCGGCAGCAAGTCGGCGACCGGCACCATCACCGTCGATGCGGTGGCCGATGCGCCGACCGTGACCGCCGCCGCGGCGGCGACGGACGAGGACACCTCGGTCGCGCTGAAGATCACCCCGGCACTGACCGACACCGACGGGTCGGAGAGCATCGGCTACGTCACCATTTCCGGCGTGCCGGACGGGGCGAGCCTGAATGTCGGCACCCTGGTGAGCACCCAGGGCGACGGCAGCACCAGCTGGAAGGTCAACGCGGCCGATCTGGCGAGCCTGCGCCTGACCCCGCCGCACGACTTCTCCGGCACCATCACCCTCCGCGTCGTCGCCACCTCGGTGGAGCGCGAGAACGGCTCGACCGCCGATTCCGCGCCGGCAACCCTGACGGTGACCGTCACCGGCGTGGCCGACGCCCCCATCGTCATCCCCACGGCGGCGGCGGGCAACGAGGACACCGCCATCCCGCTGTCCATCGACGCCCACCTGTCCGACGTGACGGGCGAGACGCTGGACCACATCACCATCACCAACCTGCCGGAAGGGGCGACGCTGTCCGCCGGCATCCACAATGCCGACGGCAGCTGGACGCTGACCCCGGCGCAGCTGACCGGCCTGACCTTCACCCCGCCGCCGAACTATTCCGGCACGCTGACGCTGAAGATCACCGCCACCTCGGTGGAAGGGACGACCACCGCCACCTCGGCGCAGCAGTCGCTGACGGTGACCGTCACCGCGGTCGCCGACACGCCGGTCCTGTCGGCCTCCGACGCGGTGGGGCGCGAGGACACCGCCATCCCGCTGTCGGTGGTCGCAGCATTGACCGACCGCGACGGGTCGGAAAGCCTCAGCATCCTTGTCGGCGGCGTGCCGGCGGGCGCCACGCTGAACCATGGCCATTACGACGCGACGCTGGGCAAATGGGTGCTGACCCAGGCCGACCTGTCCGGCCTGACCATCACCCCGCCGGCCAACTCCAACACCGGCTTCAACCTGACCTTCACCGCGCGGGCGACGGAAGGGTCCAACGGCGCCTTCGCCGACGCGGCGGCGGTGTCCGTCCATGTCGAGGTGCAGGGCGTGGCCGACGTGGTGACGCCGAACGGCACACTGACCGCCCGCGGCGACGAGGACACGGCGATCAACCTGAAGCTCGGCGATCTGGTGATGACCGACAATGACGGGTCGGAACGCCTGTCGCTGGTCGTCAGCAACCTGCCGTCGGGCTCCTGGCTGTCGCTGGCGGCCGGGCACGAGAGCGGTCTGGTCTATCTCGGCAACGGCCGCTGGTCGGTCGATGCGGAATACCGCAACGAACTGACCCTGACGACCAGGAAGGACTTCTCCGGCACCATTTCGCTGAAGGTGGACGTCATCACCACCGACAGCAACGGCGCGCCGATCGTCACCGTGAACGGCGTGACGTCGGGCGGGACGCTGAAGGACACCCGCGACCTGACGGTCACCGTCGATCCCAAGGCGGACGAGCCGGTCGTCTCGATCGGCGCCAGCGGGCTGGAGGATGCCGTCGGCGGCATCCCGCTGACCATCTCCGCCCTGACCGGCGACAGCGACGGGTCGGAGCACATCTCCTCCATCGTCATCTCCGGCCTGCCGGCCGGGGTGACGCTGACCAGCAGCGATGCCGGCGCGCTGACCGCGAATGCCGACGGCAGCTGGACGGTCGATCCGGCGAAGCTCGGCAACCTGCGCCTGATCGTGCCGGCCAACAACGCCGACGACTTCACCATCACCGTCAAGGTGACGGCGATGGACGGCACCGACACCCTGACCAGGACCTACACCCCGACCGTCACCATCACCGCGGTGGCCGACGCGCCGGTGTCGCATGCCGCCGACGGTTCGGCGGTGCCCTACCATGTCGACGACCAGTCGACGACCGGCGTGCCGGACGGCTTCGTGCTGAACCTGAACGCCTTCCTGGCCGACACCGACGGGTCGGAAAAGCTGGCGGTCACCATCGGCGGCGTGCCGAAGGGCACGGTGCTGTCGCGCGGCATCGACAACGGCAACGGCACCTGGACGCTGACCGCGGAGGACTATACCGCGGCGCTGGCCGAGGGCGGCCTGAAGCTGACCGTCAAGGATGCGAACGCCACCGGCATCACCCACACGGTGGCCGGCAGCGTCGACACCGCCAGCGTCACGCTGACGGTCAACCCCTACAGCATCGAGAGCGAGGGCGACCGCAACACCAGCGTGTCCGACAGCTTCGTGCTGAGCTGGACCACCACGGCCTCCTCGGGCGGCGGCTCGACCGATCCGGGCACCGGGGGCGGCAACACCGGCGGCGGCACCAGCCCGCCCCCTCCGCCTCCGCCGCCCCCTCCGCCGCCTCCGCCCCCGCCCCCGGTGCTGGACCCCAGCGTCGGCAGCGACCGGCCGCATGCCGTGACCACCGCCGAGGATACGTCGGTCGCGCTCGGCCTGAAGGACGGGCTGGCGAACTGGCAGGATGTCTCCACCGTCACCCTGTCGGGCATCCCGACCGGTGCCAGCCTGACCAACACGGCCGGCGACACGCTGACCGTCACCGGCGGCTCGATCACGCTGACCAAGGCGCAGCTGGACGGCCTGAAACTGACCCCGCCGTCGAACAGCGATGCGGATTTCACCCTCTCCATCGACGTGGTGTCGGGCAGCAGCAACGCCCACACCACGCTGACCCAGGCCGTGACCGTCACCGCCGTCGCCGACAGCCCGCTGCTGACCTTGCAGACGGCGTCCGGCAACGAGGACACCGCCATCGCGCTGGACATCACCGCCGCGCTGGCCGACACCGACGGGTCGGAAACGCTCGCCAGCATCATCATCGAAGGGGTGCCGGCCGGTGCCTCGCTGTCGGCCGGCTATCTCGACTCCACCACCGGGCGCTGGGTGCTGACGCCGGGCCAGCTGGCCGGGCTGAAATTCACCCCGCCGCACGATGCCAGCGGCACCTTCCAGCTGACGGTGACGGCGGTTTCGCGCGAGATCAGCAACGCCGACCGGGCGACCACGACCAAGACGCTGACCGTCGAGGTGGCGCCGGTCAGCGACGCCCCGGCCATTTCCGTCAGCGCCGCCACGGCGCTGGAGGATCATGCCGCAACTCTGTCCATCGACGCCGCGGTCACCGATCTGGTCGGCACCGGCGAGGTGATCACCGCCCTGCGGGTGACGGTTCCGGCCGGCTTCACCCTGTCGGGCGGCACGTCGCTCGGCAACGGCGTCTACGATCTGACCGGCCTGTCGGCCAGCGACCGCGCGGCCCTGACGCTGACGCCGCCCGCCAACTATGCCGGCACGGTGACGCTGACGGTGGAGGCGGCCTCCCAGGACGGCATGGCGGCCCCCGCCTGGTCGAGCAAAAGCTTCTCGGTCAGCTACACCGCGGTCGCCGACGCGCCGAACGTCACGGTCCATGACACGACGGGGGCGGAGGACACCGCAATCGCCCTGAACCTGTCGGCAAGCCTCGTCGACACCGACGGGTCGGAGACGATGGCGGTCATCCTGTCGGGCCTGCCGGCCGGTGCCGTGCTGAACCATGGCTCCAACAACGGCGACGGGTCCTGGACCCTGAAGCCGTCGGAGCTGGCCGGCCTGACCGTCACGCCGCCGCGCAACTATTCGGGCGGGATGGACCTGACGCTGACCGCCACCAGCCTGGAAAGCTCCAACAAGGACACGGCGAGCACCACCGCCACCATCCATATCGACGTGACGGCGGTCGCCGACGCGCCGACCGTCATCGTCGCCAACGCCTCGGGCAGCGAGGACACCGCCATCGCGCTGAACCTGACGGCGGCGCTGGTCGACACCGACGGGTCGGAGACCATGGCCATCGTGCTGTCCGGCCTGCCGGCCGGTGCGGTGCTGATCGATGCCAACGGCACCACCCTGACGCCCACCGCCGGCTCGGTCGCCCTGACCGCCGCCCAGCTGTCCGGGCTGAAGCTGATGCCGCCGGCCAATGCCGGCACCGACTTCAACCTGACCCTGACCGCGACGACGACGGAAACCTCCACCGGCGCCACCGCCACCACCAGTCAGCTGTTCCGGGTCAGCGTCGATCCGGTCGCCGACCAGCCCATCGTCACCTGGGCGCCGCTGTCCGGCACCGAGGACATTGCCGTGCCGCTGAACCTCTCGGTGGCGCTGTACGACACCGACGGGTCGGAGCGGCTGGGGCTGCTGACGATTGCCGGCGTGCCGACGGGCGCGCTGCTGTCGGCCGGAACGAAGAACGCCGACGGCAGCTGGACCCTGACGCCGGCCCAGCTCACCGGCCTGACCCTGACCCCGCCCGCCGACAGCGATGCGGCGATCACCCTGACCGTCACCGCCGTCAGCATCGAGTCCAACGGCAGCACGGCGACCAGGACCGTCACCGTGCCGATCACCCTGGCCGCGGTGTCCGACACCCCGACGCTGGCCGTATCGGCGGCGACGGGCAACGAGGACACGGCCATCGCGCTGACGATCAACCCGGCGCTGACCGACACCGACGGCTCGGAGACGCTGACGATCACCATCAGCGGCATCCCGACAGGCGCCAGCCTGAGCAACAGCGCCGGCAATGTCCTGACGATCAGCAACGGCTCGATCACCCTGACGCCGGCGCAGCTTGCCGGGCTGAAGATCACGCCGCCGCTGAACCGCGACGACGACTTCACCCTGACCGTCACGGCCATCGCCACCGACGGCAGCGCCGCTCCGGCCAGCACCAGCGCACCGCTGCTGGTCACGGTGAATCCGGTCACCGACACGCCGACCCTGGCCGTGTCCGCCGCGACAGGCAACGAAGACACGCCCATCGCCCTGACCATCACCCCGGCGCTGACCGATCTGGACGGCTCGGAGACGCTGACGATCACCATCAGCGGCATCCCGACCGGCGCCACCCTGAGCAACAGCGCCGGCAACACCCTGACGGTCAGCAACGGCTCGATCACCCTGACACCGGACAAGCTGGCCGGGCTGGCGATCAAGCCGCCGTCGAACAGCGATGCCGATTTCAACCTGACGGTGACCGCCACCGCCAAGGACGGCAGCGCCGCTGCGGTGTCGGTGTCCTCGACGCTCGCGGTAACGGTCAACCCGGTGTCCGACACCCCGACCCTGACGGTGTCGGCGGCGACGGGCAACGAGGACACGGCCATCGCGTTGACGATCAACCCGGCGCTGACCGACACCGACGGTTCGGAGACGCTGACGATCACCATCAGCGGCATCCCGACCGGTGCCAGCCTGAGCAACAGCGCCGGCAATGTCCTGACAATCAGCAACGGCTCGATCACCCTGACCCCGGCGCAGCTGGCCGGGCTGAAGATCACGCCGCCGCTGAACCGCGACGACGACTTCACCCTGACCGTCACGGCCATCGCCACCGACGGCAGCGCGGCACCAGCCAGCACCAGCGCACCGCTGCTGGTCACGGTTAACCCGGTTTCCGACACGCCGACCCTGAGCGTCGCGCCCGCGACCGGCAACGAAGACACGCCCATCGCCCTGACCATCACCCCGGCGCTGACCGACACGGATGGCTCGGAGACGCTGACGATCACCATCAGCGGCATCCCGACCGGCGCCACCCTGAGCAATAGCGCCGGCAGCACCCTGACGGTCAGCAACGGCTCGATCACCCTGACCCCGGACAAGCTGGCCGGGCTGGCGATCACGCCGCCGTCGAACAGCGATGCCGATTTCAACCTGACGGTGACCGCCACCGCCAAGGATGGCAGCGCCGCTGCGGTGTCGGTGTCCTCGACGCTCGCGGTGACGGTCAACCCGGTGTCCGACGCCCCGACCCTGACGGTGTCGGCGGCGACGGGCAACGAGGACGCGGCGATCCCGCTGTCGATCACGTCGGCCCTGACCGACACGTCGGAGGTGCTGAGCATCACCATCGCCGGCATCCCGGCCGGGGCCAAGCTGACCAACAGCGCCGGCAACACGCTGACGATCAGCAACGGCTCGATCACCCTGACGCCGGCGCAGCTTGCCGGGCTGAAGATCACGCCGCCGCTGAACGACGACGCCGACTTCACCCTGACCGTCACCGCGACCTCGACCGACGGCAGCGCCGCTCCCGCCTCCACCGTGGCGCAGCTGGCGGTTACGGTCCTGCCGGTTTCCGACACGCCCACCCTGCTGGTCAATCCGGCGACGGTGGCGGAGGACGGCACGGTCGCCCTGTCGATCACCCCGGCCCTGACCGACCTGTCGGAAACGCTGAGCGTCACCATCGCCAACATCCCGACCGGCGCCCACCTGTCGAACACGGCGGGCGACACGCTGACGGTCAGCAACGGCTCGATCACCCTGACGCCGGCCCAGCTGGCCGGCCTGTCGATCACGCCGCCCCACGACAGCGGCAGCAGCTTCACCCTGTCGGTCACCGCCACCTCGACCGACGGCACCGCCACGCCGGCCAGCCTGTCGCGCTCGCTGGCGGTGACGGTGACGCCGGTCGCCGACACCCCGACGCTGACCACTCCGGCCGTCCATGGGCCGGAGGACACGGCGATCCCGCTGACCATCACCGCCGCCTCCACCGACACCGACGGGTCGGAAACGGTGACGGTGCGGATCGCCGGCATGCCGGCGGGCGCCAGCCTGAACCACGGCACGCACAACAGCGACGGCAGCTGGACCCTCAGCGCGGCGGACCTGACCGGCCTGACCTACACCCCGCCGGCCGACGCCAACGGCACCGTCACCCTGTCGGTCACCGCGACCGCCCAGGACGGGGCCAGCACCGCGGCGGTCACCCAGACCCTGGCGGTGACCGTCGATCCGGTGAACGACAAGCCGACGCTGGCCGCCGCCCACACCACCACCGTGATCGCCGCCGATGCGACCGACCATCCGGCAGTGGTTTCCGACGCGACGATCACCGATGTGGACAGCAGCGTCATGTCCGGCATGTCGATCCGCATCGCCGCCGGGTCGCAGACCGGCGACACGCTGAACCTCGACAGCCTGACCATCGCGACCGATCCGTCGACCGGGCGCAAGACGGTGGCCGGCACCGGGATCGAGGTCAGCTGGGACGATGCCAACCACCAGCTGTCGCTGTCCGGCACGGCCTCCACCGCGACCTACACCGACATCCTCCACCATCTGGCCCTGACGCCCAACGGCAGCGGCGCCCGCACGCTGGAGGTGACGGTCAGCGACGATCAGGGGCTGTCCAGCGACCCGCTGGCGGTGCAGGTGCTGGTCTCGAACAGCGCGACGATGACCGGCAGCGCGGGTGCGGACATCCTGCATGCCGGCAGCACCACCACCAGCATGTCCGGCGGGGCCGGCGACGACCTGTTCATCTTCGCCCCGCGCGGCGGCGACCTGACCATCAACGGCGGGGCGGGCTGGACCGACGTGGTGGAGGTCGGCGCCTTCGTCGCCAATGCCGGCACCAACTGGATGCAGCAGCTGGACGGGCATGCCTACACGCTGGATCCGTCAGGCCACGGCCTGACCTTCACCCAGGAGACGACCGTCACGCTGGAGGACCAGAACCATCACCAGCTGGTGCTGCAGAACATCGAACGGCTGACGTTCTGATGGGATGGGGCGGACTGGCGGGGCAGGGGCAGGAGAGGCGGCGGGCGGGGTCAGGCGACCGGCGTGCCGTCCGTCTTCTCCCCTCCGGCTTCGCCGTCGCCGCTGCCCGTTTGCATGTGGGTGATGATCCGCTTCATCAGCCGGCCCAGCATCGCCCGTTCGTTGGCCGCCATGGCGGCGATGGGCGGGCTCAGCGACTGGCGCAGGGGGTCGCGCTCCAGCAGGATCCGGCCGTCGTCGGTCAGGTCGAACAGCCAGCCGCGCTTGAATCCGGGGTGCGGGCGTCGGGTCAGCAGCCCCTTGTCCACCAGGGTGGAGACGGTGCGCGAAACCGGTGCCAAGTGGATTTTCTGGAACCGCGCCAGCGCGGTCAGGGTGCGGGCCGGCTCCGGCGCGTCATGGAAATAGCGCAGCGCCACCCATTGGGCCGGGAAAAGCCCATCGGTGAAGCTGATGCCATAGACAAGCCGGCTGACCTGGTCCAGCAAGGTGACCAGATCGTCGTCGGTCGACGGGTTGTCGCCATCCTCCGGCCTTTCCGACACGCGCTTTTCTCCCTCCCGAAACTGCACCGAGCCAACCGGCGGCAAGCTTGGCGGTGGACTGTAGCGAAGTCAACGCGCCAGCGGAAGCGGCAGTCTACGCGTCTGCGTGGTGAAAGTGCCGCGACGATTCGCGTGGATTATCCTTGAGGGAAATCCATTGCCGTCCGCGGCAAAAGCTTGGCGAAAGCAGCCGGTCCGCCCCATCTGTGGTCCAACCACCACAAATCGCGGATACAGGACATGACCGGCATCCCCCGTCTGACCAACGCCTTCCTGTTCGACCTCGACGGCACGCTGACCGACACGGTCTACCAGCATGTGCTGGCCTGGAAGGAGGCATTGGACGAGGAGGGCATCGCCCTGTCGGTCTGGCGCATCCACCGCAAGATCGGCATGAGCGGCGGGCTGTTCACCAACATGCTGCTGCGCGAAACCGGTCTCGGCGCCGACCAGGCTCTGCTCGACCGGCTGCGCCACCGCCATGCGCAGGCCTACAGGCGGCTGGCTCCCGGCGTGGTTCCGCTGCCGGGCGCCCGCGAGCTGCTCGACACGCTGACGGAGCTGAACATCCCCTGGGCCATCGCCACCAGCGGCCGGATGGAGACGGCGCGGCCGGCGCTGGAGAAGCTGGGCGTCGATCCCTCGAAGGCCGCGGTCATCACCCGTGACGAGGTCGAATATGCCAAGCCGGATCCTGACCTGTTCCTGGCCGCCGCCGCGCGCATCGGCGTGGACATCGCCAGCGCCTTCGTGGTCGGCGACAGCATCTGGGACATGATCGCCGCCAAGCGGGCGCGGGCGCTGGGGATCGGTCTGCTGTCCGGCGGCTATGGCCGGGAGGAGCTGGAACGCTCCGGCGCGCTGCGCGTCTATGAAGACCCGGCCGATATGCTGGACCATCTGGACGAAGTCGGCGGGCGCCGCGGGCTGGCGCAGTAAAACTACGGTACGGGCAAGTATCCTGCCTGGACGATGCAATCGGAGCGCTGCGAGTTGTTGCCGTATTACGGATCATGCACAGTCACAGCGCTGTGATGCAGTGCAACATGATCATGCAGGACATGCGGTAACGGTGCGTTTCACAAAGGCGGAGCGGTGGCAGCATGGGTTCGCCGATGATGGTGACGCCGCTCCCCGACGCCCCGATCATCGAAACCCCGGATCAGGAGCAGCCGCATGCCCGCCCATCAGTTCACTGGCCGCCACACCGTCGCCCGCGCCCTGGTCGCCTCCGCCTTCGCGCTGGCTTCGCTGCTGTCCGTCGCGGCGGCGGCGGCCGTCACCGCCACGCCGGAACGCCCGGTCCCTGCGACCGTCATCGACAGCCAGTCCTTCCTGTTCAACTGACCGCCGTCTTCGGACCGGGCATTCTCTGATCGGATGGGCAAAAAAAAGCCGCCGGAAAACCGGCGGCTTTGAAGTCCGAGAGGAACGTCCAACAAGTTGTGCCGGGTCAACCCACGGCGCATCCAGCGGTACAGGACTAATATATTAATATCTCATCGGTCTGGCAAGCGGCTTTCCTTCTTACGCTCGTATTTTTTATCCATTATCACCGGAACGAAAACGCCCCCCGGCGGTGAGCCGGAGGGCGTCTCGATCACAGTGAAGGGGCGTTTCAGGGACGGGCGGACCGTCAGTCGGCGCCGGCCGTGGCGTTCGGGACGGCGGCGGCGGACTTCGGACCGCGCTGGCCCAGCACCAGGGCGATGATGGCGAAGGCGGCGAGATCGAACACGGTCAGGCAGGCGAACAGCGGCTCGTACCCGATGGTGGTGGCGAGCTGGCCGATCATCAGCGAGAAGATCATGCCGCCCATGTAGCCGGCCATGCCGCCGAAACCGGTCGCCGTGGCGACGTCCTGCTTTTCGAAGGTGTCGGTGACCAGGGCATAGAGCAGGCTCGACAGCATCTGGTGGGCGAAGGCGCCGAGGGAGAACAGGAAGATTGCGGCGATCGGGCTGACGGTGAAGCTGATCAGCGCCGGGCCGATCATGCAGACCGCACCGACGCCGACACCGGCGATGCGGGAATTGACCAGCGACATCTTGAAGCGCTTCACGAAGAAGGGCGACAGGTAACCGCTGAGGATGCAGCCGATGTCACCGGCCAGGAACGGCAGCCAGGCGAACAGGGCGAACTGCTTGATGTCCATGCCGCGGGTGGAGACCATGTACAGCGGGATCCAGAAGCTGAAGGTCTGCCAGGCCGGCTCGGTCAGGAAACGGGCGGCGGCGATGCTCCAGAACTTGCCCTTGCCGAGCACGCGCTTCATCGACGGCTTCGGCAGCTCGACCTGTTCCTGGCCGTCCAGGATGTAGGCGTGCTCTTCCTTGGTCAGGCGCGGATGGTTTTCCGGGTTGCGGTACAGCATGTACCACAGGGCCGACATGCCGACGCCCAGCAGACCGGTGACGAGGAAGGCTTCCTGCCAGCCATAGGTCAGCGACAGCCAGATGACGAAGGGCGGGGCGATCATCGCGCCGATGGAGCTGCCGGTGTTGAACCAGCCGGTGGCGATGGAGCGCTCCTTGGCCGGGAACCACAGGGTGGAGGTCTTGACGCCCGACGGCATGGCCGCCGCTTCGCTGACGCCCAGCAGGCCGCGGAAGAAGGCCATCGACTGCCAGCTGCCGGCCAGCGCGTGCATGGCGGCGGCGATGCCCCAGACGCCGGCGAACATCGCGTAACCCAGCTTAAGCCCGATCAGGTCGGTGATGTAGCCGGCGACCGGCTGCATCAGGCTGTAGCAGAGCTGGAAGGCGCTGACGATGAAGGAATACTGCTCGGTCGTGAAGTGGAGCTGCTCCTTGAGCGTCGGCGCCAGGATGCCCAGAGTGTTGCGGTCGATGTAGTTGACCACGGTGCCCAGCATCATCAGGGCAAGGATTTGCCACCGCAAACCACGGATCTTGTTCATCTTTTCCTCACATGCCTGCCACGGCAGGCGCCGGTGCGCACGTACAGGCCCTTCAGGCGGCGATCCTCGGGCGGGATGCCTGGCCGGCGGGTGTTCGGTGCCGGGCGAATGGGTCGCTTCCGCTCTGCTTCAAGAGGGGCGGGAGCATCGCTGACGGAGTTATATTAATATATCAGTATTTGGTGCAAGCGGTTTTCCGGTGCCGCCTTCGGCTCCTGCGAAAATGTCGCAGTCCAATGATGCGATGCGCTGATTTCTTCGCAGTCGCAGCAAAAATCCGTCCGTTTCCCGAGAGCGGTTACTTGCTGCGATGCAATATAATTGAAGGTTGAAAGGCCTGTTTTGCTGTTCGGATTTTAAAGGCGGGCCGGTCTGTCCGGTTCATCCGCCTGTAGGAAGCCACAGCATCGGCTCGCCATAAATGACCTGGATCAACGGGCTATGCGCCGTTTCCGTCCTGCCGGCAAGGGGGAGACGACCGCCATGCCGCTGCCATCTCCGCGGAAACGCTCGGCCTTTGCCAATTGCTGCAGTGCGACAATCTGGGGCCTTCCTTGCAAAAGTAATATATCAGACAGTTGTGCAGCGCAGAGCAACGGCACCCGGAAATTCCGCTCCGGACTGACCGACGTCAATGTGTCCGGCCCGCTTCGGACCGACCATTCGCCCTGGTCGACCGCCGTTTTCTGCCGCAATCCGCGCCGGCTTTTGAAAGACCCGCCGGCCCCGTCATCGAAGACGCCCCCCTCGGGAGACGACTGTCGCCAGCACAAAGGATTTTTCCGGCATGATCAAAAGCCCGACCTCCACCGCCCCCATCAGGTCCGCCTCTTCCGTCCGCATCATGGCCCGAATCATGGACGGCAACGAGGCGGCGGCCTCCGTGGCCTATCGCGCCAGCGACGTCATTGCGATCTACCCGATCACGCCGTCCTCGCCGATGGGGGAATTCGCCGACGAATGGTCGGCGGCGCACCGTCCCAACCTGTGGGGCAGCGTGCCGCAGGTGGTGGAGATGCAGTCGGAGGGCGGGGCGGCCGGGGCGGTCCATGGCGCCTTGCAGGCCGGCGCGCTGGCGACGACCTTCACCGCGTCGCAGGGCCTGCTGCTGATGATCCCCAACATGTACAAGATCGCCGGAGAGCTGACGCCCTTCTGCATGCATGTCGCGGCGCGCACGCTGGCGACCCATGCGCTGTCGATCTTCGGCGACCATTCCGACGTGATGGCCTGCCGCCAGACCGGCTTCGCCATGCTGGCCTCGGCCAATGTGCAGGAGGCGCAGGATCTGGCGCTCGTCGCCCATGCCGCCACCTTGCGGGCGCGGGTGCCCTTCCTGCATTTCTTCGACGGCTTCCGCACCTCGCACGAGTTCAACTGCATCGAGCCGCTGGCGGACGACGATCTGCGCGCCCTGATCGACGACCGTTGCGTCGATGCCCACCGCCGCCGCGGCCTGACGCCGGACCATCCGGTCGTCCGCGGCACGGCGCAGAATCCCGACGTGTTCTTCCAGGCGCGCGAGGCCGCCAACCCCTGGTACGACGCCTGCCCGGCCATCGTGCAGGAGATGATGGACCGGCTCGCCGCCCGCACCGGCCGGGCCTACCGCCTGTTCGACTATCACGGCCATCCGCAGGCGGAGCGGGTGGTGGTGGTCATGGGATCGGGTGCCGAGACCTGCAACGGCACGGTCGACCGGCTGCTGGAGCAGGGGGAGCGGGTCGGCTGCCTGACCGTCCGCCTGTTCCGTCCCTTCGCCATCGCCGATTTCGTGTCCACCCTGCCGGCGACGGTGCGGCGCATTGCCGTGCTCGACCGCACCAAGGAGCCCGGCGCCGTCGCCGATCCGCTCTATCTCGACGTGGTCGCCGCCCTGGCGGAGGCCCGCGCCGCCGATTCGAGTGCCATAGACCCTATCGTCGTCGCCGGCCGCTACGGCCTGTCGTCCAAGGAATTCACCCCCGCCATGGCGAAGGCGGTGTTCGACGAGTTGGGCCGCGACCGGCCGAAGCGCCGTTTCACCGTCGGCATCACCGACGACGTCACCCACCACTCGATCCGCTGGGATGCGGACTGGGCCGTGGAGGAGCCGGGCGTGTCCCGCGCCGTCTTCTTCGGCCTCGGCGCCGACGGCACGGTGGGCGCCAACAAGAACTCGCTGAAGATCATCCAGTCACGCAGCGGCGGCCACGCCCAGGCCTATTTCGTCTATGACAGCCGCAAGTCCGGCTCGACCACCGTGTCGCACCTGCGCTTTTCCAAGGAGCCGATCCGCGCGCCCTACCTGATCGGCCAGGCCCAGTTCGTCGCCTGCCACCATCTGCCGCTGATGGAGCGGGTGGAGGTGGCGGAGATGGCCGCCCCCGGCGCCACCCTCCTGCTGAACGCCCCCGGCACGCCGCAACAGGTGTGGGATGCCCTGCCGGCCGAGGTCCAGCGGCTCTGCATCGAGCGCAGGCTGTCCCTGCACGCCATCGATGCCGGCGCCGTCGCGCGGGAGGTCGGGCTCGGCCGCCGCGTCAACACCATCATGCAGACCTGCTTCTTCGCCCTGTCGAACGTCATGCCGGTCGAGGACGCCATCGCCGAGATCAAGGCGGCGATCGCCAAGACCTATTCCCGCCGCGGCGATGAGGTGGTGGCGCGCAACATCGCCGCCGTCGATCGGGCGCTGGCCCATCTGCATCCCGTCCCGGTGCCCGACCATGTCACCGCCGACCATGTCCGCCCGGCCCCGGTGCCGGAAACCGCCCCCGACTTCGTCAAGCGCGTCACCGCCATGATGATCGCCGGCCATGGCGACCGGCTGCCGGTGTCCGCCTTCCCGGTCGACGGCACCTGGCCGACCGGCACCTCGAAATATGAGCGCCGCAACATCGCGGCGGAGGCGCCGGGCTGGAACGCCGATCTCTGCATCGAGTGCAACAAGTGCGTGCTGGTCTGCCCGCATGCCGCCATCCGCGCCACCGTGGTGCCGGAGTCGGCGCTGGCCGGCGCCCCGGCCGGTTTCGAGACCATCCCCTACAAGGGCCGCGAGTTCCCCGGCGGCCGCTATCGCCTGCAAGCCTCTCCCGCCGACTGCACCGGCTGCACGCTCTGCGTTGCCGCCTGTCCGGTGGAAGACAAGGCGGGTTCCGGCCGCAAGGCGCTGGAGATGCGGCCGATCCAGGCGCTGGCCGGCCAGCAGGAGGCCTTCGACTTCTTCCGCAACCTGCCCGCCATCCCGCGCGAATCGGTGCCGGTCACCGTCAAGCACAGCCAGCTTCTGGAGCCGTTGTTCGAGTTCTCCGGCGCCTGCGCCGGCTGCGGCGAGACCCCCTACATCAAGATGCTGACCCAGCTGTTCGGCGACCGCATGGTGATGGCGAACGCCACCGGCTGCTCGTCGATCTATGGCGGCAACCTGCCGACCACCCCCTACACCACCGACGCCAGCGGTCACGGTCCCGCCTGGGCCAACTCGCTGTTCGAGGACAATGCGGAGTTCGGTCTCGGCCTGCGCGTCGCCATCGACGGGATGGCCGAGCAGGCGCGCGATGCGCTGGCGCTGCTGTCGGCCCAACTGGAGCCCGGCCTCGTCACCGAACTGCTGGAGGCCGGGCAGAACGATGCCGCCGGCATCGCCGCCCAGCGCACCCATGTCGCCACGCTGAGGACGCAGCTCGCCTTGCTGAAAGATCCGCTGGCCCGCCGGCTGGAGCAGCTGGCCGACTATCTGGTCCGCAAATGCGTGTGGATCGTCGGCGGCGACGGCTGGGCCTACGATATCGGCTATGGCGGTCTCGACCATGCGCTGGCGTCAGGGCGCGACATCAACATCCTGGTGATGGATACGGAGGTCTATTCCAACACCGGCGGCCAGCAGTCCAAGGCGACGCCCATCGGCGCCTCGGCCAAGTTCGCCACCGCCGGCCGGTCGGCGGCCAAGAAGGATCTGGGGCTGATGGCGATGGCCTACGACCATGTCTATGTCGCCCGCACCGCCTTCGGCGCCCGTGACAGCCACACACTGAACGCCCTGACGGAGGCGGAGGCCTACCGCGGCCCGTCGCTGGTGCTGGCCTACAGCCATTGCGTCGCCCACGGCTTCGAGCTGTCGCACGGGCTGGAACACCAGAAGCTGGCGGTGGACAGCGGCCACTGGTCGCTTTACCGCCGCGATCCGCAGCGGTTGGCCAAGGGCAAGACCGCCCTGCAACTGGACAGCGGCGCCCCGTCGGCCGGTCTCGCCGCCTTCATGGCCGGCGAGTCCCGCTTCAGCGCGGTGGAGCGCGCCAACCCTGAGCGCTTCCATGCCCTGCTGGACGAGGCCGAGGCGGAGATCCGCCGGAAGCGCCACCTGTTCGAGCATATGGCGGGGTTCAAGGAGTAGGGGGGCTCCTTCTCCCCAGGGGGAGGGGACTTCCGCCGAGTGTCGTCCTCTCCCCACCACAATGCCGCACCCTTTTCTCCTTGCCCGGCCCATTAATATATTAGTATATTGAACCCATCGCCCGTGCTTGCCCTCCTGGCGCCGGGCCCGGATTTTCAGCTCCCCTTAAGGATGCCCAGTCATGCATTCCCTGACCCGTGACCAGCTTGCCGGCGGCGCGTTCGACGTCGCTCACACCGACGGCGCCCCGACCCTGCCCGTGACCATTCTTCAGGTGGGGGACGGCAACTTCCTGCGCGGTTTCGTCGATTGGATGGTCGATGTCGCCAACGGCCAGGGATTGACCAAGGCCGGTGTCGCCATCGCCCAGCCGCTGGACCAGGGCATCGCACCGCTGCTCAACGCGCAGGACAACCTCTACACCGTCCTGCTGCGCGGCATCGAGAACGGGCAGGAAGTCGAATCCCGCCGCGTCGTCTCCTGCGTGTCGGAGGCGCTCAATCCCTATGCCGACTGGGCACGGATGGTCGAGCTGGCCGTGTCGCCGGCGCTGCGCTTCTTCGTCTCCAACACCACCGAGGCCGGCATCGCCGACCGTGAGGAGGCCTATGCGCCCGGCACCTGCCCGGACAGCTTCCCGGCCAAGGTCGCGGCCCTGCTGCACGCCCGCTACACGGCGCTGGGCGGCAGCGCCGACAGCGGTCTGGTCTTCCTGCCCTGCGAGCTGATCGAGGCCAACGGCACCAACCTGAAGCGCATCGTCCTGGCCCATGCCAAGCGCTGGGGCCTGGAGGCCGGCTTCGCCGACTGGATCGAGACGCACAACCACTTCCTGAACACGCTGGTCGACCGCATCGTCCCCGGCTACCCGAAGGACGAGGCCGCCGCGCTGTCCGCCAAGTGGGGCTATGAGGACAGGCTGGCCGTCGCCGCCGAGCCCTTCCATGTCTGGGTGATCGAGGGGCCGGCCCATCTGGCGGACGAGCTGCCGCTGCACAAGGCCGGCCTGAACGTGGTGTGGACCGACGATCTCCAGCCCTACCGCACCCGCAAGGTCCGCATCCTGAACGGCGCCCACACCGCCAGCGCACTGGCCGCCTATTGCGCCGGGCTGGACACCGTCAAGTCGATGATGGACGACCCGACCGTGTCGGCCTACCTGAACACAGTGATGTTCGAGGAGATCGTCCCCTACGTGCCCCTGCCGGAGGCCGAGCGGCAGGATTACGCCCGCACCATCATGGAGCGCTTCGGCAACCCCTATATCCGGCACGAGCTGATCTCGATCACGCTGAACTCGGTGTCGAAGTGGCAGGTGCGCGTCCTGCCCAGCCTGAAGGACGCAGTGGTCCGCAACGGCTCGGCTCCGGCCGGCCTGTCCTTCTCGCTGGCGGCGCTGCTGCGCTTCTACCGCGGCGAGCTGTCCGGCGGCGCCTATGCCGGCACGCGCGAGGCCGGGTCCTACCCGATCAGCGACAATGCCGAGGTGATCGCCGCCATGAGCGCCGCCTGGGCGGCCAACGGCAGCGATCCGAAGGCGCTGGTTGCCGCCATCCTGTCCGACGTCCGCCTGTGGAAGGAGGACCTGACCGCCGTCCCCGGCCTCGCCGCGCGGGTGGCCGACAGCCTCGCCGCCATCGAGGCGAAGGGCATGAAGGCCGCCATGGCCGATCTGGTCGCCGGCTGATCCGGCTGCCGTACCGCAGGAGAACGGGGCGCGTCCATCGGGGCGCGCCCCGAAGGCATGACATCGATGACACCCCTTCTCAGCCGGCGCATCGCCGAACTGGAGCTTGACGCGGCCGTGCTGCGCCATCGCCTGTTGCATATCCCGCTCGCACTGCAAGAGGATTGCGGTCTGTGGGCAAGCCATAGGATCATCGGTCGCGAGGCGTTGAGCCTGTTCCGGGCGGTGCGCCAGGAGACGCGTGACAGCGGGGAGGATTGCGATCCGGCGCTCGGCCGGATCGAGGCCGCCTATCAGCTCGTTCACGACGCGATCCTGGCTCTGTCCGAGCTGGCGCTTGCCGACCCGGACCATGGCGACCCGGATCGTGTCGGCATGGCCCATGCCGACCCGCCGACGCGGCACTGATGCGCCGCACCTGATGCGTGAGGAAGACCGACGATGCAGACGACCGAAACCAGGAAGCGGACACGCCGCGGCACCCAGCGGGTGACGATGACCGACGTGGCCACCGCCGCCGATGTGTCGGCCAGCACCGTCTCGCTCTATCTCCGCCGGCCGGAGGCGGTGTCCCGCCACCTCGCCGAACGCATCGCGCGGGTGATCGACGAGATGGGCTATGTGCCCAATCTGGTCGCCGGCAGCCTTGCCGCCGCGCGCAGCCGCACCGTCGGCGTCATCCTGCCGTCCATCCTGAATTCCTTCTTCGCCGAGACCTACAACACGCTCCAGGGCATGTTCCAGGCAGCGCATTACCAGACCCTGCTCGGCGTCAGCGAGTTCAGCCCGGAGGAGGAGGAAAGCCTGATCCGCGCCTTCCTCGCCTGGTCGCCGGCGGCGATGGTGGTGACCGGCTTCCACCACACCGAACGGACCCGCGCCATGCTGGCCTCCTGCGGCGTGCCGGTGGTGGAGATGTGGGACATGCCCGGCCACCCCGGCGAGGCGGTCAACATCAGCGTCGGCTTCTCGCATTTCGAGGTCGGCCGCATGCAGACCAGCCACCTCTACGACCAGGGCAGCCGCAAGGTCGCCTACATCGGCGCCGCCGCCCACCAGGATCTGCGCGTCCGCAGCCGCACCGACGGCTACGAGGCGGAGGTGATGCGCCGCGGCCTGCACGATCCCATCGACTTCACCGTTCCCGACGCCGCGACGACGGAGGTCGGGCGCTGGCTGATCGACGAGATCCTGACCCGCCATTCCGACATCGACGGCGTGGTCTGCTCCAACGACGCGCTGGCGCTGGGCGTGCTGTTCGAGGTCACCCGCCGCGACCTGAAGGTGCCGGACGATCTGGCGGTGGTGGGATTCGGCGACCTTCCCTTCAGCAGTTCCTGCCCGCCGCCGCTGACCACCGTCCGGCCGCCCCAGCGCGAGATCGGCCGCCTCAGCGCCACGCAGATCCTGGCGGCGCTCGACGGCGTCCGCGTCACGTCGAAGCACCACAATCTCGACTGCGAACTGGTGGTCCGCGGCAGCACCCGGCCGGTGGTAAAGGGGCCGGTTGAAAAGCGCTAGCGTCCGCGCCTTGCCGTTTTCCGATTGCGAGTCATACCCTCGATTCCGGTTATGGCTTTCGGCGTAATCCCGCCGGGCCGCTCACTGGACGGGGGCAGGGTGCATGCGGACGCAAGGACGGGACAACTCCAGCCGCTTTCCGAACCGTGCCGGGGGTCTGCGCCGGCTGATGCCGGGCTTGGCGCTGCTGCTGGCTCTGGCGATCCCAGTCTCCGATGCCGCAGCCGCCAGGCCCGACCGGCTGCAACGGCTGCTCGACCGCTTCCTCGCCGACGAAGAACTGGACGGCGGCATCCTGCTGGTGTCGGGTCCGGACGGGCGGCGGGTGGTGGTGTCCGGCGTCGCCGACCGCAAGGGCGGGCGCCCGGTGACGGAGGACACCCGCTTCTATGTCGCCTCCGTCGGCAAGATGGCGACCGCCGCCGCCGTGCTGCAACAGGTGGAGGAGGGGCTGCTCTCGCTCGACCAGCCGGTTAGGGAGCTGGCTTCCGACCTGCCGTTGGACAGGATCGCCAACGCCAACCGGGCGCGTCTGATCCATCTGCTCGACCACAGCTCGGGCATTCCCGATTACATCACCGATGAGTATGAGGAAGACGAGGCGGCCAGGCCGGAACGGCTGCCGCGCGATGGCACCCTGCTCGCCTATGCGGCGGGGGAGAAGGCGACCGGTCCGGTCGGCGGACACTACGAATACTCCAACAGCAACTATGTCCTGCTCGGTCACATCGCATCGCGGCGCGACGGCGTTCCCTTCGCGCAGGTTCTGCGGAACCGGGTGCTGGAGCGGGCCGGGATGGCTTCGACCGGCGTCGGCGCCGATCCGCGCGACCGCAGCCTCGCCCATGGCTACACCGGGGAGGGCGATGTCAGCCGGCGGTCCTGGGCGGCGACCACCGGCGACGGGCCGCTGGTCACCACAGCCGGCGATCTGGAACGCTTCGTCTTCGCCCTGTTCCGCGACAACCGGCTGCTGGGGGCGGCGACGGTCCGCCGCATGCTGACCCCGTCGGAGAATGAGGACGGGCAGGGGCTGGGTGTGGCGCTGTGGAAGGACCGCTGGGGACGCGGCGCCGGCCATGACGGGCGCTATGACGGGTTCGAGGCCGATGTCCGCTATTACCCCGGTCGCCGCACCGCGCTGATCTTCCTGACGAACGGCAACCAGCAGAGCGACGATGCCCTGCTGGATACGGTGGCCGAGGAGGTTTTCGGCCCCTGATCCGGGTGTGGTTGACGAAAATTATTATCAATAGGATAGTAAATATAGAAAAACACAACTTATAAAACAGAATGGACAGGCTCATGGCGCTCGGACTCCACGCTTCCCGCCGCAACTTCCTTGTCGGCGCCGGCCGGTTCGCCGGTGCCGCCGCCGCGGTCCGGCTGATGCCGGGCTCCGCCCTGGCGGCCGAGACCGGCGGGGCTTACTGCCCGCCGCCGTCGGCCTGGTCCGATCTGGCGAAGGGGGTGAAGGGCGGGGTGCTGCGGCCGGAGGATCCGTTCTTCGCCGATATCTGCCGGCCCAACAACCTGCGCTATGGCGCCACCCTGCCGGCCGGCATCGCCCGCTGTTCGCGGCCGGAGGATGTCCAGGCCTGCATCGCCTGGGTGAAGCAGCAGGCCATGCCCTTCGCCGTGCGGTCCGGCGGGCACAATTACGCCGGCTTCTCCACCACGCCCGGCCTGCTGATCGACATGACGCTGATGGCGGGGGCGGAGCCGGTGAAGGGATCCGACGGGCTGGTCCGGGTGCTGGGCGGCACGCTGAACTCCTACGTCTACAAGCAGATGGAGCGGCTGGGCCGCACCATCACCCATGGGCGCTGCGATTCGGTCGGTGCCGCCGGATTCCTGCTCGGCGGCGGCATCGGCTTCAACATGCGCAAGTTCGGCATGGCGTCCGATCTTCTGCGCTCGACGGAACTGGTCAAGGCCGACGGCAGTCACGTGAACGCCAATGCGGACAGCGAGTCTGCCCTCTATTGGGCCTGCCGCGGCGGTGCCGGCGGGAATTTCGGCATCAACACCTCCTTCACCCTGGAAACCCGCCCGGCGGAGCCGGTGACGGTGTTCAATCTGGTCTGGACCGGCAAGGATCTGCCGAAAATCCTGAAGCTCCTGCTGACCGAGCTGGCGGCGGCCCCCGACGAGTTCGGCAGCAAGATCAACGTCACCATCCCGAGCTGGCAGGAGCGCTGCGCCAACGTGCCGCTGAAGCTGTCGATCCTCGGCCAGCTGCACAAATCCAGGGTGACGCTGAAGGAAATCTTCAAGTCCACCTGGGAGTCGATCAACTGGAGCCAGTCCAAGCTTGAGGAGAATGTGCCCTACTGGACGGGGCAGGATTTCCTGACCGAAACCACCTTCCCCTATTACTATCAGGAAAAATCCAGCTACATGAAGGCGGCGGACATCGGCGACGAGGCCATCGCCGCGATGTTCGACTGGGCGGCCAGGATGCCCGCCACCTCGATGCCGATCGCCTTCAAGTTCTTCCAGGTCGGCGGCGCCATCAACCGCGTCGGCCCGACCGAGACCGCCTATGTCCACCGCGGCTACGACTGGCTGTTCTCGGTCGAGGCCAACTGGTGGCGGCCGACGGATTCGGTCCTGCTGATCGAGCAGGCGCTGGAGTGGCAACAGCGCTTCTACGACGACGTGAACCGCCGGACCAGGGCCCAGGGAGCATTCCAGAACTTCCCCGACCCGTCGCTCGCCGACTGGCAGCGGGCCTATTACGGCGAGAATCTCGCCAAGCTGGCCGAGGTGAAGAAGGCGGTCGACCCGGCCATGCTGTTCACCTTCGCCCAGGCGATCCGCCCGGCCTAGAGTGTGATCGTTTCAAGCGGAATCGCTTGAAGCGTGAATCACACGAAAAACCAAAAGATTAGAGTCCGTCTGGTGCTTCAATCAGCGCCAGACGGACTCTAATCTTTAACCGGACCGGTGCGGCAAGTCGGGCGGGATGGTCTCCCGTCCGACTTGCCGGTTTCTCAGAACCGGTAGCCGACCGAGGTGAAGACGCTGTGGTCGCGGTTGTCGTGGCCGAACTTGCCGTCATAGCCGACCTGCCACGCCACCGCCCCGCTCAGCAGAGTGACGCCGGCCCCGGCGCGCAGCCCGTCGCGTTCGGGCGTGCCGAAGGTCCGGGTCACCGTGCCCAGGCTGCTCGTGGTGCGGTTGGCGAGCGTGGCGGCCAGCGTCTCGGCCCCGCGCACCCGGTTCCACTCGTAGCTGAGGCGGGCCTGCGGGATGATCGACGCGCTCTCCGTCTCGAAGCGGTGGGCGACCTGCCCGCCGAACTCCCAGCTCCAGCCGCGCTGGGTCTGGCTCGGCAGGATGCCGTTCAGATGGATGGCTTCCGCCTCCGTGTAGCCGTCGATGGTGGCGCGGGTGTAGCGCGCCGCGGCGACCGGGCCGAACGACCACGCCCCTTCGCCCAGCTCATAGCCGCCGTCGACGCCGACCGACCAACTGCGCCCCTTGGTCTCGCCGCGGGCGGTCAGGCCGTAGGCGCCGGTGTTGCGGGCGATCTTGTCGTAGTTGTCGAAGGAATAGGTGCCCGACAGGCTGCCGAAGAAGCCGCCGTACTGGCCGGCGACATAGGGGCTGATCGAGGCGGAGCGGACCTTGGCGCTGCCGGTGTCGCCGAAGGACAGGCTGTTGCGCGCGCCCCCCACAGCGAAGCCGGCGACGAGGTTGTCGGCGATGCGGATGTCGGCACCGACCTGCCCGGTGCGCGAATCGGTGTCGCCGCCGAGCGCCATGCCGGTGTCGTCGGCGTTGTTGTAGCCCAGCCGTCCGCCGGCCCAGCCGCTGATCGCCGGACCGCTTGCGGCCTGTCCGCCGCCTTCGCCGGAGGTGCCGAGGAAGCGCAGGCCGTTCAGATGGCTGCGCACCGAGCGCGACGCCGCGTCGGCCATCGCCACCGACGCGTTGCCGAGGCCGCGTGCCACCGGCAGGGCGGTCTGGCGCAGCGATTCGATGGCGAGCGGATCGACGTAGGTCGGCAGGGTCAGCCGGTAGACCAGCAGCATCGTGTCGACATTGGCCCCGGCGTCATAGGCGGCGCCGACCTGATAGCCGTTGCGGGTCAGGAAGTCGTTGTCGTTGCCGACGAACAGGAAGAAGTCGTCGGGCTTGGCGGCGTCGAGCGCCGGCAGCAGCCCCATCGCCTCCCACTTCTCCGACAGCAGGTTGGCGTCCTGCGCGCCGCCATTGTGCAGCCCGAACTTCGCCAGCTGGCCGTTGTTGTTGATGCTCAGGAACTGGCTGTAGGACACCGGCGTGACCGAGGCCACCAGATTGCCGCCGGGGGCGACCGGGGTGGTGCCCTCATAGGCGGTGCCGACCAGATTGGTGGCGTTCGACACGTCGACGATGTCGATGCTGCGGTAGAGCGAGTTGGTGCCGCTCAGCCCCTGGCCGTTGTTGCTGTCGCGCGACAGGACGAGGAACTGCTTGTCGTTCAGCGCCAGCATCTCGCTCTGCGCCGCGACCAGCGTGCTGCTGCCGGACCGGAAGGTGGGCAGCGGCACGACGTAGTGGCCGATCAGCGCCGGACTGTCCGGGTTGGACGACACGTCGTAGATCAGCAGGCGGGTGTTGCGCCGGGTGGCGCTGTTGCCGCCGGTGCCGCCGTCCTGGCGGGTGGCGCTCTGCAGCAGGGTCGCCAGCTTGGTCTTGTCCGGCGTCAGCGACAGGCCTTCCAGCCCCTGGTTGTTCTGGCGGCCAGCAGTCGGGTCGGCCGGGGTCGGCGCCGGCTGGCCGGTGGCCGGGTTGTTGGAGGCGAAATCCAGCCCGCCGTTGCGCACCGGCAGCAATGCTGCCGGCGGCTGCACCGCCGAGATCATCCGGCCGGTGGCGGAGAAGTGATAGATGTAGGGGCCGTATTCGTCGCTGATGAAGAAGCTGCCGTCGGCGAGCCGGGCGATGCCCTCGGTGTCGAGGCTGACCTTGCCGTTGTAGGCCTGCGGCAGGGCCGGCAGCCCCCCGGCGGCGGCGCGCACGCCGGTGCGCGGCTGCGGGTCGAGGCCGGTGGTGACGGCGCCGTTCGCTTCCGTCAGCAGGGTGGTGTCGAGCAGGCTCAGCCCGATCTGCGACTGCTGCCCGCTGCCGGCGGCCAGCGCGGCGCTGCCGTAATAGGGCGTCAGCGACAGGGCCAGCGTGTTGAGGCGCGGCCGGTAGTCGGTGGTGCCGACGACGTTGTAGCCGCGGTCGGGCAGGGCATACATGATGCCGCTGTAGCTGTCGCCGCTGCGCCGCCAGGACTTGGCGTCGAAGGTCAGCCCGGACATCGAGCCGAAGGTCTCGCCATACTTGTCGCGGGTGGCGGAGCCGATCCGGCCGACGCCGACCAGACCCTGGTTGACGAAGCTGGAGCCGCCGACGGTCACGCTGTCCACGGTCTGAGCGGAGGCGACCCCCATCGCAACGCCGCAGGTGGACAGGATGAGAGAGGCGAGGCCGGTGGCGGACAGCAATGCCGTCCTCAACCGTCCCGCGCGGTGTATCGTCCGCATTGAAAAGAACCCCCCAATTGAAACCCAAGCGAATTCCAAAGGGGGTATTAGGCGAGGGCGCGTGACGGCGTCGTGTCGCCTTCGTGACGTGTCGATGACGTTTTCGGCAGGGGGCTCAGTCGGCCCGCAGCCCCTGCGCCTGGAACTGTTTGCGCACCCGCTCCACCAGTTCGCGCGACGGCGGTTCGGTGTCGCCCAGCATGTATTTACGCCCCAACGCCTTCCACTTGTGCTCGCCCATCTTGTGGAAGGGCAGCACGTCGACCCGGTCGACCACGCCCAGCCCGGCGACGAACTCCGCCAGCCCGTCGATCTCGGCCGCGTCGTCGGTCAGGTTGGGGACCAGCACGTAGCGCAGCCAGATGCGCTTGTTCAGTCCGGCCAGCCGTTCGGCGAACTCCAGCGTCGGGCGCAGCGGAACGCCGGTCAGATGGCGGTAGGTCTTCTCGGAAAAGGCCTTGATGTCGAGCAGGACGAGGTCGACGTCCTCCAGCAGATGGTCGTCGGCATGGTTGCCGAGGAAGCCGGAGGTGTCGAGCGCGGTGTGCAGCCCCAGCGCCTTCGCCCCGCGCAGGATGGCGGCGGTGAATTCCGGCTGCACCAGTGGCTCGCCGCCGCTCAGCGTCAATCCGCCATGGGCGCGTTGCAGGAAGGTGGCGTAGAGCGCGATGTCGTCGAGGACTTCCGCGGAGGTCGTCCGCGTCCCGTCATGCATGTGCTGGGTGTCGGGATTGTGGCAGTAGAGGCAGCGCAGCGGGCACCCCGACATGAACAGCACATAGCGGATCCCCGGCCCGTCCACCGTGCCGCCGGTCTCGACCGAATGGATCCAGCCGGAAACGGAGCCGGGGCGAGCTTGGGGGAGGGGGGGAGGCTGTGTCATGGGAACTTGCTCTTTTTGAAAAGCCGGGCCGTCTCGCCCTCTCTCCCCCGGGGAGAGGGAGGGGACCCGCGCCGAAGGCGTGGGGAGGGTGAGGGGGCCGGCGCGCAAAGCGCGCCGCCAAGGGGCATACTGCCCCTTGGCAATCCCCTGGCACGGGCGTACCGCCCATGCTGCCCCCTCACCCAACCCTCTCCCCAGAGGGGAGAGGGCTTTCAGGCAGGTTGTCGACGTTACTTTGCCGACTTCCCGCACACCCCTCAATGCTTGTCGTGGAACGTCCGGCTGATGACGTCGAGCTGCTGCTCGCGCGTCAGCTTGATGAAGTTCACGGCATAGCCGGACACCCGGATGGTCAGCTGCGGATACAGCTCCGGATGGTCCATGGCGTGCAGCAGCGTCTCGCGGTCGAAGACGTTGACGTTGATGTGGTGACCGCCCTGCGCGGCATAGCCGTCCAGCATGCCGACCAGATTGCTCACCCGCTCGTCTTCGGTCCGGCCCAACGCGCCGGGGACGATGGTGAAGGTGTAGCTGATGCCGTCCTGCGCATGGGCGTAGGGCAGCTTCGCCACGCTGGCCATCGACGCGATGGCGCCCTTCTTGTCCCGCCCGTGCATCGGGTTGGCGCCCGGCGCGAAGGGCTGGCCGGCCTTGCGGCCGTCCGGCGTGTTGCCGGTCTTCTTGCCGTAGACCACGTTGGAGGTGATCGTCAGCACCGACTGGGTCGGCATCGCGTTCCGGTAGGGCTTCTGCTTGCGCAACGCCGTCATGAAGCGCTCGACCGCCCACACCGCGATGTCGTCGACCCGCGCGTCGTTGTTGCCGAAGGCCGGATAGTCGCCGTCGATCTCGAAATCGGTGGCGAGGCCGTTGGCGTCGCGGATGACCTTCACCTTGGCGTGCTTGATCGCCGACAGGCTGTCCGCCACCACGCTCAGGCCGGCGATGCCGCAGGCCATGGTGCGCAGGATGTCGCGGTCGTGGAGCGCCATCTCCATCCGCTCGTACATGTACTTGTCGTGCATGTAGTGGATGGCGTTCAGCGCGTTCATGTAGACCTTGGCCAGCCACTCCATCATCGGCTCGAAGCGGGCCATGACCTCGTCATAGTCCAGCACGTCGCCGGTGATGGGCGCGTAGGCCGGGGCGATCTGCTCGCCCGAAACCTCGTCCTTGCCGCCGTTGATGGCGTACATCAGCGTCTTGGCCAGGTTGGCGCGGGCGCCGAAGAACTGCATCTGCTTGCCGATGCGCATGGCCGAGACGCAGCAGGCGATGCCGTAATCGTCGCCCCAATAGCCGCGCATCAGGTCGTCGCTCTCGTACTGGACCGAGCAGGTCTTGATCGAGGTGTCGGCGCAGAAGCGCTTGAAGCCGTCCGGCAGCTTCTCCGACCACAGCACCGTCAGGTTCGGTTCCGGCGCCGGGCCGAGGTTGTGCAGGGTCTGCAACATGCGGAAGTTGGTCTTGCTGACCAGCGTCCGGCCGTCCAGCCCCATGCCGCCCAGGCATTCCGTCACCCAGGTCGGGTCGCCCGAGAACAGCTGGTCGTATTCCGGCGTGCGCAGGAAGCGGACGAGGCGCAGCTTCATGACGAAATGGTCGATCATCTCCTGGGCTTCCGCCTCGGTGATGACGCCGTCGCTGAGGTCGCGCTCGATGTAGATGTCGAGGAAGCTGGACACGCGGCCCAGCGACATCGCCGCACCGTTGGCTTCCTTGACCGCCGCCAGATAGGCCAGATAGGTCCACTGCACCGCTTCCCGCGCGGTGGCGGCCGGACGCTTGACGTCGAAGCCGTAGGAGGCGGCCATCTCGACCAGCTCCTTCAGCGCGCGGATCTGCTCGGAGATCTCCTCGCGCAGGCGCAGCACGTCCTCGTCGATCCGGCTGACTTCCAGCGAGGCCAGCTGGGCCTTCTTGTCCTTGATCAGGAAATCGGCGCCGTACAGGGCCAGCCGGCGATAGTCGCCGATGATACGGCCGCGGCCATAGGCATCGGGCAGGCCGGTGATGACGCCGGACTTGCGGCAGCGCAGCATCTCGGGCGTGTAGACATCGAACACGCCGTCATTGTGCGTCTTGCGCAGGACCGGGAACACCTCCTCCAGCTTCGGCGACGGGGTGTAGCCGTAGGCCTCCAGGCCGGTCTTGACCATGCGCCAGCCGCCGAACGGCATGATCGCGCGCTTCAGCGGCTTGTCGGTCTGCAGGCCGACGATCACTTCCAGCTCGCGGTCGATATAGCCGGCGGCGTGCGAGGTGATCGAGGCGAAGACTTCGGTGTCGGCGTCCAGGACGCCGCCCTTGGCGGCGCGTTCCTGCTTCAGCAGGTCGGTGACCTTGGCGAACAGCGCGGTGGTGCGGGCGGTGGGACCGGCGACGAAGCCCGCGTCCCCTTCATAGGGGGTCAGGTTGCGCTGGATGAAATCGCGGACGTCGACCGAGCGGCGCCAGACGCCCGGGGCGAAGCCGCGCCAGGGGTCGGCGGCGGACTGCTGCTCCGTGGCCTGGGCAAGTCCGTCCATCAGCAGGGTGTCCATGATGACTCCTCAGAGATATAGCCGTCGGCGCGGGTCAATGGCCGTGTCGGCGGTCTCGTGGTGCCCGCGAACCACGCGGGACGATTGGAAGCATAGGCGCAATCGGCGCCGGATTCGTTGATACACGTCATATTTTCAGACCGGGCGCGGGGCGGTCGATACGCTGATCGATGCCGTGCGTTGCGCCCGTTCTGTAGTTTTACTACATACTCCCGGACGGGCTTCCGGACAAGGCGGACAGGCCCGGCATTTTGTCGCAGGGCAGGGCTGGAGCGGTTGGAAACGCTTGGAAAGGGCAGGTCGCGCCCGCGACGGAATCGGTCGTTCGCAGCGCTGTATATGTAGCTTTGCTACATGTGCTAGGCTGACCCACAATCAGAAGGGAGAGCCCCCACATGCTGGCGAGAATCGCCGCCGTCCGCGACCAGATCCGTCCGTCGGAACGCAAGCTGGCCGACTATGCGATGGCCCATCCGGGCGACGTGATCAACCTGTCCATGGCCGAACTGGCCGACCGGGTCGGGGTGAGCGAGCCGACGGTGGCGCGCTTCTGCGCGGCGCTGGGTTGCCGCGGTTTCCGCGAGTTCAAGATCAAGCTGGCGCAGGACATCGCCGGCGGCATGCCGTTCCTGCATCAGGACCTGTCGGTGGGCGGGGAGCTGGACGCGGATGGCAATGTTCCAGGGGGTGTGCCGGGGGCGGTGCTGGCCGGCAAGCTGTTCGACCGCACCATCGCCACGCTGATGCAGGTGCGCAACAACCTGTCGGCCGACGCGGTGGACCGCGCCGCCGACGTGCTGGCTGCGGCCCGCCGGATCGAGTTCTACGGCTCCGGCAACTCCGGCACGGTGGCGGAGGACATCCAGCGCAAGTTCTTCCGGCTGGGCATGCCGACCGTTGCCTACACCGACTCCCACGTCTATTTCGCCTCCGCCCTGACCCTGGCAAAGGGCGATGCCGTGCTTGCGGTGTCCAGCACCGGCCGCACCCGCGACATTCTCGACGCCGTGCAGAACGCCCGCAAGGCCGGGGCCGACGTGGTGGCTCTGACCCGCTCGGGTTCGCCGCTGGCCGACATGGCGACGGTCAGCCTCGTCGCCGATGTGGCCGACGATTTCGACATCCACTCGCCGATGACCGTCCGCATCGCCCATCTGGTGCTGGGCGACATCCTGTCCATCGCCGTGGCCCTGCGCATGGGCGACACGCTTCAGGAACGGTTGAAGCGCCACGACCGTGCGGTGGATGCCCATGTGTCGGAGGGCACGTCGGCAACGTTGTCCGGGCGGCAGGGGGATAGTTAAGACAGGTCAGAGGTTTTTGCGGACTGGAACCGCACTCCGGTCCCTTCGACAAAAACCCCGAGAAAGGATGAAAGTCCTATAAACTGCGGCGGTTGACCCTGTTCACGGAGGCCCGCCATGCCGTTCGACAGTCAGCCTGCCGCCGATCGGGCCGTTTCGCCCGAGCGGATTGAACAGCCGGGGAACTGTTCCACGCTGTTCCACCGTCCCGGCAGGCGTCCGTCCCGGATGGGCAGCGGTCTGGGGGTGGAACGGACGCCGGGATCCTGTTCCACGCCGTTCCATCTCCATGCCCCCCGGACGGCTGTTTCTTTACCTGCCCGGCAGCTTCGCCCCTTCGCGGGCATAGATCTGGATCGGCCGGCAATCCTCGTCGAGCGTGACCACCAGCGAGCCCGGCTGGTCCTTCAGATACACCCAGGCGTCCCAGCGGACGATCTTGTCGCGGTATTCGTCGCGATAGATGCCGTAATTCACGCCGCGCACATTGCTGGCAGGCAGGCCCACGCCGGTCAGCACCGCGGCGGTCTGCGGGTTGCAGTCGTTGGTCACGTTGCTGTTGATGATGGAAAGCAGCGCCGGATCGGGCTGTGCCACCGGCGGGGGCGAAAGGGTGGAGGCGCAGGCGGAGACCAGCATCGTCAGCGCACCGGCCGCAGCGAAAGCCGCGAAGTTCGGCGTTTTCATCGGGAAGGCACCATCCGTTTTCTTCGTCTTATCGGAAATATGGGTGCAGTTGCGCTGGCGTCGATTGCACGTTCGGCAAGTCTCCTGCGTCACGTTCGCCGACCTGCCGCCATCGCGGCGCGCGGCTCTTGCCTGCCGCCCGCCTTTGGCGCAAGAGGGGGGGTGAGAAAGTCCCCGTACCGTTCACGCTGTGGAGTTCAAAGCCCCATGACGATTGACCAGACCGCCGCCGAGCAAACCGCCACCTTCACCCCCACCTGCGACCTGTTCGACCGCTTCAAGGACGACGCCCGCTATGTCCTGCCGGGCTTTCGCGACTTCGGCGCCGTCACCCGCTTCACCGGTCCGGTCGTCACCGTGAAGTGCCTGGAGGACAACTCCCGCGTCAAGGAACTGCTGGCAACCCCCGGCGCCGGCCGCGTTCTGGTGGTGGACGGCGCCGGCAGCCTGCGCTGCGCCCTGATGGGCGACATGATCGCCGCGTCGGCGGTGAAGAACGGCTGGGCCGGCGTGGTGATCTGGGGCTGCGTCCGCGACGTGACGGAGCTGGCGGCCCTGCCGCTCGGCATCAAGGCGCTGGCGTCGATCCCGCGGGCCTCCACCCGCCGCGACCAGGGGCTGGTCGACGTGGCCGTCGACCTGCCGGGCGCGGCGGTGCGCCCCGGCGACATCCTGTTCGCCGACGAGGACGGCATCGTGCTGCTGGCGCCGGAGCAGGCGGCCGCGCTGAAGTAAAGCGGGGACGACGAAGTGGTCATACCAAACGCCGGTAATACCAGTGCAAAAAGAATGGCAGCTTCGTCCTGTCTGCTTCACGTAAGCGGGGCGCCCCCTTGCACTTTCACTTTAGCAGGCATATAAACCCGACCTGAGTTCAAGCGGGCCGTCTCACGGTTCCCATCCAAGGGCCGGCCTTTCATTTATGAGGAACCCTGCCGTGCTCGAAGCCTACCGCCAGCACGCGGCCGAACGCGCCGCCCTCGGAATCCCGGCTCTGCCCCTGACCGCGAAGCAGACGTCGGAACTGATCGACCTGCTGAAGGCCCCGCCGGCGGGCGAGGAGGCCTTCCTCCTCGACCTCATCACCCACCGTGTTCCGGCCGGCGTCGACGATGCCGCCCGCGTCAAGGCCGGCTTCCTGGCCGCCGTCGCCAAGGGCGCCGACAGCTCGCCGCTGATCTCGAAGGTCAAGGCCACCGAACTGCTGGGCACCATGCTCGGCGGCTTCAACGTCCAGCCGATGATCGACCTGCTGTCGGATGCCGAGTGCGGCACCGCCGCCGCGGAAGGCCTGAAGAAGACCCTGCTGGTCTTCGACTTCTTCCACGACGTCAAGGAGCTGGCCGACAAGGGCAACGCCAACGCCAAGTCGGTGCTGCAGTCCTGGGCCGATGCCGAGTGGTTCACCTCGCGTCCGGAAGTCCCGGCGTCGATGACGCTGACCGTCTTCAAGGTGTCGGGCGAGACCAACACCGACGACCTGTCGCCGGCCCCCGACGCCTGGAGCCGTCCGGACATCCCGCTGCACGCGCTCGCCATGCTGAAGAACCCGCGTCCGGGCATCGAGGCCGACGAGGCGGGCCAGCGCGGTCCGACGAAGCAGTTGGAAGCGCTGAAGCAGAAGGGCAACCTGATCGCCTATGTCGGCGACGTGGTCGGCACCGGTTCCTCGCGCAAGTCCGCCACCAACTCGGTGTTGTGGTTCACCGGCGAGGACATCCCGTTCGTCCCGAACAAGCGCTTCGGCGGCGTCTGCCTCGGCACCAAGATCGCCCCGATCTTCTTCAACACCATGGAAGACGCCGGCGCCCTGCCCATCGAACTCGACGTCAACAAGATGGAGATGGGCGACGTCATCGAGCTGCGTCCCTATGAGGGCAAGGCGCTGAAGAACGGCGAGGTCATCGCCGAGTTCACCGTGCGCTCCGAGGTGATCTTCGACGAGGTGCGTGCCGGCGGCCGCATTCCGCTGATCATCGGCCGCGGCCTGACCACCCGCGCCCGCGAGGCGCTCGGCCTGCCGGCGTCGGAGCTGTTCCGCCAGCCGGCCTCCCCGGCCGACACCGGCAAGGGCTACACGCTGGCCCAGAAGATGGTCGGCCGCGCCTGTGGTCTGCCGGAAGGCAAGGGCGTCCGTCCGGGCACCTATTGCGAGCCGAAGATGACGACGGTGGGGTCGCAGGACACCACCGGCCCGATGACCCGCGACGAGCTGAAGGACCTGGCCTGCCTGGGCTTCTCGGCCGATCTGGTGATGCAGTCCTTCTGCCACACCGCCGCCTATCCGAAGCTGGTGGACGTCAAGACCCACCACGAGCTGCCGGACTTCATCTCCACCCGTGGCGGCGTGGCGCTGCGTCCCGGCGACGGCGTCATCCACTCCTGGCTGAACCGCCTGCTGCTGCCCGACACCGTCGGCACCGGCGGCGACAGCCACACCCGCTTCCCGATCGGCATCAGCTTCCCGGCCGGTTCCGGTCTGGTCGCCTTCGCCGCCGCCACCGGCGTCATGCCGCTGGACATGCCGGAATCGGTCCTGGTCCGCTTCAAGGGCGAGATGCAGCCGGGCGTCACCCTGCGTGACCTCGTCAACGCCATCCCGCTCTACGCGATCAAGGCCGGCCTGCTGACGGTCGAGAAGAAGGGCAAGAAGAACATCTTCTCCGGCCGCGTGCTGGAGATCGAAGGTCTGCCCGACCTGAAGGTCGAGCAGGCGTTCGAGCTGACCGACGCCTCGGCCGAGCGCTCGGCGGCGGGCTGCACCGTGCTCCTGAACAAGGAGCCGATCATCGAGTACATGACCTCCAACATCACGCTGATGAAGTGGATGATCGCCAACGGGTACGCCGATGCGCGCACCCTGGAGCGCCGCATCAAGGCGATGGAGGCGTGGATTGCCGATCCGCAGCTGCTGCGTCCGGACGCCGACGCCGATTATGCTGCGGTGATCGAGATCGATCTGGCCGACATCAAGGAGCCGATCCTGGCCTGCCCGAACGATCCGGACGACGTGAAGACGCTGTCCGAGGTCGCCGGCGACAAGATCGACGAGGTGTTCATCGGTTCCTGCATGACCAACATCGGCCACTTCCGCGCCGCCGGTAAGATCCTGAACGGGAATTCGGACCTCCCGACCCGCCTGTGGATCGCCCCGCCGACGAAGATGGACGCGATGATGCTGACCGAGGAAGGCTACTACGCCACCCTCGGCAAGGCCGGCGCCCGCATGGAGATGCCGGGCTGCTCGCTTTGCATGGGCAACCAGGCGCAGGTCCGCAAGGGCTCGACCGCCGTCTCGACCTCGACCCGCAACTTCCCGAACCGTCTGGGCATCGACACCCGCGTCTACCTGTCGTCGGCCGAACTGGCCGCCGTCGCGGCGCTGCTGGGCAAGATCCCGACCACCGAGGAGTATCTCGCCCAGGTCGGCGTGGTGAACAAGTCCGCCGCCGACATCTACCGCTACATGAACTTCGACCAGATCCCGGCCTTCCAGGAAGTCGCGGACAAGGTCGCCGTTCCGGCCTGATAGCCGCAAGCAGCGGTCGGTAAAGGAAACCCCCGCCGGAGCGATCCGGCGGGGGTTTTTCTTGCCGGCGTCGAAGACGGTGGGGGCCGGGGCAGGTCCCGAACAGTGGCGCACACGGCGATGGCGGCGAACGGTCGCGGTTTCCGTC
Source organism: Azospirillum sp. 11R-A (assembly GCF_049472615.1). NCBI lineage: Bacteria > Pseudomonadati > Pseudomonadota > Alphaproteobacteria > Rhodospirillales > Azospirillaceae > Azospirillum > Azospirillum sp. 11R-A. The sequence goes on along the minus strand of NZ_JBCEBL010000035.1, from coordinate 40,731 downwards.
GGAGCGCTGCGAAACCCATGATCGCGCTTTTAAAATCCTGTCGTATCGGTCAGAAAAGGAAACATGCCGTGGCCGGCGGATATGGTCCGGCACAAAATGGCCATCCTGGGAGAACCAATCATGCGTCTCACCGTCCTTTCCTTCGTCAGCGCGACGGCGCTGCTGGCCGGCTTCGGCACGGCGCAGGCCGACATCGTGATAGGCCTGGGCACGGCGACGACCGGCCCGGTCGCGGCGCTGGGCGAGCAGTCGGTGTACGGAGCCAAGCAGGCGGTCGCGGACATCAACGCCAAAGGCGGCGTGCTGGGGCAGAAGCTGGTGCTGAAGGTGGGCGACGATGCCTGTGACCCGCGTCAGGCGGTGGCCGTCGCCAACCAGTTCGTGCGCGAGAAGGTGACGGCGGTGGTCGGCCATCTCTGCTCCGGCGCCAGCATCCCGGCGGCCGACGTCTACCAGGAAGAAGGCGTGGTGATGGTCACCCCGACCGCCACCAACCCGCTGCTGACCGCCAAGGGCCATCCGAACATCTTCCGCGTCTGCGGCCGTGACGACCAGCAGGGCGTGGTTGCCGGCACCTATCTGGCCCAGACCTTCAAGGGCAAGAACGTCGCGGTGCTGGACGACAAGCAGGCCTACGGCAAGGGGCTGGCCGACGTCGTGGTGGAGACGCTGGAGAAGGCCGGCGGCAAGGTCGCCTATCGCGGGTCGGTCACGGCGGGTGAGAAGGACTTCTCGGCCTTGATCACCAGCCTGAAGGACAAGAGCATCGATGCCGTTTACTATGGCGGCTACCATCCGGAACTGGGCCTGATCGTCCGCCAGGCGCAGGAACAGGGGATGAAGCCGCAGTTCATCGCCGGCGACGGCCTGAACAACCAGGAATACTGGTCGATCACCGGCCCGGCCGGCGAGGGCACGCTGTACACCGACAGCGCGTCGGCGGCCAGCGATCCGAAGGCGCAGGAACTGATCGCCTCCTTCAAGAAGGCCGGCCTGCCGGAGCCGGGCAACTTCGCCTTCTACAGCTATGCCGCGGTCCAGGTGATCGCCGAGGGGCTCCAGAAGGCCGGCAGCACGGACAGCGGCAAGCTGGCGAAGACCCTGCATTCCGGCAGCTATGACACCGTCGTCGGCCCGGTGGAGTTCGACAAGAAGGGCGACATCACCAAGCCGAACTATGTCATGTATGTCTGGAACAATGGCCAGCCCAAGATGGTGGCGCAGAAGTAACCGGAACAGAGAGTCGGCCCACCATCATGCGTGGGCCGGTTCTTCCATTTCTGCTATCTCCGTTTTCTTCATATATTTGGCGATGAAGTCTTCGACGGACATCGGCCGGTCGAAGTGGTAGCCCTGGAAAACCGCGCAGCCGCGATCCTTCAGAAAGTCCCGCTCGGCTGCGGTTTCCACCCCTTCCGCCACGACCTTCAAGCCGAGACGGCTGGCAATCGACAGCATCGTCTCCACCAGCACCGCATTGTGGCTGTTGCTGTCGACATCCTGGACGAAGGAGCGGTCGATCTTGATTTCCCGCACCGGCAACCGCTTCAGGTAGGACAGCGACGAGAAACCGGTGCCGAAATCGTCCAGCGAGAAGGAGATGCCGAGAGCGGCAAGCTCCGACATCTTGGCGGCGGTATCGGCACAGTCGCCGACCGCGATGCCCTCGGTGATCTCCAGCATCAGGCGGCGCGGGTCGGTCCGGGTGGCGCGCAGTGCGGCAATGACGCCGGCGCAGAAGTTCGGCTGACGGAACTGGCGCGGGCTGATGTTGACCGACAGGTGGCAGTCGCTGCCGGCATCGGCCAGACGGCGAAGCACGTGGCAGGCCTCCATCAGGACCCAATCGCCGATCGGCAGAATCAGGCCTGATTCTTCCGCCTCCGCGATGAAGGCGCCGGGGGCGACGAAGCCGCGCTGAGGATGCTGCCAGCGGATCAGCGCTTCCGCCGCCACCAGCGTGCCGTCGGCACTGGTCTGCGGTTGCAGAAACAAGGTGAATTCCCCGGCATCGACCGCCTTGCGCAAATCCTGGAGCAGCAGCAGGCGGGCCTGGGCCTCGATCAGCATGGCCGGGTCATAGTCGCGGATGGTATTCCGCCCGCCGTCCTTGGCGGCATACATGGCGGTGTCGGCCTGCTTCAGCAGATCCTCCACCGACTCGTCCGGCGTCTTGGGGAAGACGGTCAGGCCGATGCTGGCGAAGATGCTGTGCTCGCAGCAGTCGAGCTGGAAGGGTTGGGCCACCGCCAGCCGGAGCTTTTCCGCCACCTTTGAGGCGATGGCGGTCGCCTCCTCCAGCGTGGTGCCAATGTCCGGCAACAGGATGACGAACTCGTCCCCGCTCAGCCGGCAGACCAGATCGCCCTTGCGCAGGGTGGCGTTGAGCCGCGCCGCCAACTCGCGCAGCAGCATGTCGCCGACCATATGGCCGCGGGCGTCGTTCAAACCCTTGAAATCGTCCAGATCGAGGAACATCAGCGCACCGCAGCGCGCGCCCAGCCGGGCCGCCCGCAGATGGACGTCGAGATGCTCCATCAGCAGGCGCCGGTTCGGCAGGTTGGTCAGCGGGTCGTAGAAGGCGAGATTTTCGATCTGCCGTTCCGCCTGCTTCCGTTCGGTAACGTCCATCGCCACCGTCAGATAGCCGCGGACCGCACCGCCGCTGTCGCGCAGCACGCTGGTGACGGTGGAAATCGAGATGCGGGCGCCGTTCCTGCGCACTCCGGTCCATTCGCCGGGCTCGGGCCGGCCGCTGCACCGGGTGTGGGCGACCAGCGCCGCGAAATCCGCCTTGACCGGTCGGTCGAGTTCAATGGACAGCCCGTCGGCGTGGGCGCGCAGTTCATCCGGGTCATAAAGGCGCGGCAGGTCGGCGCTGCCGATCATCTCCGCCGCCGGGTAGCCGAAGATGCGCTCCGCCTCGCGGTTGAAGACACGGACGACGCCATCCAGTGTGGTGGCGATGATGCCGCAGGCAGCGCTTTCGAGGATTCCGGTGTTCAGCGACAGGCTGTCCTTCAACGCCTCGCGGCTGGCATAGGTCTCGGTCACATCCTGGAACACCATGACGACGCCGTGCAGCGTGCCGTCCCGGTCGCGGATGGGCGAGGCCATGTCGGCGATGTGGCTGCGGGTTCCGTCACACGCCACCAGAACGGTGTGGTTGGCGAGGCCGACCATTTCGCCGTTCTTCAGCACCTGCTCGACCGGCACCGGCACCCGCTGCCCCGTTTCCGCATTCTCGATGTCGAACACCTCGGTAACCGGCCGGCCGGCGGCCTCGCCCAGGGTCCAGCCGGTCAGCCGCTCCGCCACCGGGTTCATCAGACTGACGCGGCCGGCGGTGTCGGTGGCGATCAGCCCATCGCCGATGGACAGCAGGGTGACGCGCGCCCGCTCCTTTTCCCGCCAGAGGTCGCGCTCCGACTGGTGCAGGGCGTCATAGGGGTGATGCACCGCGGTGACGAACACCGCGCGATAGAGATACCAGTAGCCGATGACCTTGTAGACATGGCCTGCCATGTTCGCGAGGTCGTAGACGCTGAGATAGAGCGTGAAGCACAGTTCGCTGATCGCGATGGCGATGGCGGCGATCACCATGCGGTGGACGTCGAGCGTGCGCGCCGCGTGCCGGCGGCGATAGAACATCAGCGCCGCCGCGGCATAGAGAAGGACCAGCAGATATTCGGCCGCGACCTTCAGCGGCGTCAGCCCTTCCCCATCCACATAGGTGCGCGGCAGCAGATCCGGGTGCCACAGGACCGCCCAGAAGATCGCAGCGCTCGACAGCAGCACCCCACCGATCAGCGGATAGCGCAGGGCCGCCGAGTTCGCCGCCCCGACCTTCCAGGGAAGGACGGCGGCCATCAGCAGGGCCAGCGCCACCATCAGCCGGGCGCCAAACCAGAAGGCGATGGCCTTTTCCGGGCCGGCCGGCGTCACGAAGTCGGGCATGCCGGCAAAGGACAGCAAATGCCCGAAATCGAGCAGCGCCACGCCGAGGAAACAGGTGGACAGCACCAGCAGGGCCGGCGGGGTGTCGTCGTTCCGGGAGTGCCAGCCGATGGCGAAGATCAGGGTGGCGACGGCGATGGCGAAGGTTTCGAAGAAGGTGTGCAGCGGCAGATACCCGGCCAGTTCCACCGACCCCGGAACACGGGCGCCCTCAAGCACGAGCAGGAAGGGAACGGAGAGGGTAACGAGCGTGCCGATGGCGCCAGGAGGCTTGGCACGGCCTTGCACCGTCCCCGTCTGCTTTGGGACTGTCGCAGTCATTTCGCTCCCCCCGGCCACTGGGTCGGTCACCCGGCCCGCGGACCTTGTACCTCTTATGGGTATATTAGAGCTTAACGGCATTAAGGGTCCAGACACGGACAACCCTTACCGAACCGGACGCTTGGAACACCGTGAAACAGATTTTGGAGGCTGTCCCACTGTTCAGTGCATCCGAGGCGTGTGGATATCGCGATGGACTTGCGGAGAACGTGCATGGTGGCTTCTCCAAAGCGAGGAAGGCTTGCGCATTTTATCCCATCCGTCGGAGCGTATGTGGGCGCTTGGGAAAAACGGACATCAAGGTTTTGAAGCGTATGAGAGATTTGCGGATTCGGCGTCCCCGGTCCGGCATGGCGCGATCATAAGGGACGGCGCGTCAGGTTGATTGCCCCACGACGCTGCCAACCTCTATCCTCGACCGGGTCGGGCCTGTCGACCACGCCGGAAAGGAAAGCCGCATGTTCATCGCGATGAACCGTTTCAAGGTCCGCCATGGGGCCGAGCAGGAGTTCGAGGAAGTCTGGCTGAACCGCGAGGTGCATCTGCACAAGGTGCCGGGCTTCGTTGAGTTCCACATGCTGCGGGGGCCCGACCGGGACGATCACCGGCTCTATTCGTCCCACACGGTTTGGGAGTCCGAAGGCGCCTTCCAGGGCTGGACGCGGTCGGAAGCCTTCCGCAACGCCCACGGCAATGCCGGTGCCCGCAAGCCGCTTTATGTCGGACCGCCGGAGTTCGAGGGGTTCGAGGTCATCCAGACCGTGGCGCGCGATCCGAACGCCTGAACGAACCGAACATCAACCGTCGGGAGGAAGACCCATGCTGGATTTGGTGATCGAGCAGCGCCGCAAAAGCCTTGGCGGATTCGAAGTGGGGCGGGTTCTGCCCTTCGTCCAGCGGCGGATGGTCGGCCCCTTCGTCTTCTTCGACCATATGGGGCCGGTCGATTTCCAGCCGGGCCTTCCCCGCGACGTCGATGTGCGTCCCCACCCGCACATCGGCCTGTCCACCGTGACCTACCTGTTCGAGGGCGAGATCATGCACCGCGACAGCGTGGGCTCCGAACAGGCGATTCGGCCGGGCGAGGTGAACTGGATGACCGCCGGCCGCGGCATCACCCACTCCGAACGCTTCGAGCGTGCCCGGATGGAGGGCGGGACGATGCACGGCATCCAGGCCTGGGTCGCCCTGCCGGAAGCGGACGAGGAGACCGACCCGGCCTTCGCCCATTACGGCACCGGCGACCTGCCTCTGTTCGAGGAAGGCGGCGTGCGCGGCCGGCTGGTGGCGGGCGAGGCGTTCGGCGCCAGGGCGGGGGTGAAGACCCATTCGCCGCTGTTCTACATCCATTGGGACCTCGCCCCCGGTGCCCGCGTCGCCTTGCCGGAGGACGGGTGGCAGCGCGCGGCCTATGTGGTGGCGGGAAGCGTGGAGGTGGAAGGGCAGCGGTTCGAGGCGGGGCGGATGATCGTCTTCGCCCCCGGCCACCCGGCGGAACTGACCGCCGCCACCCAGTCCATCGTCATGGCGGTCGGCGGCGAGCCGCTGGGGCAGCGCTTCATCGACTGGAACTTCGTGTCGTCCCGCAAGGAGCGGATCGAGCAGGCCAAGGCGGACTGGCGGGCCGGGCGGATGAAGCTGCCGGATCTCGACAACGGTGAGTTTATCCCGCTGCCGGAGATGCCGAAGCCGCCGGCGAATCCGATGTCGTGAGGGGGGCTTACCCTCTCCCGCCCCGGGAGAGGGGAGGGGCCCATGCGGAGCATGGGAGGGGTGAGGGGCAAAGCAAGGATAAGAAATCCATGTTCGGATCGCCCCTCACCCTCCCCGCCTCTGGCGGGTCCCCTCCCTCTCCCGGGGCGGGAGAGGGCACTGTTTCCCGTCCCCTTAAGGCCGGTCAGACGTGGAAGCTCTCGCCGCAGCCGCAGCGGCCCTTTTCATTCGGGTTCTTGAAGACGAAGCCGGTCTGGAACTTGTCGTCGACATAGTCCATCTCGCTGCCGATCAGGAACATGACGGCGGCCGGGTCGATCAGGATGGTGACGCCCTTGTCCTCCACCACCTCGTCGAACTTCATCTTCTCCTTGGCATACTGAACGTCGTAGCTGAGGCCGGAGCAGCCGCGCGCCTTCACGCCGATGCGCAGGCCGACCATGTCGTCGGTGGCCTTGGACATCAGCGCCTTGACGCGCTCCGCGGCGGCGTCGGTGATCGTGAGCGCCTTGGGCAGGGGGCGGGCCATGGTGACGGTCTCCTAATGCGGCTCAGAACATATCCAGTTGCAGGCGGGCTTCCTCGGACATCATGCCCTGGTGCCACGGGGGCTCCCACACCAGCTCGATCTTGACCTCGTTGACGTCCTCGACGCCCAGCACGGCCTGACGGACCTGCTCGGGCAGTTCGCCGGCCACCGGACACATGGGGCTGGTCAGCGTCATATCAATCTCGACATTGCGCTGACCATCCATGTCTACACGGTAGATCAGCCCCAGTTCCCAGATGTCGACCGGGATTTCCGGGTCGTAGCAGGTCTTGATGGCCGCCACGACGCGATCCATGATCTCCTCCCGCGGGTCGTAGCCCTCGGGCGGCTGGGGCATCGGGGCGAAGTCCTTGGATTCGGGAGCCGCAGCCGTCGCATCGGCTGCCGCGTCGGCCTTCAACTGCGCCTCGGCTTCGGCCGGATTGGGAGCCATCGGGCGCTGGGTCAGGGCTTCATCGGGCATTTCGATCCCCTTCCGTCAAAACTGGTCGCTGGAGGCCGAAGCCTCGCCATGGAGTGCCGCGTTCATGGCGTGCCAAGCCAGCGTCGCGCACTTCACCCGCACCGGGAACTGGCGCACGCCGGACATCACCATCAGCTTTTCCATCGTCTCGTCGTCGACACCCTCGGGGATGTCGGGCTCGTCCTGGGTGCACAGCTCGTGGAAGGCGTGGAACAGTGTCTCCGCCTCCGCCGCCGTCTTGCCGTGCACCAGCTCCGTCATCATCGAGGCGCTGGCGGTGGAGATGGCGCAGCCGCGGCCCTGGAAGGCCACGTCGTCCACCACCCCGTCCTTCAGGGTCAGGTAGACCATGAAGCGGTCGCCGCACATCGGGTTCTCGCCCTTCGCCTCGCGGTTGGCGTCGTCGGGATGGCGGAAATTGCGGGGATGCTTGCCGTGGTCCAGGATCACTTCCTGATACAGCTCGCGCAGATCGTCCATCATGCTCCGAAGAACTCCTTGACCGCCTGGAGGGACTGGACGAGGGCGTCGGCTTCCTCCCGGGTGTTGTAGAGGCCGAAGGAGGCGCGGACGGTCGGTCCGACGCCGAACCGCTCGGCCAGCGGCTCGGCGCAATGGCGGCCGACGCGCACGGCGACGCCATACTGGTCGACGATGGTGCCGACGTCGTGCGGGTGCACGCCGTCCAGAGCGAAGGAGACGATCGGCCCCTTGCCGGGCGCGGTGCCGACGATGCGCAAGCCCCCGATCTGCGACAGCTGCTGGGTGGCGTATTGCAGCAGATCGTGCTCATGCGCGGCGATGGCGTCGCGGCCGAGAGCCTCGACATAATCGATGGCCGCGCCCAGCCCGATGACCTCGGTGATCGGCGGGGTGCCGGCCTCGAAGCGCGACGGCGGCGCCTTGAAGGTGGTGCCTTCGAAGCTGACGCTCTCGATCATGTCGCCGCCGCCCTGGTAGGGGGGCATCTTCTTCAGAAGGTCGTACTTGCCGTAGAGCACGCCGAGGCCGGTCGGGCCATACAGCTTGTGCGCGGTGAAGACGTAGAAGTCGGCGTCGATGTCCTGCACGTCGACCGTGCCATGGACCACCGCCTGGCTGCCGTCGAACAGCACCGGCACGCCGCGCTCATGCGCCAGCCTGGCGATGGTCTTGGCCGGGGTGACGGTGCCCAGCACGTTGGAGCAGTGGGTGATCGCCACCAGCTTCGTGCGGTCGGACAGCAGGCCGCGGTAGGCGTCCATGTCGAGGACGCCGTCCTCGTCGCAGGGCACGACCTTGATGACGATCTTCTTCTCGGCCTGGAGCAGCTGCCACGGAACGATGTTCGCGTGATGCTCCATGATCGACAGGATGACCTCGTCGCCTTCGTTCAGGAAGGTCCGGCCATAGCTGGAGGCCACGAGGTTGATCGCTTCGGTCGAACTGCGGGTGAAGACGATGCAGCGGTCGTTCGGCGCATTCAGGAAGTGCGCGACCTTGGCACGAACCGCCTCGAACTGGTCGGTCGCGGTCTGCGACAGGAAATGGACGCCGCGGTGGATGTTGGAATAATCCTCCTCCAGGAAGCGGGTCATGGCCTGGATGACCTGACGCGGCTTCTGGGCGGAGGCGCCGCTGTCCAGATAGACCAGCGGCTTGCCGGGCTTTCCCTTCCTGGCGTGGACGCTGCGGGCGAGGATCGGGAAATCCTCCCGCACCTGCTGCACGTCGTAGGCTTGGTTCAGGATGGCATCGGACATGGTTACTTCTGCTCCTCCAGCCAGCCGGCCACGATCCCCTGGAAGGCGTCGCGGATCGACTCTTCAGCGATTTCCTCAAGGGATTCCGACAGGAAGGCGCCGACCAGCAGGCCCTGGGCGGTGTCGCGGTCGATGCCGCGGGCGCGCAGGTAGAACAGCGCGTCGTCGTCCAGTTCGCCCGCCGTGCAGCCGTGGCTGCACTTCACGTCGTCGGCGTGGATTTCCAGTTCCGGCTTGCTGTCGATCTCGGCCCCGTCCGACAGCAGCAGGGCGCGGTTCAGCTGGTAGCCGTCGGTCTTCTGCGCGCCGGGGCAGACGGTGATCTTGCCCTGGAACACCGCGCGCGCGGTGTCGTCGATGACGCCCTTGTAGACCTCGCGGCTGGTGCCGTTCGGCTGGGCGTGGACGATCAGCGTGGTGGTGTCGGCATGCTGGGTGCCGCGGACCAGATAGCCGCCGCTGACATGCGTCCGCGCGTCGGTGCCGTCCAGCCGGCTGACCACCTCGTTGCGCGACAGCTTCGCACCCGTGGTCAGGATGAAGTTGTCGTAGCAGCCGCCGGTCGCCACCGTCGCCGCGATGTGCGACAGGTGGATGGCGCCGCCGCCGTCGCGCTGCGACTTGTAATGGTGCAGGGTGGCGCCTTCGCCGACGAACACCTCGGTGACGTGGTTCGCCAATGTGGTGCCAGCACCGCGGCCGACATGATGTTCGACCACCACCGCCTTGGAGCCAGCCTCCGCGATCAGCAGGCTGCGCGGGTGGCAGGTGGTCGCCTGCGCCTCCGACCCGACGGAGACGAAGACCAGCTCGATGGGGCGTTCGACCTCGACACCGGCCGGCACATGCAGGACGGCACCGTCGGCAAGGTAGGCGCTGTTCAACGCCACCAGGGGGCGGTCGTCCGCCGCGGCAAGGCGGCCGATGTGGTCCGCCAGCAGGCCAGAATGGGTGGTCAGCGCGGCGTCGAGGCTCAGCAGATCGACACGCGGCGGCAGCCCGTCGACCGACGACAGGTCGGCGCGGAAACGGCCGTCGACGAAGACCAGACGCGGACCGTCCTGCCCTTCGGCCCGCACCGTCGGCAGAAAATCGATCACGGCGGCGGCGGGAGCGGCGGGCTGGAAGTTCGTCTTGGCGAGGTCGCGCAGGTTGGTATAGCGCCAGCTCTCGTTCCTGATCGTCGGCAGGCCGACGGCGGCGAAGCGCTCGCGGCCGGCGGCGCGCAGCTCGGTCAGCCAGGACAGGCCGCTGCCGGGCAGCCCGGCGCCGACCTGATCGAGCGGCGCCAGGAAGGCCGGCGCCGTCGCCGGATCGGCGCCGCGCGTTGAGTAGGTCATCGGGTGAAGGGGGGAGTGGTGGGCCGTCATCACGCCGCCTCGCTCGCGCCGAAGTCGCGGTAGCCGTTCTTCTCCAGCTCCAGCGCCAGTTCCTTGCCGCCCGACTTCACGATGCGGCCGGCGGCCAGCACGTGGACATGGTCGGGAATGATGTAGTCGAGCAGGCGCTGGTAGTGGGTGATGACCAGCATCGAGCGCTCCGGCGAGCGCAGCGCGTTGACGCCCTCGGCGACGATCTTCAGCGCGTCGATGTCGAGGCCGCTGTCGGTCTCGTCGAGGATGGCGAATTTCGGTTCCAGCACCGCCATCTGCAGCGTCTCGTTGCGCTTCTTCTCACCGCCGGAGAAGCCGACATTGACCGCGCGCTTCAGCATCTCGTCGCTCATGCCGAGCGCCTTGGTCTTCTCGCGGATCAGCTTGAGGAACTGCATGGCGTCGAGTTCCTTCTCGCCGCGATGCTTGCGGATGGCGTTGATCGCGGTCTTCAGGAAGGTGGTGTTGCCGACGCCGGGGATTTCCACCGGATACTGGAAGGCCAGGAAGACGCCCTCGGCGGCCCGCTCCTCCGGCTCCATCGCCAGCAGGTCCTTGCCGTAATAGGTGACCGACCCTTCCGTGACCTCGTAGCCGTCGCGGCCGGCGAGGACGTAGGACATGGTGCTCTTGCCGGCGCCGTTCGGCCCCATGATGGCATGGACCTCGCCCGGGCGGATGGTCAGGTCGACGCCCTTGAGGATTTCCTTGCCGTCCACGGTGGCGTGCAGGTTCTTGATTTCGATCATCGTCTTCGCCTCGTTGTCTTCTTCAGGCCGCCGGCACGCCGTCCGGTCTTCACGTTCTCTTCGGTGGGTGGGACGTGCCCTTAGCCCACGCTGCCTTCCAGGCTGATGCCCACCAGTTTCTGCGCCTCCACGGCGAATTCCATCGGGAGTTCCTTCAGGACCTCCTTGCAGAAGCCGTTGACGATCAGCGACACCGCGTCCTCTTCCGAGATGCCGCGCTGGCGGCAATAGAACAGCTGGTCCTCGCTGATCTTCGCCGTCGTCGCCTCATGCTCGATGCGGGCGGAGCGGTTGCGGCTCTCGATGTAGGGGACCGTGTGGGCGCCGCACTGGTCGCCGATCAGCAGGCTGTCGCACTGGGTGTGGTTGCGCGCACCTTCCGCCCTGGGCAGGATCTTCACCAGGCCGCGGTAGGTCTGCTGCGCCTTGCCGGCCGAGATGCCCTTCGACACGATCGTCGAGCGGGTGTTCTTGCCGATGTGGATCATCTTGGTGCCGGTGTCGGCCTGCTGGAAATTGTTGGTGATGGCGACCGAATAGAACTCGCCCACCGAATTGTCGCCTTGCAGGATGCAGCTCGGATACTTCCAGGTGATCGCCGAGCCGGTCTCGACCTGCGTCCAGGAGATCTTGGAATTTTTGCCGCGGCAGGCGCCACGCTTGGTGACGAAGTTGTAGATGCCGCCGACACCTTCGGCATTGCCGGGGTACCAGTTCTGGACCGTCGAATACTTGATCGTCGCGTCGTCCATCGCCACCAGCTCGACCACGGCGGCGTGCAGCTGGTTCTCGTCGCGCTGGGGCGCCGTGCAGCCTTCCAGATAGCTGACATAGGCGCCTTCGTCGGCGATGATCAGCGTCCGCTCGAACTGGCCGGTGTTGGCTTGGTTGATGCGGAAGTAGGTCGACAGCTCCATCGGGCAGCGCACGCCCTTGGGGATGTAGACGAAGCTGCCGTCGGTGAAGACCGCGCAGTTCAGCGTCGCATAATAGTTGTCGGTATAGGGCACCACCGAGCCGAGATACTTCTTCACCAGCTCCGGATGCTTCTGCACCGCTTCGGAGATCGCGCAGAAGATGATGCCCATCTCCTCCAGCTTCGCCTTGAAGGTGGTGGCGACCGACACGCTGTCGAACACGGCGTCGACGGCGATGGCCGGGCTCTTGCCCTCCGACCCTTCGACGCCGGCCAGGATCTCCTGCTCACGCAGCGGGATGCCGAGCTTCTCGTAGGTCTTCAGCAGTTCGGGATCGACCTCGTCCAGCGACTTCGGCCCGGCCTTCTTCTTCGGCGCCGCATAGTAATGCGCGTCCTGATAGTCGATGGGCGGGAAGCTGACGGCGGCCCATTGCGGCTCCTCCATCGTCTGCCAGACGCGGAACGCTTTCAGGCGCCACTCCAGCAGCCACTCCGGCTCCTCCTTCTTGGCGGAGATGAAGCGGACGATGTCCTCGTTGAGGCCCTTCGGCGCGACGTCGGCCTCGATGTCGGTCGTGAAGCCGTACTTGTACTTCTGCTCCGTGACGGCGCGGACCTGCTCGACGGTTTCCGGTTGGGCGGCCATGGCTTTGCCTCGTCCTTCTCAAGAATGCTGTTCGGTGCGCGCCGTTCAGTGCGCAGGGCGGGCCGGCTGGGCGGCTGTGGATTTCGTTGCGGCTGCCGGAGCCGGGAAGGTGATCGGGACCATCATGTCGGCCAGCGACACCTCCTCCAGCGCGCCGCGGATGGCGCGGTTCACCTTTTCCCAACCGCCGCGCATGGGGCAAAGTTGCTCCACCCCGCATTGGCTGTCGGCACCGTCGACGCAGGCGGTCAGCGCGATGGGACCGTCGAGCGCCGTTATGATTTCCGCGATGGAGATTGCATCGGCCGGCCGGCTCAGCGCATAACCGCCGGCAGCACCCCGTTGCGAGGTGGTGAGGCCGGCAGGCGTCATCGCCTTCATCAGCTTGGCGACGGTGGGGGCGGGAACGCCGGTGCGGTCGGCAAGATGGGCGACGGTATGGACCGCGCCGACCTGGCGCGCCATCTCGCTCAGCACGACGATGGCATAGTCGGTCAGCTTGCTCAGCCGGATCATGCCCGCACCCCGTTTCACCCCGGTTTCGAATACAGGACCAATTTAGTCCTGATTGCTCCGGGGGGCAAGGGGCGTTTGTCGATAAAGGTGCAGGGTTTCCGCGGCTTTCGCGGGTTTGCATGGCTGATGTGCCGGCAATACCCGTCAACGCCACTCGGTTATAGCGTCGCGATTGTCCTCACGCTACAGCGAAGCCGCAGGTCAGGGGACGGGATGCGGCGGTTTGCCGCAGGGCGGCAAAGGAGACCCCCAATGCGGAAAACCCCGCGCCGGTAGCGGCGCGGGGTCGGGCTTGCGGCGATGGAAGCGGGGATCAGCCCGGCTTCTTCACCTCTTCGCGGGCGGCGTTGGTGGCTTCGGTGACGACGTCGCGGACGTCTTCCTTGGCCGACTCGACCACGGTCTGGGCGGCCGCCTGGGCGGCGCGGGTGCCGCGGTCCAGCGCGTCCATGGCGATGGCCTTGGCCCGCTTGGTCGCCTCGTCGGCATAGTCGCCGACCCACTGCTTCTCATAGCGCGTGCCGGGCAGGGCGGCGCCGATGGCCGCGCCCAGCGCCACGCCCATGGCACCGGCGACGATGGGATGATCCTCGATCAGATCCCAGAAGCCGGTCGACATGTCGTGCGCACGGTGGCGCAGATGGTCGGTCGACGGGGTCATCGAGGACAGGCGCGACACGCCGCGGCTGACATAGCCCTGCGACTGGCGCTGGTTGTGGAGGTCGCCCCGGCCGGACACGTTGTTCGACACATGGTCCCTGTCCGAACCGCCCACCATGCCGCTGACGGTGCCCGAGGCGCTGTCGTAGGCGGAACTGACCGCACCCGAGGCGCTGTCGTAGGCCGAGCTGACCGCTCCCGAAGCGCTGTCATAGGCGGAGCTGGCGGCGTTGCGGACGCTTTCGCCGGCGTCGCTCAGCGTTTCGCGGGCATAGTCCACGGCGTCGCCCATACGGTGGCGGGCGTTGCGGACGGTGCTGGAGCGGGCGATGCGGCGGTCGTAGCCGGTGCTGGACAGGGCCAGCCAGCCCAGCCCGATGCCGACCAGCGCCAGCGGGATCGGGTTGCTGGTGACGCTGTCCAGCACTGAACCTGAGGACTGGGACTGCCGGCGATTGTAATGGACGGTCTGGCCGCTTTCGTAACGGTCGGTCTGGTGCAGGTTGGCGCGCTGGGACGGGGTATCCGGCGTCGACGGCGAATAGGTGTGCTTCATGGAATTCTCCATCAGGGTTTGGGGAGACCACCGCGTCAGACTGTCGCGCAGACGGGATGTCCGGTCGCGCAGCGCATCGACGGTGCCGCCGATGCGCGCGCGGCTGGCGCGGATGTCGCCCTCCAGGGCGTCGAGATCCTTCGGCCCGGCCGTCCGGCCGGCTGCAGGGTTGCGATCGTCGTCCGTCATCGGCCGGCCCCTCAGCGGGCAAGCTGGGATTTCGCCCAGCGCTTGTCCTCGTCCAGCGTGTTCATGGTGCGGCGGGGGCGGAGGTTGGCGGGGCTCAGCCGGTTCTTGCCGACGTAAGCCAGGATGCCGCCCACCGCCAGAACCACCACGCCGACGATCAGCGCGGACAGCCACGGGGCCAGGACGTGGGACAGGCCGAGAACCGCGGAGGCAAGCAGGACCAGGACGCCGGCAAAGGCGACCAGTCCGCCGACGGCGATGAAGGCCACGCCACCGGCGGCCTCGGAGGCCTTGTCGGTCAGCTCGGCCTTCGCCAACGCGATCTCGGATCGGGCGAGGTTGGCGGATTCGCGGGCGAGATCGGCGAACAGGCCGGCGAGCGGCCGGTCCTGTCGCGGATCCCGCGGCTCGTCATAGCGGTTCTCGGCTGCGCTCATGGACGCTGACCCTGCGGCTTGGAGGTGGAGGAGGTGGCCCCGGCAGGACCGCCCTGGCTACCGCCCTGGACGCTGCCGATGCCGGTGGTGCCGGAGTTCGCGCCGCCGCCGGCGGCACCCGACACGCCGGCCGGCGTGCCGATGGTGCTGGTGCCGAGAGCGGTGTCCGCCGACGGCGAGGCGCCGTGGCCGGTGACCGAGGCCGGGGCGGTGGACAGCGGCATGCCGATGCGGCCGGCGGCCTGCTTCGGCTCTCCCAGACGCTCCGACCCGCGTTCGGAGTCCATGCGGCCGGCGAGATGGCCGGTGTTTACGCCGGACGAACCCGTCGTCGGGGTGTCGGCGCTGTGGGACGGGGTGCTGCGGCTGACGGACTCGCCGATGCCACCGGCCATGCCCCGGTTGGGGGCGGAGCCGCGGTTCATGTCGCGATTGCGGTCGCGGCCGGTATCGCGACCGGCGTCGTAGGAGGAGCCGCGGGCGGTGCGCACGGTCTGCGACGGGTGCGCGGTGCCGCGAAGCGAGGTCGAGGCGCGGTGCATGCGGCGGTCGCTGGAGCTTTTGAGGAAGCGCGCGGCGAGGAAGCCGACGGCGAAGGCGGCGCCGATGAACACTTCGGGCTGGCGGCGGGCGAAGCCCTCGACCTCGCCGACGATGTCGTCGACCGAGGCGTCGCGCAGCATGTCGGCGACACGCTCGACGCGGCTGGCCGCCTGTTCGGCGTAATCGGCGACCACGCCGCCATTTTCCTCGTTCAGCTGCTCGGCAGCCTTGTGCAGGGCGTTGGCGACGCCGCCCAGCTGGTCGGCGGCGCGGCCGGTCTGCTGCTCCAGCAGCGAGCGGATGCGCCCCTGGGCGTTGCCCAGCGTCTCGCGCCCGGTGGACATCACGTCGTCGGCCGCGCGGTTGACGGTCTTCTTCATCTCATCGACGCTGTCGCCGATGTTGGAGCTGCCGGCAGCGAAATTTCCGGTCGACGAGCTTCCAGCGGTTGAACTTCCGGTGGTGGAGCCGGTCGGGGTCGGTCCGCCGGTGCCGGTCATGTCGCGGTTCGGCATCTTGTCTTTCCTCCTCGGGGATTCCGGTATTCCGTGGCTCCGCGCCTGCGGTATCGAACCGCCCGTTGCGGAAGCGGGTGTCGGGAAGTGAAACACGGCCCGAGCCTTCGGGGTTCCACGCACGCCCTGCGCGAAATGGACAGTTTCTGCGATTGTGCTAAACTTTGCCGCGAACAAGTTGGTTCGGCCGGACCGGGGGGTGGCGGCATGAGCGTTTTCAGCGTGGTGGCCGACGGTCAAGCCGGGCTCTTCCGCCTGCAGCAGGCGAAGAAGCCGTGGGAGAAGGAGCTGCAGGCCAAGGACGCCCACGGCCAGCTCGCCCAGAAAGCGGAGCGCGCGCAGGCGCTGACCCAGGCTGCGACCAAATGGCAGAGCGACCATGCCAGTGCCCAGGCGGCGCTGGAGGAGGCGAGGCGGGTCGGCGGGCCCAAGCAGGCGGCGGCCGCGCGGCTCGAGCAGGTCGAACGCAAGATCGAGCAATTGAAGCTGGCGATGCGCTTTGCCCAGGGCGATCCGCAGAAGCTGGCGACGCTGGCGCGGGAGGCGGCGCTGCTGGCGCGCGAGGCCGGGCGCGCCGCCAAGGAATATGGGGCCGGGATCAAGGCCGCGGCGGAGTTGGGGCTGCCGGGCGATGCCGGCGCTGCCACCGGCGGCGGCACGATGCTGTCGTCGGAGACGACGATCACCCGCACCACCACCAGCCTGACCCTGCAACAGACCGAAGTGACGCTGACCATCGGCATCTCGACGGGGGAGGGGGCGTCGGCCGCCGCCGGTTCCGCGGAAAGCGCCGCCGACCTGATGGCGGCCGATGCCGGCGCCGATGCGGATGCCCAGTCCGCGGGCGCGGCGGAGATGCGGGACGGCAAACTGCCCGCCGACATCGCCCGCATGGTGGAGGATGTGCTGTCGGGCCTGGGCAATCGCGGGATCACCGCCGCCAGCCCGTCAGGCGCCGATCCGTCAAAGGCAGATCCGTCAGGGGCCGACCCGTCCGCTGCCGACCCGTCCGCCGCCGGTCACCCCGCCGCCGCGACGGCCGGCCCCGGCGGGCGAAGCGCGATGATCCAGCAGCTGATGGCCGACAACGCCATGAAGATGTCGCGCTATCGCGAGGCCGACACCTTCGGCCAGCGGGTGGAGGGGGTGCTCGCCACCTCCAAGCGCATCATCGGCGAGGCGAAGGCCGCCAACATGCTGGACGAGTCGGAAAAACGGCGGCGCGAGCGGCGGGAAGGCTTCAAGGCCGACGACAAGATGGTCGAAGCCGCCCAGAAGGAGGTTAACGCCCTGCGTGCCGCAGCACTCGGGTCGGCCAAGGAGCTTGGGCAGGCGCTCGGGGCCACCGGTGCGCCCGACGACAGCGCTGCGGAAGGGGCGGAGGCTCCGGCCCTGTCGACCGCCACCGCCTTGGCTGCCCAGCCCGCCCCCCAATCGGCTGCGGTGCTGAATCTGCTGGCGTGAGCGCGGCCGGTCCGGCGCCGGCCGCCTGCTACCATTTCTCCATACGCTGCGGTGCGACATTGTGTTGACCGGCTCGCGCGGAAGACGCGATAACCGATGACAAAGACTCCCGGAGAGGAGTCTGCGAACCGAGCGCAAGAGAATGGGACACGCAACGAGATGAGCAACTGGATCCGCCGTGGCGGCCTCGAAATCGCCCGCCCGCTGTACGACTTCATCAATGACGAGGCGCTGCCGGGGACCGGTGTCGACGCCGACCGTCTCTGGACCGGCCTCGACCAGCTCCTGCACGAGCTGGCGCCGCGCAACAAGGCGCTATTGGACAAGCGCGACAGCCTGCAGGCGCAGATCGACGGCTGGCACACCGCCCGCCGCGGCAAGCTCTTCGATCAGGCCGAATACGAGTCCTTCCTGCGCGAGATCGGCTATCTGGTGCCGGAGGGCGGCGACTTCGCCGTCGGCACCGGCAACGTCGATCCGGAGATCGCCTATCTCGCCGGCCCGCAGCTGGTGGTGCCGATCACCAATGCCCGTTATGCCCTGAACGCCGCCAACGCGCGCTGGGGCAGCCTGTACGACGCGCTGTACGGCACCGACGCCATCCCCGGCACCCCGGCGGCCGGCGGCTATGACGCCGCCCGTGGCGCGCAGGTGATCGCCTGGGCGCGCAGGTTCCTCGACGACAGCGTTCCGCTGGCCGACGGCAGCCATGCCGATGCCGCCGGCTATGCGGTCGAAGGCGATGCGCTGGCGGTGACGCTGAAGGACGGCCGCAAGACCGGCCTGAAGGACAAGGCCGCCTTCGTCGGCTGGCAGGGCGAGGCCTCGGCGCCGTCGGCGGTGCTGCTGGTCCAGAACGGCACCCACATCGAGATCCGCATCGACCGCAGCAGCGTGATCGGCAAGGACGATGCCGCCGGCGTCGCCGACGTCGTGCTGGAAGCGGCGCTGTCGACCATCCAGGACTGCGAGGATTCGGTCGCCGCCGTGGATGCGGAGGACAAGGTCGTCGCCTACCGCAACTGGCTGGGCCTGATGAAGGGCACGCTGGAGGCCAGCTTCCCCAAGGGCGACAGGACCGTCGTCCGCAAGCTGAACCCGGACCGCGTCTACACCACGCCGGCCGGCAGCGTCACCCTGCATGGCCGCAGCCTGCTGCTGGTCCGCAACGTCGGCCATCTGATGACCATCGACATGGTCAAGCTGTCCGACGGCAGCGAGGCGCCGGAAGGCATCCTCGACGGTGTCTTCACCTCGCTGATCGCCTTGCATGACCTGAAGGCGGAAGGTGGGCTGCGCAACAGCCGCGCCGGCTCGGTCTACATCGTGAAGCCGAAGATGCACGGGCCGGAAGAGGTCGCCTTCGCCGACGAGCTGTTCGGCCGTGTCGAGGATCTGCTGGGCATTGCCCGCAACACCCTCAAGGTCGGCATCATGGACGAGGAGCGCCGCACCAGCGTCAACCTCAAGGAGTGCATCCGCGCCGCCAAGGACCGGGTGGTGTTCATCAACACCGGCTTCCTGGACCGCACCGGCGACGAGATCCACACCTCGATGGAGGCCGGCCCGGTCGTCCGCAAGGCGGCGATGAAGGCCACCAAGTGGATCTCCGCCTATGAGGACAACAATGTCGATGTCGGGCTGCGCGCCGGTCTGAAGGGTCGCGCCCAGATCGGCAAGGGCATGTGGGCGATGCCCGACCTGATGGCCGACATGCTGGTCGCCAAGATCGGCCATCCGAAGGCCGGCGCCAACACCGCCTGGGTGCCGTCGCCGACCGCCGCCACCCTGCACGCCACTCACTATCACGCGGTGAATGTGGCCGAGGTGCAGGACCAGCTGGCCAAGCGGCAGGCCGCAGCATTGTCCGACATCCTGACCATCCCGCTCGCCGACCGCCCCAACTGGTCGGAGGACGAGGTCCGGCAGGAGCTGGAGAACAACGCCCAGGGCATCCTCGGCTATGTGGTGCGCTGGATCGACCAGGGCGTCGGCTGCTCCAAGGTGCCGGACATCCATGACGTCGGGCTGATGGAAGACCGCGCCACCCTGCGCATCTCCAGCCAGCACATCGCCAACTGGCTGCACCACGGCATCTGCACCGAGGCCCAGGTGATGGAGGTCATGAAGCGCATGGCCGCCGTCGTCGACAAGCAGAATGCCGGCGACCCGCTGTACAAGCCGATGGCCGGCAACTTCGACGGCAGCATCGCCTTCCAGGCCGCCTGCGATCTGGTGTTCAAGGGCCGCGTCCAGCCGAACGGCTACACCGAGCCGGTCCTGCATGCGCGCCGCCGTCAGGTGAAGGCGGCCGGCTGAGGGTGTTTCGGCGGCGGGGGCGTCTTGCCCCCGCCGCACCTTAACCTGTGTGTCCGATTTCCAGCACCCGCACCGCCACCTGCTTGGTGTAGGGGCTGGCGGCGAAATACTCGTAGCGCACCGCGTTCTCCGCGACGAACTCCTGGAATGCCCGGTACTCGTCGTCGCGCCAGCTGCGGTTGCCGATATACTCGTCGAAGACGATGATGGTACCCGGACGCACCCGGTCCGCCAGCGCGGTCAGCACGGTGCGGGCCGAGGCGTAGATGTCGCTGTCGACATTGACGAAGCGCACCGGCCCCGGATGGGCCGACAGGAACGGCGGCAGGCTGTCCTCGAACCACCCCACATGCAGCCGGGCATTGTCGCGCACCGGCGGCAACTGGCTGCCGGTGGTCAGCACGCCGCGGGGAGAGTTGACCCAGCCCTCTGGCAGACCCTCGAACGAATCGAAGCCGTGGACCTCCTGGCCTGCGGCGTCGGCGATGTGGTCGAGCGAGGTGCCGCGCCGCACCCCGAACTCCAGCACCAGACCGGGCGTGGCGGCGCTTGCGACCGCGTGACGCAGCAGCCGGCCGCTGTTGCCGAACAGCCGGAAGTCGGCGGAGAGCTTCGGCAGCAGCGCCTTGACCCCGTCCGGCAGCGGGCGGCGCTTCGGGTTGTCGCCGACCTCCGCCGCCTCCACCGCGTCGGCCTCGGCATCGCGGCCGAGCAGCCGCAGGGTGGCGGCGAGATAGCCCCAGTATTTGCCGGCGGCGCCGCCGCAGCGGGTGGCGCGGCGCAGGCGGCGCAGGGCTTCGTCGGGCCCGTGATCGTGCAGCGCCTGGGCATGGCTGCCGAACCAGGCCGCGGCATGCTCGGGATCGTCGGCCAGCAGCGCATCGAAATGGGCCAGCGCCTCCCCGTCGCGTCCGAGATAGGCGGCGGCGGTGGCGGCCTCGAAGCGGATGTCGGGGGAGAGGTCGCCGGCGGCCAGCGCCTCGCGCGTCACGGCGATCGCGTCGCTGTAGCGGGCGTCGCGGCGCAGGGCTCCGGCCAGCGCCGCGGTCAGGTCGGGGTGTCCGGGGGCGACGCGCAGCGCGCGCTCCAGCCAGCCGACGGCGGGGAAGGGGGCGTTGTCGGCCTGATGGGCCTTGGCGAGCATGGCCAGCCGCTCGGCATCTCCGGGGCTGTCGGCCAGCACCCGGCGCAGGCAGGCGACGGCGGCGGCCGGACCGCGGTGGCCGAGATGGGCCAGCCCCAGCAGATGGAGCCGCTCGATCCCGGAGGACGCGGGTGCGCCGCGAAGCAGGCGCAGGGCGGGGCGGTAACGGCGCGCGTCGATCAGGGCGCGCGCCTCGTCCAGTACGGTATCAGCGGTCAAAATGACTCGTCGTCAGGGCAGCCTGCGGAAGGTCCAGACCGACGCCGGGGGCAGGTTCCGGGCGATCCAGGCATGGCGCCGCGGCTTCAGCCGCAGCCGCCGGATCAGTTCCGGATTGACCGGGGCGAAGGGACCGTAGGTGAATTGCACGAAAACGCCGTCAGGCGCCAGCACGGAAAAGGCGCCGCGCACGATCCGCGCCTGCACCGACAGCGGCATGGCGATCAGCGGCAGGCCGGAAACCACCGCGTCGCAGGTCTCCCAGCCATGGGCCTGGACGATGCGGTGAACCCGCGTCGCGTCGCCGCGCACCACCGTGGCGCTGGGGTGCAGCATCGACAGATGGTCGGCGAAGGCGGGATCGAGCTCCACCATCAGCAGATTGTCGGGCGTGACGCCATGGGCGAGCAGGGCCGAGGTGACCGGACCGGTGCCCGGCCCCAGTTCCACCACCCGCCGCGTGGGGCTGCACTGGGCGGCCTTCGCCATCGTCCGGCACAGTTCAGGTCCACTTGGAGTTACCGACGCGACCTTCAGTGGTGAGCGAATCCAGCGCTCGACAAAAAGCTTGCGCTCAGCAAGTGACATCGACCGACCTCCCAACAGACGCCCGATCAAATCCTCGGCTCTGCATAACCCCTTTCTACTAAGTTACGTTTCATTGCGCCAGCCGAATGGATTTTGAACGATCGTTTAACAAAACGATTAAACTTGTGTGTCTGTTTGTTAACAGTTCGCCAATAGGATTGTATGTGTACGGCGCCATGGCGGGCTGCTCCGTCGGTGGGAACCATCCCGCGGGACGGAGCGGCCGCTTGCCGCGCCAGTGAAGCCGGGCCAACCGGCACCTTGGACTGTACGGGAGGAGCACAACCTTGAATAGATTGCTTCTGCGCCACAAGATTCCCGGCGCGGTGGTCGGATCGGCAGTGCTGACGGCGCTGCTGCTCGGCAGCTTCGCCTATTCCGCGGCCACCGACCGTCTGCGCACCGCGGCACAGGACAAGCTGGTGGCGCTGGCGGATGCCCGCGCCACCAGCGTCCAGTCCTATCTGGAAGGGTTGGAGGGCGACATCGTCCTCACCGCCAACACGCGGTCGATGCGGGACGCGGCGGTGGCGCTGGGCAATGGCTGGCGGATCGAGGGCGACCGCGGCGACCCCGGCACCCTCCTGCGCAAGCGCTATGTCGACGACAACCCCAACCCGCCGGCCGAGCGCTACAAGATGGAGAAGCCGGAGGGCAGCACCATGTACGACATGGCGCATCTGCGGCTCCATTCCTGGATGACCGACCTGATGTTGCGCCGCGGGCTGGCCGACGTCCTGCTGCTGTCGCAGGACGGAACGGTGCTCTACAGCGCCGCGAAGGGCGGCGACTTCGGCAAGCCGGCCGCCGACGGTCCGCTTGCCGCGCTGGCCGACTCGGTGAAGCGCGATCCCAAGCCGGACGAGGCCCGCGCCGCCGATTTCAGCGCCTATGCGCCGGCCGGCGGCGCCCCGTCGGCCTTCCTCGCAACGCCGGTGGCGCTGCGCCAGCCGGACGGCAGCGTGCAGATTCTGGCGACCCTGGTCTTCCGCATCGAGCCGGGCGGGCTCGACCGCATCATGCGCGCCACTGGCGGCATGGGGGACAGCGGCGATACCTTCCTGGTCGGGGAGGACGGCAAGCTGCGCAGCACGCCGCGATTCGCGACGGGGCCGGCGGTGCTGAAGCCCTATGAAGGCGGCGCCATGGGCGTCATCAAAAGCGATCCCGACCACACCGGCGTGGTCGAGGCGACCAACATCTCCGGCGACGGTCCCGCCCTGACCGCCTATCGGCCGATGACGCACAACGGCATCCAGTGGCTGGTGCTGGCGGAGGCCGGCGTCGACGAGATTCTGGCGCCGGTCAGGTCGATGCGCGACAACATGATCGGCGCCGGGGCCGCCCTGCTGCTGGTCATCTGCCTGGGCGGCATTCTGTTCGCCCGCGGCATCACCCGCCCGCTGTCGTCGATGTGCGACGCCATGCAGCGGCTGGCCCAGGGCGAGCGCGCGCTGGCCGTGCCGGCGCAGGAGCGCCATGACGAGATCGGCCGGATGGCCGGGGCCATGCAAATCTTCAAGGAGGCGCTGATCAAGGCCGACGACCTTCATGCCGAGCAGGAGCGGGTCCGCGCGCTGCGCGAGGAACGCACCCGCCAGCTGGAACGGGTCACCGACGGCTTCGATGCGCGGGTCGGCGGCATCGTCCGCGCAGTGGCCAGCGCCGCCGGCGGGCTGGAGGTGACGGCCAGATCGATGAGCGACGGCGCCGACCGCACGCTGCACGAGGCGACCAGCGTCGCCGCGGCGGCCGACCAGACGGCGAGCAATGTCGGGACGGTGGCGTCGGCGGCCAACCAGCTGCGCGCCTCCATCGGCGACATCGGCCGCCACATCGAGGAGTCGGGCCGCATCACCCAGGCCGCGATCGGCGCCGCCGCGCAGGCCGGCGAAACCATGCGCGCCGTGGTCGAGACCGCCGGGCGCATCGGCACGGTCGTTCAGCTGATCCACGACATCGCGGCGCAGACCAACCTGCTGGCGCTCAACGCCACCATCGAAGCGGCACGGGCGGGAGAGGCGGGCAAGGGCTTCGCCGTCGTCGCCAACGAGGTCAAGCATCTGGCCGCGCAGACCGCCAAGGCCACCGACGAGATCGGCAGCCAGATCGGCACCATGCAGTCGGTGACGGACGGCGCCGCGGCCTCCATCGGCCAGATCGCGACGGTGATCGAGGACATGGGCCGCATCTCCAGCATCGTCGCCGGCGCCATCGACGAACAGGGCACGGCGACGATGGACATCGCCGCCAACGCCGAACAGGCGGCCAAGGCGACGCAATCGGTCACGGCGATCATCGACGGGGTGGCGCGGTCCGCCGACACGACCAAGACGGTTGCCGGCGAGGTGCTGGTCTCGTCGCAGGATCTGACCCGGCAGGCCGGGCATCTCAGGGCGGAGATCGAGCGCTTCCTGGCCGACATCAAGGCCGCGTGAGGGACCGGCCCTGCCGGCGGCAGCGAAGCCTGCAGGGCCTGTTCTCCTTTTCTTCTCACTGTGCCGTTGACAGAGCCGCAACGGCCGGGGCACCGTTGCGGGGCCGGAAGGACCGGAAACCAGGGGACCAGACCAGGACATGCCGACGCTCGCACCCGATCACTCGGATCTGTTCGACGATACGGGAAAGCCGCCCCGGCTGCTGGAACTCGACGTCGCCAGGATCATGCGCAACCCGAGCATGCCGCGCCGCCATTTCGACCCGCAGGAGATGCAGGGGCTGGCCGACTCGATTGCGCATTACGGGCTGAAGCAGCCGGTGCTGGTGCAGGAGGTGGTGGGCGGCCACCGCCTGGTTGCCGGCGAACGGCGGCTGCGGGCGCACGAGATGCTGGGGCTGGCGACCATCTACGCGCTGGTCACTTCCGGCAACCCGGACGAGCTGACGCTGGTGGAGAATGTGCAGCGCGTCGACCTCGACGCGCTGGAACTGGCGGAGGCGCTGGCGCGGCTGATCGACCGCTTCGGCTACACCCAGGAACAGCTGGGCCGCATCATCGGCAAGAGCCAGAGCAACGTCAGCCACACATTGCGGCTGAACAGCCTGCCGGAGACGATCAAGCAGGAATATGCCGCCGCCCACCACGACGTGTCCCGTTCCACCCTGATCGAGATCGCCTGGATCAAGGATCTGGACGAGCAGATCGCCCTGTGGGAGCAGGTGAAGGCCGGCGACGGGACGGTGCAGGCGGCGCGCAGCCGCAAGGACGCCGCCAAGGAACCGTCGCTGCGCACGATGTCGGCGGTCGGCCGCTTCCTCGACGCGCTGCGCCGCGCCACCGCCCGGCTGGGCGATCCGCGCGAGCACCGCGCCTATGTCGACGACATGCAGCGCCGCGAACTGATCAGCCTGCGCCGGCGCATCGACCTGCTGCTGGGCGACGATCCGGCGGTCGATTGACGGGGAATGGCCGGCAACGGCTGTCCCTCGCGAAATGGCAGTTGCGCCTCACCGTGGACGGCGCAACTCCGCCTGTGAGTGGAGTTGCGCCGCCGGCACCGTTACGGGCGATTCGGATAGAGGCCCTGGGTGGCGATGCAGAGGGTCTGTCCGATTGCCGGGGACTGGGTGGAAACCTTCTGGGTCGCATTGGCTGAAGCGGGGGCGACCGTCACGGTGCCACCGGTGATGCCGGTGTTCGGAACGGTGATGGTGCCGCTGGCCGTGCCCTGCACCTTGGCGCCGGTGCCCGGGCCGGTGGTGTTGTACGGACCCGTCAGCGTGGCGCCGCTGCCTGCGTCGTTGAAAGCGATGTCGCCGAGATAGACGTTGCCCGAGGTGGGAGCCGACACCGGGTTGCCGCCGTTGGTGATGGGAACGTTCACGGTGCCGGTGAACGGAACGGTGGTCGAGCCCCCCGACCCGCCGCCCGTGCCGACGAAGGTGGCGGTGTGGGTATGCGGCTGCAGCGGAACCTGCGCTGCCGACAGCAGAAGCTCCTGCTGGCCGACCTTGGCACCGATCGCGATGTTCGCCAGGCCGGTTCCGGTGCCGGAGCCGATGGCGGCACGGCCACGCAGGTCGGGTATGGCGAAGAGATCGGAATTGTTGCCGCCGTAGCGGTAGCCGATCAGCGCGAACAGCGCCTGGTTCTCCCGGACGGTCAAGTTCCGGCCGTCGGCCACGACATAGCCCTGTGGGCACCAATCGAACGCGAATGTGCAGATCGAACCGATATAGGGCTCGACGTTGCAAGCCGAGGCAGGCGCGCTGAAAAGAGCCATGCTGCTCGCAATTGCAAAACCGGCGGAGAGCAACGTCTTTCTCATGATAAGTCCTTTTGCGTTTGGATTGCTTTAAGAGATATTTTTTCTACCGGTGAGGATATGACGGGAGAACTTTCACGCATATTCGCGCATATCCGACGGGAACAATCAAACTTAAATTCAACCGGAATTAGGACGATATATAAAATTGATAAATTATTAATATTACATTCGTAAGGGTTGTATCCCCCATGGCGGATGGAGCCGGTCGCCAGACATGCGTATGCAGTGCGACATTCCGTATGACACGGAATGTCGCATCCGATGGTTGTCGGCGCGAAAATCGTTATGGGTAATGCAGCCTATACATGCCAGACCCATCCGAGTTCCGAATCGGGACTGTCGCCAGGGCGATGGCTAATCGTTGAGGAACGGGTTGTACAGCCGCTCCTCGCCGAAGCTCGACATCGGGCCGTGGCCGGGGATGAAGGCGATGTCGTCGCCGTAGGGGAACAGCTTGTCGCGGATCGAGGCGATCAGGTCGGCGTAGTTGCCCTTGGGAAAATCGGTTCGGCCGATGGAGCCCTGGAACAGCACGTCGCCGACGATGGCGAGCTTCGACGGCACATGGACGAACACGACGTGGCCGGGAGTGTGGCCGGGGCAGTGGCGCACCTCCAGCGTCTGGTTGCCGACGGTCACCGTGTCGCCCTCCTCCAGCCAGCGGCCGGGGGTGAAGGAGCGCACGGGCGGAAAGCCGAACATCTGGCTCTGCATCGGCATGCCGTCGATCCAGAACTGGTCGTCGCGGTGCGGACCCTCGATGGGCAGCGACAGCTTGTCGGCCAGATCGGCGACGGCGCCGGCATGGTCGATGTGGCCATGGGTGACGAGGATCTTCTCCAGCGTCACGCCCTTCGCCTTCACCGCGGCCAGGATGCGGTCCAGGTCGCCGCCGGGATCGATGGCGGCACCCTTCATCGTCTCGGGGCACCAGAGCACCGTGCAGTTCTGCTGGAACGGGGTGACCGGAACGATGGCGTACTGCATGGCCTGACCTTCGGTTCTGCGGGAAAATAGCTGAATGATCCTATGGGCAGGGTGACCTTAACGCGCCCGCGACGGCTGCCGCAAACCATTCACGCGTCAATTCGATTCCGATTTTTCGCGATCCGATCTAAGGTCCGCTGGTTCCGGCCGCAAATTGCGCCTTTGGGTGGAATAGCGGACCGGTACGAAATGTTAACCACCGAAGCTTTAGATCGGGGCGGACCACCCAACCGCCGCCGCAATAATACGGATTCCGCCGGAATGCTGTCGCAGAAAGCCAAATACGCGTTGCGTGCCCTGATCATGCTGGCGGAGAAGGACAATGGCGACCTGATCCTGATCGCCGACATCGCGGAGCGCGAGAATATTCCGCGCAAGTTCCTCGAAGCGATCCTGGTCGAGTTGCGCAAGGAAGGCATTCTGTTCGCCAAGCGCGGCAAGAGCGGCGGCTACCGGCTCGCCCGCCCGGCTGCGGAGATCACCTTCGGCGAGGTGATCCGGCTGATCGACGGGCATCTGGCGCCGATCCCCTGCGCCAGCAAGGCGTCCTTCCGGCCGTGCGAGGACTGCATCGATACCGAGACCTGCTCGGTCCGCTGGCTGATGGTCCAGGTCCGCGACGCCACCGCCGCCGTGCTGGACAACCAGACACTGGCCGATGCCCTGCGCCATCGCCAGTCCACCGGCACCATCGCCGCCAATTTCGACATCTGATAGTATCGAGCGTAAAGCCTGACACATCAGGCTTTACGCTCGCCCTCAATCGGCGGGCGCGGCCATCCGGCCGCTTGCCTTCGCAGGCATGGGCCTGCGGGGCCGCCGTCGCGGCCCTTACCGCTCCGCAGCTCCCCCGCAGTTCCAAGGCCGCCGCTGAAATCGCATTTGAGACGGCGGCCGGCCACCCTTATGGTTGGGCAACTGCAGGATTGGGAGGAATGAGCATGTCCGACGAAAAGGTTGCCGTCATCACCGCCGGCGGCAGCGGCATGGGGGCGGCCTCGGCGCGCCGGCTGGCGGCCGACGGGTTCAAGGTCGCGATCCTGTCCTCCTCCGGCAAGGGCGAGGCCCTGGCCGCGGAACTCGGCGGCATCGGGGTGACGGGGTCGAACCAGTCGAACGACGACCTGAAGCGGCTGGTCGATGCGACGATGGAGCGCTGGGGCCGCATCGACGCGCTGGTCAACAGCGCCGGCCACGGTCCGCGCGGCGCCCTGCTGGAGATCAGCGACGAGGACTGGCACCGCGGCATCGAGGTCTATTTCCTCAACGTCGTGCGGGCGGTCCGGCTGGTGGCGCCGATCATGGTCGGGCAGAAGGCCGGCTCCATCGTCAACATCTCCACCGCCTGGGCGTTCGAGCCGAGCGCGATGTTCCCGACCTCCGCCGTCGCGCGGGCCGGTCTGGCCGCCTACACCAAGCTCTTCGCCGAGCAGTATGCGGCGGAGAATGTGCGGATGAACAACGTCCTGCCCGGCTGGATCGACAGCCTGCCCGCGACCGAGGAACGGCGCCAGAGCGTACCGATGCAGCGCTACGGCAGCAGCGAGGAGATCGCCGCCACGGTGGCCTTCCTGGCCTCGCCGGGCGCCGGCTACATCACCGGCCAGAACATCCGGGTCGACGGCGGGCTGACGCGGTCGGTGTGACCGGCGGCGGCTCGACCTGAGACCGCGGAAATGAAAAAGGGCCGGCGGAATGCCGGCCCTTTTTCTTCAGGAGAACCTTCCGCCGGATCAGTCGGCGAAGGGGTCCGTCATCAGGATGGTGTCGTCGCGTTCCGGGCTGGTCGACAGCAGGGCGACCGGGGCCTGGATCAGCTCCTCGATGTGGCGGACATACTTGACCGCCTGGGCCGGCAGCTCCGCCCACGAACGGGCGCCGCGGGTGGTGTCCTTCCAGCCTTCGAAGGTCTCGTAGATCGGCTCGACGCGGGCCTGGGAGCCGGCATTCGACGGGTAATAGTCGAGTTCCTGGCCGTCCAGCTTGTAGCCGACACAGACCTTGATCTCGTCGAAGCCGTCCAGCACGTCCAGCTTGGTCAGGGCGATGCCGTCGATGCCGCCGGTCTTGATCGCCTGGCGGACCATGACGGCGTCGAACCAGCCGCAGCGGCGCTTGCGCCCGGTGACGACGCCGAACTCCTTGCCCTTCTGGCCGATCAGCTCGCCGATGTCGTCCAGCAGCTCGGTCGGGAAGGGACCGGAGCCGACGCGGGTGGTGTAGGCCTTGCAGATGCCCAGCACATAGCCGACGGCGCGCGGGCCCATGCCGCTGCCGGCGGCGGCGTTGCCGGCCACCGTGTTGGAGGAGGTGACGTACGGGTAGGTGCCGTGGTCGATGTCCAGCATCGTGCCCTGGGCGCCTTCGAACAGGATGCGCTTGCCGGCGCGGCGCAGCTCGTCCAGCTGCTTCCAGACGACGGCGGCGTAGGGCAGGACCTGCGGGGCGATCTCGCGCAGCGGCTCCAGGATGTCGGCCGGGGTCATCTCCGGCGCGCCCAGCGCGCGGAACAGCGCGTTGTGGTGGGCGAGCAGGGCGTCGACCTTCTCCACCAGCACGGCGTCGTCGGTCAGGTCGCACAGGCGGATGGCGCGGCGGGCGACCTTGTCCTCATAGGCCGGGCCGATGCCGCGGCCGGTGGTGCCGATCTTGCCGGCGCCCTTGGCCTCTTCCCGCGCCTTGTCGAGCGCGCTGTGCACCGGCAGGATCAGCGGCACGTTCTCGGCGACGATCAGGTTTTCCGGGTTGACGGTGACGCCCTTTTCCTTGATCGCGTTGACTTCGCGGATGAAGGCCCAGGGGTCGAAGACGACGCCGTTGCCGATGACCGACAGCTTGCTCTGGCGCACCACGCCGGACGGCAGCAGGCTCAGCTTGTATTCGACGCCGTTGATCACCAGCGTGTGGCCGGCGTTGTGACCGCCCTGGAAGCGCACCACCACATCGGCCCGGCTGGACAGCCAGTCGACGATCTTGCCCTTGCCCTCGTCGCCCCACTGGGCGCCGACCACCGCAACGTTGGCCATCTCTCGTCTCCGCAAAACTTCAAAAAGGAACCGCTCAGCCTCCCGATCCACCGCAGGGTACCATCCGCGCGGCGTGGGGGCCCGTTCACCCTGAACCCAACTCGCTTGAACCCAACTTCTTTGAACGCAAGTCGTTTGAACCCAGGGTCACCCGACCGGCTTGACGTCCCCGCCAGCCAGCCAATGGCCGCAGTGGAGCCGTCTGGCTTCCGCGGCCGCATCGGCCACCGGGGCAAGCCCGGCGACCGTCACCCATCCGTCGGCCCGCAGCCTGCGCGCCGTTTCCCAGCCGCTGCCATGCGGCACATAGACCCGGCCCGGCGCCTTGGCCGCCGGGACCGCGCGCAGCAGCGTATCCATGTACAGCGTGAAGCCGGTCGCCGGCTCCCCGCGATCTTCGCCCTGCGCGCCGGCGCGGTAGCGCCCGCCCTGGCCCAGCTCGCCCGCGGCGCGGGAAAACAGGGTGAAGCTGAGACCGGTCTGGTATTCGAAGCCGCGATGCTCCACCAGATCGATGGTCACCGTCAGGTCCGGCATGGCTGCGCGCAGCAGGGCCAGCGTGTCGGTCAGCCGGCGGCGGTCCTTCTCGGCACCCTCCGGCAGCGGCAGGGCGGCCAGTGCCTGCATGGCGCGGTCGGCGGGACCGGACGCGCTCATCAGCGTTTCCAGCAGCGAGGCGGCGGGGCCGCCGACGGCAGCCACGGCGGCCGAGTCCTTGCGGTCGAGTGCGGCGCGCAGCTGCCGGATCTCGTCCTCGCCCAGCCCGAGGCCGGCGCAGATGCGCGACACCATGGTCGGTACGCAGAGATCGACCGACAGGTGCGGCACGCCGATGGCGGTCAGCGCCTGGACAGCCAGCAGGACCACCTCGGCATCGGCCTCGGCCTCCAGCGCGCCGATCAGCTCGACGCCGACCTGGGTGAACTGGCGTTCGGGGCGCAGCTGCGATCCCTTCACCCGCAGTACCTGCCCGGCGTAGCACAGGCGCAGCGGCCGGGCCTCGTTCTTCAGGCGGGTGGTGGCGATGCGGGCGATCTGCGGGGTGATGTCGGCGCGGACCGCCATCATCCGCTGCGAATGGGGGTCCATCAGCCGGAAGGTCTGCTTGGACATCGCGGCACCGGGGCCGGAGAGCAGGTTCTCTTCGAACTCGACCAGCGGCGGATCGACGCGGCGATAGCCCTGCGCGGCGAATTCCGCCAGCAGGCGTTCGACGGCGGCCGCCTCATGCGCCGCTTCGGACGGCAGCACGTCGTGCAGTCCGGCAGGAAGCAGGGCGGAGCTCAGTGCGTCGGCGGGCATGACCAGCGTGTCTCGTTGCAGGCAGGGAAAGGGATGCCGCGGCTGATGTCGGGCACACGGGGCGGGCTAATACCTGACCCCCGCGCCGCATGCAAACGGAAAAGCCCCGCACCGTGGCGGTATCTCCCCTGCGCGTGCGAATCCGCAGGCTGTGGCCGGATAAAATGTCGCTGCCGGCGGCGGTCCGGGCAAGTGCGCAGGCGGGCGGGGGAATCAGCCGGCGTCGGCGGGACCTGAGTCCCCGTCCGTATCCTCGGATGGCAGGGCAAAGCCGTTGCCCGGCGCCATCGGCGTGACGACGGCGAAGCTGCTGCCGTCGTTCTTCGGGCGCAGCACCGTCAGGGGGCTGCCGACCACCAGGAAATGGATGATCTCGGCGATGTTGGTGGCGTGGTCGCCGATGCGCTCCAGATTCTTCGCCATGAACAGCAGATGCGTGCAGGGCGTGATGTTGCGCGGATCCTCCATCATGTAGGTGAGGACCTCGCGGAACAGGCTGGTGTAGAGGTCGTCCAGCTCCTCGTCGCGCTCCCAGGCGGCGATGGCCTTGTCGACGTCGCGCTCGATGTAGGCGTCGAGCACCTCCTTCAGGATCGCCTCGACCAGCCGGCCCATGCGCGGGATGCCGGCCGCCGGCCGCACCACCGGCACCTGGGCCAGCGCCAGCGACCGCTTGGCGACGTTGGCGGCATAATCGCCGATGCGCTCCAGATCGGCTGAGACCTTCAGGGCCGAGACGATCTCGCGCAGGTCCTGGGCCATCGGCTGGCGCAGCGCCAGCAGCCGCACCGCCTCTGCGTCGATGTCGCGCTCGTAGGCGTCGAGCCGCGCGTCGGCCTGCATCACCTGGGCGGCCAGCCCGACGTCGCGGCGGGTCACCGCCTTCACCGCGGCCTCCACCTGGGCTTCCGCCACGCCGCCCATCTGGGTGACGAGGTTGGACAGACGCTGCAATTCCTGCGCGAAGGAGCGGACGATGTGTTCGGTACCCATGTTCGGTCGCGACGCTCCAATGATGTCCGTCCCATCCGGCGGGACCCGGAAGGCCGCCACGCGCGGGAGGTGTATATTAGCCGGTGGTCATGACGGCGTTGTGGCGGGAATATTTCACTTCCTTGACAATAGGATGTCGCCGGGATGGCGGGAATTTACCGGCGGCATCGCTGTGACCGGGGGCCGCGGCGGCGTATTGGATTTGAAGTGCCCCGGTAACTTCGCTAAAGGGAACGGCAGCTATAGTGATGCCGTCCGTAGGGGGTAAAGCCCCCTGCACTGACCGGGAGGCCGTTTTTCCATGTCCGTCGCCATGTCCGTCGCGTTCCAGATGCCCGTCCGCTCCGCCGTTGCCGGAACCCTGCTTCTGCTGGCTGCATCGCCGCTGGCGCTCGCCGCGGATCCGGCCCCGGCCGCACCCACCGCATTGGTTGAGGATGTCTCGGACGGCGTCGACGGCGTCCAGCCGATGGATTACCTGGGGGCAGGCCGCACGGTCACGTTGAAGGCCGGACAGACGCTGACGCTGAGCTATCTGGAATCCTGCGTCAACGAGACGATCACCGGCGGTTCGGTGATGGTCGGCGCCCGCGAATCGGCGGTGCAGGGCGGCAGCATCGACCGCCACACGCTGCCCTGCGACGGCGGCAAGCTGCTGCTGGCCTCCAACGAGGCGGGCAAGGCGGGGGTGACCGTCTTCCGCAGCGCGCCCATCGCCCTGCCGGGCATGAAGGCGCCGCTGCCGAAGCCGGACCTGACCCTGTTCAAGACCCATCCGGTGCTGATCCTGTCGGCGCCCGGCCCGGTCACCATCGACCGGCTGGACGTGCAGGGCATCGCGCTGAGCACGGTCAATGTCCCCGGCACCACGCTGGACACCGCCAAGAGCGGCGCCGGGCTGGAGCCGGGCGGGCTCTACAAGATCGCGGCCGGGCAGAAGTCCTTCGTCGTGAAGATCGACGAGAAGGCCGCGGCCGGCGGCGGTCCGGCGCTCGGCCGGCTGATCCGTTTCTGAGCGGCGGGCGCGGCCGTTGAACGCGATGAGGCTGCCCCGGCGCGTCCGGCTGGTCCTGCTCGGCGCGGTGGCGCCGGCAGTCGCATCGCTTCTGGTGCTGGCGGCCTCGCCCATGCTGCAGGGGCCGTCGATCGACAGCCTCTATTGGCTGCGGGAGCGGGTGCATGGTCCGCGGCCGGCCCCCGACCCCTCGCCGGTGGTGGTGGTCGGCATCGACGAGGAGACCTACCGCCGTCCGCCCTTCGCCGGCACGCCGCAGGCGCTGTGGGGGCCGCGGCTGGGCACCGTCCTTGGCGCCATGCTGGATGGCGGGGCGGCGGCCATCGGCCTCGACCTCGTCCACCCGACCTCGGTCGAGACGCTGATCCCGGGCTTCGAGCGCGACTACCTGCTGACGCTCCGCCGCGGCGGCAAGGAGGGGCGGCTGGTGCTGGCCAAGGTCCAGCATCAGAGCGACCCGCTGATGCCCTACCGCGGCTACATGATCGCCGCCGGGGTGAACAACGTCCGCTCGGTCAATCTGGTTGAGGATGCCGACGGCGTGCTGCGCCGGGTGCCGCTGACGCTGTCCGTCGCCGGACCCGACGGCCAGCCGAAGGCCGAGCCCGGCATGGCGGTCGAGGTCGCCTCCCGCGCGCTGAAGGCGCCGCTGGAACGGGGGGCCGACGGCTCCGCCACGCTGGCCGGCTACCGGGTGCCGGGCGGGGAGGGCAACCGGCTGCTGGTCAACCACGCCACCGCCGCCGGGGCGATCCCGACCTATTCGCTGGCCGACCTCCATGCCTGCGCCGAAGCCGGCAAGACCGACTTCTTCGCCAGGCACTTCAAGGGCAAGGCGGTGATGGTCGGCACCGTGCTGGATGTCGAGGACCGCAAGCTCTCCTCCAACCGCTGGGTCACCAAGCCGGAGGGGATGAACCTTCCCGAACGCTGTGCCCTGCCGGTGATGAGCGAGTTGTATGTCGCCGGCCGCACCCGCGACAGCATTCCCGGCGTCTACATCCACGCCGCCGCCATCTCCAACCTGATCGCGCACGATGCGCTGGAGGAGACCGACCCGGCCGCCGCCGCGGCCCTGGTCCTGCTGCTGGCCGGACTGGCCGCCGTGGTGACGCTGGCGACCCGGCCGGCGGTGGCCGCGGCCGGGCTGCTCCTGCTGCTGGCGGGGTGGAGCGGGGTGGCGATGCAGGCGTTCCAGGGCGGGCTGGTGCTGCCCTACCTCCAGGCGGCGCTGGCTGTGCTTCTGGTCTTCCCGCTGGCGCTCGGCTTCCGCTTCGCCGTGCTCGACCGCGACCAGCGGCACATCCGCAACGCCTTCAAGCTCTATCTGCCGGGGTCGCTGATCGACGACATGATCGCGTCGGGCCAGTCGCCCAGCCTGGGCGGGGAGGAGCGCGACCTGTCCATCCTGTTCTGCGACATCGCCGGCTTCACCAGGATGTCGGAGGGGATGGAGCCGGAAGCGCTGGTCGCCGTGCTGAACCGCTATTTCACAGTGATGACCGACATCATCGAGGCGCATGGCGGCTTCGTCGACAAATACATCGGCGATGCCGTGCTGGCGGTGTTCGGCGCCCCCTATGCCATCGACAACCATGCCCGCGCCGCGGTGTCGGCCGCGCTGGCGATGCGTCAGGCTATGGCCGACGACCCGACCCTGCTGGCCACATCCAGCGGGCGCGGTTCCAACCGCACCGGCATCGCCACCGGTCCGGCGCTGATCGGCAACATCGGCTCGCCGCGCCGCTTCAACTACACGGTGATGGGCGACACGGTGAATCTGGCCTCCCGGCTGGAGGGCGCCAACAAATATTACAACTCCGTGCTGATGGTCAGCGGCGAGACCGTGCGCCACCATGGCGACCCGGAGGCCTTCCGCGCGCTCGACATCGTGCAGGTCGTCGGCCGCGGCGAGCCGGTCGAGGTGTTCGAACCGCTGTCCGAGGCCCGCCGTGCCGATCCCGAGGACCGCGCCCAGCGTGCCGCCTACGCCGCTGCGCTGGAGCACTGGCGTGCTGGCCGGTTCGAGGCCGCGGCTGCCGGTTTCCGCGCGCTGGTGGCCGCCGATGGCGCTGCATTGGCGATGCTGAACAAGGCGGAAAAGCGCGTCGGACAGCCGGCCGGTCCGGACTGGACCGGCGTGACCGCCCTCACCGACAAATAGCCTTGCGACGAAGAGCCGTGTCCCGAACCGCCCCCTCCGCCATGTCGATGTCCATGTCCACGCCCCGGCGCCTCGTCCGCCTGTCCGCGCTGTTGCTGGCCGGAGCAGCCTGTCCATTGCCGGCGCTGGCCCAGGCGGTTCCCACGGTGCTGCCGCCCTCGCTCGACCCCAACCGGCTGGAGCAGCGCTTCGAACGGCCGCCCGTGCCGCAATCCTCGCCGGAGATCGAGATGCCGGCGCCGGAGAAGGCTCCGCCGCCGCGCGATGCCGAACGCATCGCCCTGACTCTGACCGAGATCCGCATCGACGGCAACAGCGTCTATGACGGCGACAGCCTGTCCGCCCTGTGGCGCGACAAGCTGGGCAAGCCGGTGACTCTGGCCGACCTCTATGCCATCCGCGACGCCATCACCGCGCGCTACCGCAACGACGGCTATGTGCTGTCCCAGGCGGTGGTGCCGGCCCAGCGCATCCGCGACGGCGTGGTCCGCCTGCAGGTGGTGGAGGGCTATGTCGACGAGGTGGTCGTCCAGGGCGAAGCGGCCGACCGGCTCGGCCTGCTGCGGCGGATGGGGGAGAAGATCAAGGCCTCCCGCCCGCTGCGCATGGCCGACATGGAGCGCTACGTCCTGCTGGCCGACGATCTGCCCGGCGTCGCGGTGAAGACGGTGCTGGAGGCGTCGCCCGACACCCCCGGCGCCTCGCGCCTGACCCTGGCGCTGGAGCGCACGCCCTTCAACGGCTTCCTGTCGCTGGACAACCGCGGCACCCGCTCCATCGGTCCGATGCAGCTGACCGGCGTCGCCACCGTCGAGGATCAACTCGGCCTGTTCGAGCGGACCACCGCCCAGGGCATCGTCACCCCGCAGATCCGCGAGCTGCGCTTCTTCGACGTCGGGCAACTGGTGCCGGTGGATGCCGAGGGCACGACGGTGGAGTACGGCGTCCGCCGCTCCTGGTCGCAGCCCGGCGACAGCGTGCGGCCGCTCGACCTCTACAGCCTGACCACCTCCGGCCGGGTGGCGGTGTCGCACCCCTTCATCCGCAGCCGGGCGGAGACCCTGCGCGCCGGCCTCAGCTTTACCGTCCGCGACAGCCGCACCGACGTGCTGGGCGATAAGCTGTCGCAGGATCGGCTGCGCATCGTCGCCGCCAACGTCTCCTACGATTTCGCCGACGGCTGGGGCGGGTCGAACCTGCTGACGGCGGAACTGTCCAAGGGCCTCGACATCCTGAATGCCACGGAATCCGGCAGCGCCAACCTGACCCGCAGCGGCGGGCGCAGCGATTTCCGCAAGCTGCTGCTGTCGGCCCAGCGCAACCAGCCCCTGACCGACCAGCTGATCCTCGCCCTCTCCGGCGAAGCGCAATACAGCCCGGACCAGCTGCTGTCGTCCGAGGAATACGGCTTGGGCGGCAAGCAGTATGGCCGCGCCTTCGACCCCTCGGAAATCACCGGCGACAGCGGCTTCGCCGGCCGGGCGGAGCTGCAATACATCCTGCCGGTCCAGCAGGATGGGCTGGATTATGCGGTCGCCTATGGCTTCGGCGATTATGGAGCGGTGTACAATTACGAAGGCGGCACGCGCCATGGCCGCCGGTCCCTCGCCTCGACCGGCGTCGGCCTGCGCTTCGGCGTTTTCCAGCGCATCGATGCCAGCGTGGAACTGGCCAAGCCCTTCATCACCACGCCGTTCAGCACGCAGGACCGCGCCCCGCGGGCTTTCTTCACGCTCTCGACCAGATTCTGAAACGACGCGCTTGTGAAGCGGTCGGGTCCCAACCCGATGCAAAGCGACCGCCGCCCGACCGGCCTGTTACGGCCGGCCCGCGGCGGCAGACGCCTGCGACGGCGGTAACGTCAGATCAGCTCGACCCGCTGGGCGACCGGCGCATCGTCCGACCCGACGACCAGATAGCGCACATCCTCGCCGTCGGCGACGATGTCCAGGCCGGACTGGCGCAGGGTGGCGCGGTCGAAATAGACGGTGGCGCCATCTTCCCACGGCTCGATCAG
Organism: Azospirillum sp. 11R-A; assembly: GCF_049472615.1. Classification (NCBI taxonomy): domain Bacteria; kingdom Pseudomonadati; phylum Pseudomonadota; class Alphaproteobacteria; order Rhodospirillales; family Azospirillaceae; genus Azospirillum; species Azospirillum sp. 11R-A. The sequence continues at coordinate 3,376 of NZ_JBCEBL010000035.1, read as the reverse complement.
GCCGGACTGGCTGTCCAGATTGTACCAGCGCACCGTGCCATAGGCCATCGTCGCCGGCCCGGCCGGTTCGGACTGGCGCTCGCGCCGTTCGCGCGGCGGCTTCGGCGGACGGGCGAAGCCCTCGCCGCCATCCTCAGGTTGCGGGCCCTGTCCGGCGGCCAGACCGGCCGGCTGACCCATCGGCTGGCCCATCGACTGGGATGCCGAGGCGGCGGCGCGCGGCGGGCGCTGGTTGCGGGCACGCGGGGCGGGCGGGGTTTCCGGCGGCGTGGCAGAGTGAATGGCGACGACCTGGGGCCCCTTGGCGCCCTGGGCCAGATCGCAGACGACCGTCGTGCCCTCGACCGGGTTGGGCAGGGAGGCGGCGGCCAGGACCGAAGCGTGCAAGAAAGCCTCGCCGGAGCCATCGGCAAGGCGGACGAACCCAAAACCCTTTTCCGGCTTGAACCACTTTACCGTCGCGGTGACGTTCGTCGCGGTGACGTTCTTCAACTCTTCGCTCAAGACAGGTCCCTTTCACGTCCTGTAGCCGGGGGAGGGGCGGCCCTGACGCTGAACTGGGCGCGGCACCGCTGTATGACCAAGAACAAGACCCCGGCGCCGGTCAGCTTATCATAAAATTCCAGAAAATGACCAGTCCAGTGATGCCCTGTAACGCGGCGTCGACTGTCTTCATCACTTGCCGGCCGGGTGATGCGCGTAATGCGCGAATCCGGATGGCGAGAGCTTGTCCATAGAGAAGGTTCAATTTCACAATTAATGCCGGATCACATTGCCACCAATTCGTGGATGTTCATCGCATCGCATAATACCGATCTTGCAGAGCCCTCCTGTCCATCAGAGGTACTAAGGCCGTAAATAAAATTTTAACTAAAAAATTCGACTCATGCCTCCATCAGAACGGAGGAATGACTTATGACGACCACCGACCAGGCCGCTTTTTTCGTGTCCGCCAAGGGCAATGACAGCTGGTCCGGGCGGCTCGCCGCTCCCAACGCCGCCGGCACCGACGGTCCCTTTGCCAGCCTCGAGAAGGCGCGGGACGCGATGCGGGCGAGCGATGTCGACACCACCTATGTTCGTGGCGGCACCTATCGCCTGGACAAGACTCTGACACTCGACTCCCACGACGACGGCCACAGCTTCCTCGCCTACGGGAACGAGACGCCGGTCCTCAGCGGTGGGGAGCGGGTGACCGGTTTCACCTATGAAGGCAAAGGCCTTTACTCCGCCAAGCTCGCGTCGGCCAACGGCCTGGATGTCAGCATCGGCGGCGTGCGCCAGCATGCGGCGCAGACCGGCGACTTCGATCCCGCGGAGGCGGCCACCAGCGGCTGGCACGTGCTGAAGGCCAACTCGACCGGCGCCAGCAAGACCAGCTTCAACTTCTCGAACGGCGACATCCCGTCGGGCCTGAAGCCCCATGACGGTCTGGTCGTCCAGACATTCGATACGGAACGGCTGAGGGACGACATCTCAGCCGTGAAGTCGATCGACCAGTATCACCACACGGTGACGCTTGACGACGCGGCGTCCTACGCGCTGCGCACCGGCGGCACCTATCGGGTGATGAACGACGCCTCGCTGATCCGCGACGCCGGTGAATTCGGCTGGCGCGCCAGCGACGGCAAGCTTGTGGTGAAGCCGGAACATGCCGCCAGCTTCCAGTCGGACGGCGTCGTCGTCGCCCGGCTCGGCACGCTGATCAAGTCCAGCAACGCCAGCAATATCAGCATCGAAGGGCTGACCTTCTCCGACACCCGTTATGACGGCGCTGCGCTGTCGATGCAGGGCGGGCACGGCAACGCCGTCGGTGGCAATCACTTCGTCAATGTCGGGACCGCGGTGTCGCTCGACGGCACCGACAACAGCCGCATCGCCGGCAACCATATGGAGCAGCTCGGCGACACCGGCATTTCGATGATCCATGCCGCCGACGGCAACCGCATCTACGCCAACACCATCGAGCATATCGGCCAGATCACCAAGGGCGGGGCCGGCATCGGCGCCGTCGGCAGCAGCAACAGCATGGTCAGCAACAACGACATCACCGATGCCCCGCGTTACGGCGTGTCGTTCAAGGAATGGGATGACGGCCAGCTGAACCGCAACAACACCGTCCAGTTCAACAAGGTCCACCATGTCGGGCAGGAGACCGCCGACGGCGGCGGCATCGAGATGCTCGGCCGCTCGGCCAAGGACATGGGGTCGGTCATCCGCGGCAACGAGGTGATCGACACCGGCGGCCTCGCCACTGACGGCAAGGGCAACTGGCTGACCGATCACAAGGGCTGGGGCATCTCGCTCGACGATCTGACCAGCGGCGTCATCGTACGCGACAACTTCGTGAAGGGATTCGCCTGGGCCGGCATCTATGTCCATGGCGGCGACAACAATCTGCTGGAGAACAATTTCGGCATCGCCAGCCGTCCGGAGGATGCCTTCATCCGCCTGGAATGGGTGCCCAAGGCCGGCGACGAGGCGCGCCCCCATGACAACATGGTGATCCACAACCTTGCGGCCGGCGACATGCCGATCGATCAGTATTGGAAGCTGCTCAGCCCGGGCCGGCTGACCATGGACGGCAATGTCGCCGCCAACGGCCGCGCTTTCGGTCCGAACGACGCGGTCTTCAATCCGGGTTTCCGCGACAGCGCCCATGCCGACTACTCGCTGAAGGACAAGGCTCCTGTCCTGGCCTACGGCATTCACGACCTCAGCTGGTCGTCGATGGGAACCGACGGCTACCACGCCGACAGCAGCATGGCCCAGTTCTGGGACCACGCCGCCTACTGACGGGCGGGGGGCTGACGGGAAGGGGGCGCCGCGCGACGCGGCGCCCCTTTTTGCCCTCCGGTCAAAAAATCGTCATGGGAGTGCAGAAAGTTCTTGCGCGGTCCGGGTTGGGCCGCATATAAGACGCCTCCCGACGCGAACGACGCCGGCGCCGCCGACACGGTGGCGACCGACACGCAGAAGGGAAGCCCGACAAACCGGCGCTTGACAGTCGAACCTCAGAGGTTCGGCGAAGCAATGGTTTCTGCATCGGGCGGGTTCTTTGACAAGTTTATACCGTGTTGTGAGAAGGGATGCGCAGGCGGCGGCAGTTGGTAGCCGTTGCGGCCTTGGGGTGTTGGTTTCCTGTTGGGGATCGGCACAATCGAGGATCGTCTGTGCATCTTTTGAGCAGAGAAACTGTATCAGTATCGACGTTTCAGGAGATCGCYWMGGCGGTCCTGTCAGTCGTGGCTTCGGTCACGATCTGAACCTGAGAGTTTGATCCTGGCTCAGAACGAACGCTGGCGGCATGCCTAACACATGCAAGTCGAACGAAGGCTTCGGCCTTAGTGGCGCACGGGTGAGTAACACGTGGGAA
>NZ_JBCEBL010000034.1:0-79467 GCF_049472615.1 Azospirillum sp. 11R-A | reverse complement strand
CCAGGCGCACAACCAGCGGAACGTGCAGGTGCACTTCGCGCGCCGCGGCGACCACGCCCTCGGCGATCACGTCGCAGCGCATGATGCCGCCGAAGATGTTGACCAGGATGCCCTCGACGTTGCTGTCGGACAGGATCAGCTTGAAGGCCGCGGTGACGCGCTCCTTCGTGGCGCCGCCGCCGACGTCGAGGAAGTTGGCCGGCTCGCCGCCATACAGCTTGATGATGTCCATGGTGGCCATCGCCAGGCCGGCGCCGTTGACCATGCAGCCGATGTTGCCGTCGAGCTTGACGTAGTTGAGGCTGTGCTTGGCCGCCTCGATCTCCGACGGATCCTCTTCGGCCTCGTCGCGCAGCTCTTCCACGTCCTTGTGGCGGAACAGCGCGTTGTCGTCGAAGTTCATCTTGGCGTCGAGCGCCAGGATGTCGCCCGAGCCGGTGACGATCAGCGGGTTGATCTCGACGATGGCGCAGTCCAGGTCCACGAACGCCTTGTAGGCGGCCTGGATGAACTTGGCGGCGGCGCCGACCTGCTTGCCTTCCAGGCCCAGCGCGAAGGCGACCTTGCGGGTGTGGTAGCCCTGGATGCCGGTGGCCGGGTCGACCGCGACCTTGATGATCTTCTCGGGCGTGTTATGGGCGACCTCTTCGATCTCCATGCCGCCTTCGGTCGAGGCCATGATCGTCACGCGGCCGGTGGCGCGGTCGATCAGCATGCCGAGGTACAGCTCGCGCTTGATGTCGGCGCCTTCCTCGACGTAGAGGCGCTTGACCTCGCGGCCTTCCGCGCCGGTCTGCTTCGTCACCAGGACGCTGTTCAGCATCTCGGCGGCGTTCTTGCCGACCTCCTCGATCGACTTGACGACGCGGACGCCGCCCTTGCCCTCGGGGTTGTTCTTGAAGCGGCCGGCGCCGCGGCCACCGGCGTGGATCTGGGACTTCACGACCCAGACCGGACCGCCCAGCTCGCGGGCGACCGTCTCGGCCTCCTGCGGGGTGTAGGCAACGCCGCCGCGGGGAACCGCGACGCCGTACTTCTTCAGCAGGCTTTTCGCCTGGTACTCATGGATGTTCATCGGGCGTCCATCTGTTTTTTGTTTCGGCTGACGAGAACGGGTCGACTGAAGGACAAGACGGGCGCACCACCGGCGTCCACCCGGCCCGGATATGGGCCGGGCGGACGCCGGAGACCGCGCGATCCGTTCTTTAGGAAGCGGCCTTCTCGGCGTCCAGCTTCTTGACGACGTCGACCAGCGTCTTCACCGCGTCGACGGAGTTCTGGAACATCGCCTTCTCTTCGTCGTTCAGCTCGATCTCGATGATCTTCTCGACGCCGCCGGCGCCGATGATCGTCGGGACGCCGACGTAGAGGTCGTCCTGGCCGTACTGGCCGCTCAGGTGGGCGGCGACCGGCAGAACGCGCTTCTGGTCCTTGAGGTAGGACTCGGCCATCTGGATGGCGGACGCGGCCGGGGCGTAGAAGGCCGAGCCGGTCTTCAGCAGCTTGACGATCTCGGCGCCGCCGTCACGGGTGCGCTGAACGATGGCGTCCAGCTTCTCCTGCGTGGTCCAGCCCATCTTGACCAGATCGGGCAGCGGGATGCCGGCGACGGTGGAGTAGCGCACCAGCGGGACCATCGTGTCGCCGTGGCCGCCCAGCACGAAGGCGGTGACGTCCTCGACCGAGACCTTGAATTCTTCGGCCAGGAAGTAGCGGAAGCGGGCCGAGTCGAGCACGCCGGCCATGCCGACCACGCGCTCCGGCGGCAGGCCGGACGCCTGCTGCAGCACCCACACCATCACGTCGAGCGGGTTGGTGATGACGATGACGAAGGCGTTCGGGGCGTACTTGCCGATGGCTTCGCCGACGGTCTTGCAGACGCCGCTGTTGATGCCGATCAGGTCGTCGCGGCTCATGCCCGGCTTGCGCGGGATGCCGGCGGTGACGATCACGACGTCGGCACCCTCGATGACCGAGTAGTCGTTGCCGCCGGTCAGGCTGGCGTTGAAGCCCTCGACCGGGGAGGTTTCGGCGAGATCCAGCGCCTTGCCGGCCGGCATGCCTTCGGCGATGTCGAACAGGACGACGTCGCCCAGTTCCTTCTGAGCGGCGAGCAGAGCCAGCGTGCCGCCAATCTGGCCGGCACCGACGAGCGCAATCTTCTTGCGAGCCATGGAGCGTTCCCTAAAACGTTTGAGCGTCCCCCATTCAGCGGGAGACTAGAACCGTTGGTCATTCTAACGTCTTAGGGATCCAGCGCCCCGAGATTTCGGAAGCGTAGGTAGCGCGTTTTGTCGCGGAGGGCAAGCATGACCGCAAGCGGAGCATTGCAGCGTTGCGTCGCACCCCCGATGATCCTTTCCAAACGCCGGAGCGTTGGGCTTTATACGTATGGTTCGCGTCCGGTCCTTACCTTGTTCGAATATGGTCGAAGGAGAGCGCAGATGGCCAAGCTCGTGGCCCGTTTCATTCCCGGTCTGACCATGTCGCTGGCGCTTGCCGCCGGCATCGCCGGTGCCCTTGCCGCCGGTGGCGCCCAGGCCCAGACGGTCGGCGACTACACCGCCGCCATGGCCGCCGCGCCGATCACCGACCCGGCGGCGGAGGCCAGCGCCGCCTATTGCCGGCCGCTGACCAACTATGTCTACACCTCGATCCCCGACAACCAGCGCTCCAGCTGGGTGCTGCCGCTGGTGACGCTGGACGGGACGCAGTCGGCGGAGATCTCCGCCAAGCGCGACGCCTGCCTGAAGGTGCGCCAGCAGGCGCTGATCGCCTTCGACGCCGGCACCGGCGAGCAGATCGTCACCCCGGCCGAGGCGATGGAAGGCCCGACCGACCGCGGCCCCTATTACAAGGAGCCGTCGCCCGACGCCCCGGTGCCGCACACCGGCCGCGCCACGCCGCGCCAGCCGATGCAGCGCGGCGGCGTGCAGTAAGCTGAACGCCCAGGGCTGAGCAGTCAGGGTCCGACGCCGTAGCGTTCCAGGTGGCGGGCCATCTCGGCGGGGGACAGCGGGAAACCGCTGCCCTGCCGGGCGTTCAGCATGGCGCGCGGGTGGATGCCGGCGGCGCGCGCCTGGATCTGCATGGCGCAGCGCATCGACAGGCCGGCCCGCCAGACCAATGCTGTGACCGCCTGCGGGTCGTGGGCGTCGAGGATCAGATCCACCACCTCCGGTGCCACGCGGGCGCGCAAGGTCAGTGCCGCCCGCACGAAGCCGGTCTCGTTCCACGACATCGCATCGCTGAGCGCCGTTTCGTCGAGCTTCCCCTGCCGGTGCAGGCGGACGGCGCGGCGTTCCGGCGGTTCGGCTTGGTCGGGCGCCTCGGCCCAGTCGATGCGGCGGCGGGTTGTCGCGGCGATCTCCGCCACCGTGGCATCGTCGAGATCGCCACGGCGGCGCAACGCCTCGACCACCGCCAGATCGACGAAATCGGCCAGCCGCAGCGCCAGCCGGCGGGGCAGGGCCGGGCGGCGGGCCAGCTTCTCCCGCCAGTCGGGATGGTGGGCCGACTGCTCCACCAGCGCTTCCAGAGTGGGTTCGGCGATCACCGCACCGCTGTTGTCGAGCAGGATGCCGGTCGCCTCGGCATGGCCGCTGCCGGCGATGGCGTCGGACAGGGCGGCGCCGATGCTGTGGCGCCGGGCGATGGCCGACAGGGCCCAGCCGGCGGGGGCGGCGGCGACGATGTCCAGCAGATCCTCGTCGCCCAGCGCCGCGCAGCAGCGCAGCACCGGCTCCGCCACCGAGCGTTCGACATCGCGCGCCAGCGTCGCCACCACCGAGGGCGGGGCGCAGGCGATGTCCTTGATCGCCGTCGCCAGCGCCTCGCGCACACGGACGATGTGGTCACGGGCCAGCTGTTCCAGCGCGCGGGTCGCGACGGTGCTGACGGTGTCGGCGCCGCCCGGCGGCAGATCGGGCAGCAGCCGGCACAGCTTGCGGGCCAGGGTGGAGCGCACGTCGGCATCGCCCATGCCGGCCAGCCGCGATTCGACCAGAACGTCGCCGACCTGACGGGCGACGCTGCGTCCGGGCTGGGGGGCGGCAGCGGGGGGCGGTTCACGCACCGGGGGCGGCGCCGGTTCCGGCGACTCGGCGAACAGATAGTCCATCAGCTCGGGCGCGACGCCGCACTCCGTCTCCGGCGGGAGATGGGCGGAGGGGCGGGCCGAGGGACGGGACGGGGAGCGCCGGGCTGTCACCGGACCTGAAGCCTTGTGGTTGGGCCGCGGCCGGGGCGGAGCGGCAGCTGTGGGATCATGCGGACCATCGAAACGCTCCCCTGGTTAACGGCCCCCTAATTCGGCGGCGGTGCGGCCTGTGACATCCGGCCTGTGACATCCCGCAAGGTCGGCGGCGGACCTCAGCGCCGCTTGGCTGCCGGGGTGCTGCCCAGCATGCTGCGCTGCGCCAGCATCGGGCGCGGCATCTGCCGGCCGCCCAGCACGCGGACCGGCACGGATTGCTCCAGCCGGTGCTTGTCGAACTGGTCGAAGATGCGCAGCAGCGCCTCCGCCGTGCCCTCGCCATACTGGATGTCGGTGCGGGCGCGGCCCAGTTCCGTGCGCAGCCCGTCGCGCAGCCGGCCGAACAGCGCGTCGAACAGCGCCTGGAAATGCTCCTCGGCGAAGACGAAATGGCGCTCGCGCAGCTGGTCGGTCATCCGCCGCATGAAGGTCTGGCGCTGCTGGTGGAACTGGCGGAAGCGCAGCATCACCCGGATGAAGGGCGTGTCGGCCAGCACCGCCAGCGTTTCCTCATGCGCCAGCCGCTGCCAGACCTCGCCATCGCGGTCGGTCCCCAGCCGGTTGAACAGGGCGATGACGCTGGCGTTCATCGCCTCCCATTCCTTCTCATAGAACAGGGCGGTCAGGGTCGATTGCAGGCCGGGAAGGATGACCTGGGGAAAGCTGGCGCCGGTGATCGGGTCCATGCTGTCGGGCAGCCGGGTGCGCAGGGCCGAAACCATCAGGCGGGTGACGAAGTCGCGGCGGCGCCCGCCGGCCCCGATCTGCGGCGGCTCCTCCCCCATGGCTCCGGATCCGCCGCCGCAGCCCCCGCAGCTCGACGCCGTGCAGGATTGGCAGATCGAGGCGAACAGCGGCAGCACCGACGGCCAATGCGCCATCATCAACCCCATGGCGCGGGTGAATTCCTCGCGCGACAGGACGCCCTTGGCGGTGAATTGCGGCTCCAGCGCCTCCTGAAAGGTGCTGACCAGAGCCTGCGCCGTGCGATGGTGGCGTTCGAACGGCGGCTGATCGGCGGTCATCCCACGCCCTCCCTCCCGGTGCATCCCAGCCGGCCGGCGTGTGGGCCGGACGCGGTTACCGGAACAATTTATCCGGTATTTTATCTATCCTGGCTGTGACGGCCATCACAGGGCGGAGCCGGGACAGGGGGGCAAGGGGGCGCGGCAGGGGACAGGTGGGGTGCTGCGGGCAAAAAAAGGGCCGCGTCCCAAATGGGCGCGGCCTTTAGTCTAGGGAGGAAACGCACTGCAAAATGCAGTAACGAGGCGGAGTTTAAGCCCACAGCCGTGTTAGCGGTACCACGGTTTTCGTATTGGTGCGGTGCGACATCCGCATAGCGCGGTATGGAATAGAGTTTGGTTTGCCCAGCCCCTATGCGGGGAGGCAGCTTTCTGCCCGTTTCATGGGCAAGTGGCTGCTTGCGGGACGGGCGAACGATCAAATTCGAAAATCATCGCGCTAGGGAATGTTCGCAAACGAAAAAGGGGGCGTCTCGCGACACCCCCCTTTTCCCCATCCGATGCGGACCGCAGCGTCAGGCCGCCAGCTTCTCGCGGATCAGCGCCTTGGTCTCCTCGATGCCGTAAAGCTGGATGAAGGAGCCCATGCGCGGGCCGGTGGTCTGGCCCAGCAGCACCTCGTACAGCGCCTGGAACCAGGCACGCAGCTCGGTGAAGCCGTGGGCCTTGCCGACCTCGAACACCTCGTTCTGGATGACGTCGGCGCGGGCGTCGGCCGGCACGCTGTCGAGCTTGACCAGCAGATCCTGCAAGGCCGCGCGCTCGGCGTCGGTCGGCGCGCGGAACTGCTTGGTCGGCTTGACCTGATCCTGGTAGTAGCGCACGGCATAGCCGACCATGCTGTCGAGGAACGGGCTGTTCTCCGGCGTGGCGTCCGGCGCATAGCGGCGGATGAAGCCCCACATGGCGTCCTTGGTCTCGGCATTCGCCGCACCGGCCAGATTGAGCAGCAGGTTGAACGACACGTCGGAGCGCACCGCCGGCGGCTTGCCGTTGTGGATGTGCCAGGCCGGGTTCTCCAGCTTCTTCGCCGGCTCCTCGCCATGGACCCTGTCGACGAAGGTCAGATACTCGTCGACGGCGCGCGGGATGACGTCGAAATAGAGGCGCTTGGCCGACTTCGGCTTCTGGAACATGTAGAGGGCGAGGCTTTCCTGCGGCGCGTAGGCCAGCCATTCCTCCATCGTCAGGCCGTTGCCCTTCGACTTGGAAATCTTCTGGCCCTTGTCGTCGAGGAACAGCTCGTAATTGAAGCCTTCCGGCGGGGTGCCGCCGAGGATTTTGCAGATCTTGCCGGCGAGATCGGCCGACGGGATCAGGTCCTTGCCGTACATCTCGTAATCGACGCCGAGGCCGAACCAGCGCATGCCCCAGTCGGGCTTCCATTGCAGCTTCACATGGCCGCCGGTAACCGGAAGCTCGACACGTCTGCCGTCCTCGTCCTCGAAGACGATGGTGCCGGCATCGACGTTGCGCTCCAGCATCGGCACCTGGAGGACCCGGCCGGTCGAGGGGGAGACCGGCAGGAAGGGGCTGTAGGTGGCCTGACGCTCGGCGCCGAGGGTGGGCAGCATCACCGCCATCACCTCGTCGTAATGACGCAGGATGCCGAGCAGCGCCTCGTCGAAGCGGCCCGACTTGTACCAGTCGGTGGAGGACTGGAACTCATACTCGAAGCCGAAGCTGTCGAGGAAGGCGCGCAGCCGGGCGTTGTTGTGGGCGCCGAAGCTGTCATGGGTGCCGAAGGGATCGGGCACCTGGGTCAGCGGCTTGCCGATATTGGCTGCCACCATCTCCTTGTTGGGGATGTTGTCGGGGACCTTGCGCAGCCCGTCCATGTCGTCCGAGAAGCAGAAGAGCTTCGTCGGAATGTCGCTCATGGTCTGGAAGGCGTGGCGCACCATGCTGGTGCGCGCCACCTCGCCGAAGGTGCCGAGATGCGGCAGGCCCGACGGACCGTAACCGGTCTCGAACAGGACATAGCCTTTGGCGGGCGGAGCTTTCGCGAAGCGCGCGACCAGTTTGCGCGCCTCCTCGAACGGCCATGCCTTCGCCTGCAACGCCAGATCCCGTTCGCCGGTCATCGTCGGACCCTTTCGAAACCACAAAGATAAAGTTGGGAATGAGGGCAAAGACCCTAGGGCCGGCCGGGCGTGGCGTCAACCTTGGGCGTCCGGCACGAGAGTCCGGCGGGGTAGATGTTCCGGGCCACTTGCGGCACCCGGTCGGCCGGTCCATCCTGCGCGGCCCGCGGGATCGTCCCGTGGGATCGTCCTTAATGGGCGTCGGTGGGGTTCGGGGTGATGAGCTGGCTCTATCTGGTGGTGGCGATCCTGTTCGAGGTCGTCGGCACGTCGGCGATGAAGATGTCGGACGGGATGACGCGGCTCGGCCCGGCGGCGGTCGTGGTGGTGTGCTACGGCATCGCCTTCCTGCTGCTGGCCAAGGCGCTGCGCACGATGGAGGTCGGCATCGCCTATGCGATCTGGTCGGCGACGGGCACCGCCGCCATCGCCGCCATCGGCGTCTTCGTGTTCGGCGAATCGCTGACGGCGATGAAGGTGGTCGGCATCCTCCTGATCGTCGCCGGGGTCATCAGCCTGCACATGGCGAGCGGGCCGGCGTAAGCGCAATAGTTAGGCATTGACCTAAGTATTTTTCACCGGTAGGGTGCCGTCATGGATGCGGCACTCGACCTGACCTTCCGTGCGCTGGCGGACCCCACGCGCCGGGCAGTCGTCCAGGCGCTCGGGCGTGGCCCGGCGACGGTGGGCGATCTCGCGAAACCTTTCGACATGGCTCTGCCGAGCTTTCTTCAGCACCTGAAGATGCTGGAGGAGAGCGGACTTGTCGAAACGCGGAAGGTCGGACGGGTTCGCACCTGCACGCTGAAGCCGGAGGCGCTGGCGGCTGCGGAAAGCTGGCTGGACGCCCAGCGAAGCCTCTGGACCAAACGGCTCGACCAGCTGGACAGCCTGGTGCTGGACCTGAACGAACGGGAGGACGGAACGCCATGACCGTTATGGATTTCAATCCGCAGCTCGACCTTGAACTGAAGCGCGAGGTCGCGGTTCCGCCACGTCTGGTCTGGCGGGCCTGGACCGAGCCGGACCTGCTGATGAAATGGTTCACGCCGGCCCCCTGGCGGACCACCGCCTGCGAGATCGACCTGAAGCCGGGCGGCAAGTTCCGCACGGTGATGGAAGGGCCGAACGGCGAAAGGAACGACAACACCGGCTGCTTCCTGGCCGTGGAGCCCGAGCGGCGGCTGGTCTTCACCGATGCGCTGGGGCCGGGCTTCCGTCCGACCGGCGGCGGTTTCATGACCGCGTCCGTCACCATCGAGCCGACGGCCGGCGGCACGCTCTACACCGCCGTCGCCTTCCACAAGGACGAGGCGGCGAAGACGCAGCACGAGGAGATGGGCTTCCACCACGGCTGGGGCGCGGCGCTCGACCAGCTCGTCGCCCTGGTGAAGGGCCTGTAGGAACAGGGGCGGCCTACACCCCGACCCTGCCTACACCCCGACCCTGAACGGGTTCACCTGCCGGGCGGCGCGCTCCACCGCCTCGGCGGGGCCGGGGCGGCCGAGGAAATAGCCCTGGGCGAAGTCGCAGTGCAGGCCGCGCAGGGCCTCCAGCGTCTCGGCATCCTCCACGCCTTCCGCCACGGCGGTCAGGTTCAGGCTGTGGGCCATCTGTATGACGGCGGCGGTGATCTTGGCGCTGTCGTGGTTGCGGGTGAGGTCGGCGACGAAACTGCGGTCGATCTTCAGCTTGTCCACCGCCAGACGGCCGATGTAGGACAGGTTGGAATAGCCGGTGCCGAAATCGTCGATCGACACCTGCACCCCCATCGCCTTGATCCGGCGCAGATTGTCCATCACCAGGTCGGTGTTCTGGATCAGCATCGATTCGGTCAGCTCCAGCTCCAGCAGCAGCGGGTCGAGCCCACTGTCGGCCAGCGCCCGCGTCACCGTGCGGACGAGGTCGTTGCGCTGAAGCTGCAAGGCCGACAGGTTGACCGCCACCGACAGCGGCAGCCCCTGGGCGTGCCATTGCGCCGCCTGCCGGCAGGCCTCGGTCAGGACCCAGGCGCCGATCGGCACGATCAGGCCGCTGTCCTCGGCGATCGGGATGAAATCGCCGGGCGGGACCATCCCCTTTTCCGGGTGGTTCCAGCGCACCAGTGCCTCGGCACCGGTCACGGCGCCGGTCTCCAGGCTGATCTGCGGCTGGTAATGGATCAGGAACTCCCCCCGCTCCAGCGCGCGGCGCAGGCCGCTGCGGGTGGACAGGTGGGCCACCGCCTCGGCGTTCATCGCCTCGGCATAGAAGCGGTGGGTGTCGCGGCCGGCCGCCTTGGCGTGGTGGAGCGCGGTGTCGGCGTTCTTCAGCAGGGTGGCGAAATCCTTCCCGTCGGCCGGGGCCATGGCCACGCCCGACGACAGGGTGAGAGTCAGTTCCTGCCCGCCGACCTGGAAGGGGGCGGCCATCGCCTCGTGCAGGGAGGCGACGGTTTCCACCACGGTGTCGATGTCGGGCTTGCCGGACAGCAGCAGGATGAACTCGTCGCCGCCGCCGCGGCTGACCGTGTCGGTCTCGCGCACCGCCGCCTTCAGCCGGTCCGCCACCGCGCGCAGCAGCGCGTCGCCGACGGCGTGGCCCAGGCTGTCGTTCACCGTCTTGAAGCGGTCCAGCCCGCAGGCGACCAGCGCCACCAGCCGGCCGTTGCGCTCCGACCGCGCCAGCGCCTGCTCGGTGCGGTCCTGCACCAGGATGCGGTTGGGCAGCAGGGTCAGCGCGTCGTGGCGCGACAGATACTCCATCCGCTCCTGCGCCGCCTTGCGTTCGGTGATGTCGCGGATGAGAACGAGAACCCGGCGGTCGTTGCCGTCGATGACGGCCCGCCGCATGCTGACCTCGATCCAGAAAGTCGAGCCGTCCAGCCGGCGGGCATGCCATTCGATCAGTTGCGGCTCCCCGTCGCCCGCCTTGCCGCGCCAGTCCGCCGCCACCGCCGCCGTGTAGGGCGGCTCGCCCGAACTGAGCATTCCGACATCGATGTCCGACAGCGGCACCTCGCCCACCCGGTACATCTCCCGCATCCGGCGGTTCACCTCCAGGATGGCGCCGCTGTCCAGATCGTGGATGACGATGCCGTCGTTGACGCTGTCGAAGATGGTGCGGACGCGCTCCTCGCTGGCGGTCAGGGCGGTGACGGCGGTGCGCAGGCTCTCGGTCTTGCTTTCGACCTGCCGGCGCAGCAGCAGGACCCAGACCAGCGCGCCGGCGCCCAGGACGGCCAGCCCGGCCAGCAGCTTGACCAGCAAATCCATCGTCTGCGGGCTGACCAGGCCGGTGAGCGGGCGGCCGAGCCAGCGCTCCTCCACCGCCTTGCGCTCGTCCGGGGCGATGCGGGCGAAGCCGTCGACGATCAGGCGGAACAGGGCGGCGTTGCCCTTGCGCACCGCCCAGTGCAGTTCGCCGGTGTAGAGCGGCTCGGTGTAGCGGAAGCGCCCCTGCACCCCGCGCTTGGTCATGTAATAGCGGGCGGAGGGGTCATCCATGCAGAAGACCCGGGTTTCCTGGCGCGAGGCGGCATCGACCATCGCCTCGAAACCGGGATAGCGCTGGAAGGCGGCGATGCCCTGGTCGGCCAGCCATTCGATACAGAAATCGCCGTCCTTCACCCCGACCGTGAAGGCGCGCAGCGAATCCACCCCGGTGATGCCGCTGAGGTCGGCGCTGAACCAGATCGGCACGTCGACGCGGGCGTAGGGCTTGGAGAAATCGTAGATCGCCTCGCGGGCGCTGTTGCGGAAGATGGTCTCGATGACGTCGGCGTCGCCCTTGTCCATCGCCTGCCGGGCGAGCCCCCAGTCGAGCGGCATCATCCGCACCGGAATGCCGGTCTTCTGCGACCACAGCATCCACATGTCCTTCACGATGCCGACATGGGTGCCGTCCGGCGTGTGGAAGCTGTAGGGCGGGTAATTGTTGTCCAGCGTCACCCGGATTTCGGCCGGGCGGGGGCCGGTCTCCGGAAGCTGGGCTGGCACCGGCGTGTTGATCGCCGCCGCCGGGTCGCCGGCCAGAAGCGACAGCAGCAGGATCGCCAGCAGCCGCGAGACCGCGGTCCGCGCGCTGCGGATCGCCATGGGAAGCGCCATGGGGATCGCCTTGGGCCTCATCATGGAGGCACCCCGGGCGGAACGGTCGATGGACAGCGCGTGGCGGACATGGACATGGCCCTTGTCGAGGTCATGGACAGCGCAGGCATGCGAGGCCATCTCCTCGCCGCCATCGCCAGCTTATCGAAGAAGGTAACCCGTTCGACGCGCTGCGGCAACGAGGGGTTCTTGCACGTTTGTGACAAGCTCCCGCGCCGACGGCAGCCGGTGCGCCCGGCAAGGGATCAGGGCGAGCGGTCGGCGGGTGGGGCGGCGGGCCGGGGGGTGGACTGATTGCCGGCCCGGTCGTTCGCCTGGGCGCGCAGGGCGTCGCGGATTTCCTCCAGCAGCTGTTCCTGCCGCGGCGGCACCTTCGGCGTTTCCCTGTGCAGGATGTGCAGCCGGTTGACCTGCCGGACGATCATGAACAGGGCGCCCGACACGATCAGGAAATTGATGCAGGCGTTGATGAAGCGGCCGTAGTTGATGGTGGCCGCACCTGCCTTCTCAGCGGTCTGGAGCGAATCGTACTGGCCGCCCGACAGGTTGAAGAAATAGTTGGAGAAGTCGATGCCGCCCATGACCCAGCCGATGGGCGGCATCAGGATGTCCTTGACCAGGGAATTGACGATTCCCGTAAAGGCGGCACCGATGATGATGCCGACCGCCAGCTCCACGACATTGCCGCGGCTGATGAATTTCTTGAATTCTTCGAACATGGCGTCCCGTTTCTCCGTGGTCACGGAAGGGAAACGGGACGGAGGAGGGATGGTTTCATAAGGCCCCCTCTTCCCCCGGACAGGATCGGTGGAAGAGGGGGAATGACTTCGACCCTCAGGCCATGCGGCCGTGGCAGTGCTTGAACTTCTTGCCCGACCCGCAGGGGCAGGCGGCGTTGCGCGGGGTGTTTTCCATCACCTCGGCCGGCAGCGGCTGGTCTTCCGGCGTGCCCACAAGCGAGGAGGCGAGCGAGGAGGCGCGGACCATGCCGTCGGGCAGCGCTTCAGCATCGCCCGCCATCGCCAGCGCCGGGTCCATGCGGCCCTCGTGCATCTCCTGCATCTGGCGGGCGAACAGCTCCTCCTGCGACGGCGCCATGCGGATTTCGACATGCATCAGGATGGTGGTGACCTGCTCGCGCAGCGCCATCAGCATGCTGTCGAACAGCTCGAAGGCCTCGCGCTTGTACTCGTTCAGCGGGTCCTTCTGGGCATAGGCGCGCAGGTTGATGCCCTGGCGCAGATGGTCGAGCTGGAGCAGGTGGTCCTTCCATTCCTGGTCCAGGATCTGGAGCAGGATGCTCTTCTCGACATGCCGCATCGTCTCGGCGCCATAAGCCTCCTCCTTGTCCGCATATTTGCGGTCGGCGGCCTCGCGCACGCGCTCCTCGATCTCCGGCTCGGCGATGCCCTCTTCCTTGGCCCACTCCTGGACCGGCAGGTCCATGCCCAGCACGCGGTTGACCGCCTCGTGCAGGCCGTCGATGTCCCACTGCTCGGAGTAGCTGTTCGCCGGGATCGCCGTCGACACCATGTTGGCGATGATCTGGTGGCGCATCTCGCGGATTTCCTCCGCGATGTCCTCGCTCTCCATCACCTCGTGGCGCTGCTCGTAGACGACCTTGCGCTGGTCGTTCATGACGTTGTCGAACTTCAGCAGGTTCTTGCGGACCTCGAAGTGGTGCGCCTCGACCTTCTGCTGCGCCTTTTCCAGGGCCTTGTTGATCCAGGGATGGATGATCGCCTCGCCTTCCTTCAGGCCGAGACGCTGGAGCATGCTGTCCATCCGCTCCGACCCGAAGATGCGCATCAGGTCGTCTTCCAGCGACAGGAAGAACTTGGAGGTGCCGGGGTCGCCCTGACGGCCGGAACGGCCGCGCAGCTGGTTGTCGATGCGGCGGCTCTCGTGCCGCTCGGTGCCGATGACGTAGAGGCCGCCGGCCTGCTTGACCTTCTCGCGCGCTTCCGCGATCTCGGCCTCGATCTGCTGGATGCGGGCGTCGCGTTCCGGGCCTTCCGGAATGTCGGCCAGCTCGACCTCGATCCGCATCTGGAGATTGCCGCCCAGCTGGATGTCGGTACCGCGGCCGGCCATGTTGGTGGCGACCGTCACCGCACCGGCGCGGCCGGCCTGCGCCACGATGTAGGCTTCCTGCTCGTGGTGGCGGGCGTTCAGCACGTTGTGCGGGATGCCGCGCTTGGTCAGCAGCTCCGACAGCAGTTCCGACTTCTCGATCGAGGTGGTGCCGACCAGGACCGGCTGGCCGCGCTTGCGCGCGTCCTCGATCAGGTCGGTCATCGCGTGGTACTTCTCGGTCGCGGTGCGATAGACCTCGTCGTCATGGTCGATGCGCTTGACCGGGACGTTGGTCGGCATGTCGACCACTTCCAGCCCGTAGATCTCGCCGAACTCCGCCGCCTCGGTCAGCGCGGTGCCGGTCATGCCGGCCAGCTTCGGGTAGATGCGGAAATAGTTCTGGAAGGTGATGGAGGCCAGCGTCTGGTTCTCGCGCTGGATCGTCACCTTCTCCTTGGCTTCCAGCGCCTGGTGCAGACCCTCGGAGAAGCGGCGGCCGTCCATCATGCGGCCGGTGAACTCGTCGATGATGACGACCTTGTCGTCCTTGACGATGTAGTCCTTGTCGCGCTGGAACAGCATGTGGGCGCGCAGCGCCTGCTGCGAATGGTGGACCAGCGCCACGTTCTGGATGTCGTAGAGCCCGCCGGTCTTCAGCAGACCGGCCTCGGCCAGCAGCTGCTCCATATGCTCCTGGCCGGCTTCGGTGAAGCTGACGGTGCGGTGCTTCTCGTCCTTCTCGTAGTCCTCGGCCACCAGCATCGGGATCAGCCGGTCGACCTGGACATACATCTCCGACGAATCGGTCGAGGGGCCGGAGATGATCAGCGGCGTGCGCGCTTCGTCGATCAGGATCGAGTCGACCTCGTCGACGATGGCGAAGTTGAAGGGCCGCTGGACCAGCTCCTCCAGCCGGAACTTCATGTTGTCGCGCAGATAGTCGAAGCCGAACTCGTTGTTCGTGCCGTAGGTGATGTCGGCGGCGTAGGCGGCGCGGCGCTCGTCGTCGTCCAGCCCATGGACGATGCAGCCGGTCGACAGGCCGAGGAAGCCGTAGACCCGCGCCATCCAGCCGCTGTCGCGCGAGGCGAGGTAGTCGTTCACGGTGACGACGTGGACGCCCTTGCCTTCCAGCGCGTTCAGGTAGACGGCCAGCGTGGCGACCAGCGTCTTGCCTTCGCCGGTGCGCATCTCGGCGATCTTGCCGCTGTGCAGCACCATGCCGCCCATCAGCTGCACGTCGAAGTGACGCTGGCCCAGCACGCGCTTGGCCGCCTCGCGCACGGTGGCGAAGGCGTCGGGCAGGATGTCGTCCAGCGTCTCGCCCTTGGCCAGCCGTTCGCGCAGCCAGTCGGTGCGACCCTTCAGCTGGTCGTCCGACAGCGCGGCGACCGACGGCTCCAGCGCGTTGATCTGAGCCACGGTCTTGTGCAGCGCCTTGACCGCGCGCGTGTTGGCGGTGCCGAAAATCTTGCGGGCGAGAGCGCCGAACATGAAAACCTCGGGAGTAAAGCGGAATGTGGGCCAGCCTATCGACGGGTCTCACATAGGACTATGGCAAGGCGCTGTCAACGAGACCGGGCCGGCTGGGGCGCCGTTGCGGCATTTGCGCAGAGGGCGGGGCGGGAGTGCAGAGCGGGATGCGGGGCGGCGGCAGGGCGGCGGCAGGCCCCTTGGGGGCATGACCGTTTGATGAATTCGCGTCCAGAAAGCGCCGCGGCGGTTGGCTGGCGCCGGTGGGGGCTGGTATCCCCTGCGGCGGAACACAGCTAATGGGCGGTGGCCGCGTGCGGGACAATGGGGACCCTTGCCCCGCGCGGCTTAGCCATGCTTAATCCCCTGCGGAATCGGGCGCGGAGCGGCGGATGGCTCCGATGCCGCAGACCATGCGAAACGGGCGCCGGCCCATCGGCCGCCCATTTGTGAAGCATCCGCCGGAAGGAAACAGACACGCCATGGTTCAACGAGTGTTCCGCACCGCGCTCCTGTCGGTTGCCGCCTGTGGCATCGCGCTGGCCGCCCACGCCCAGACGCCGGCTCCCGCCACCCCGGCGCCGGCCGCTCCGGCCCCGGCTGCCGCCGCTGCTCCGCCTCCGGCCGCCCCGGCCGATCCGGTGGTCGCCCGCGTCAACGGCGAGGAGCTGCACAAGTCGGACGTCACCCGCATGGTCTCGCAGCTGCCGCCGCAGGTGCAGCAGATGCCGATCGAGATGATCTATCCGGCGGTGATCGACCAGCTGGTCAGCGGCAAGCTGGTCTCCTCGGCCGGCTACAAGGCGGGTCTGGCTGATTCGGCCGAGGTGAAGGACGAGATCAAGCGCGCCGAGGAGCGCGCGGTGCAGCGCGCCTACATCCAGAAGGAAATCAAGGCCCGCGTGACGCCGGAGGCGCTGAACAAGGCCTATCAGGACTACCTGAAGGAGAACCCGGCGCAGGAGGAGGTCAAGGCCGCCCACATCCTGGTCGAGAAGGAAGACGAGGCCAAGGCCATCATCGCCCAGCTGAAGAAGGGCGGCGATTTCGCCAAGCTGGCCAAGGAGAAGTCCAAGGACGCCGCTGCGGCGGCCCAGGGCGGCGACCTCGGCTACTTCACCAAGGATGCGATGGTCGAGCCCTTCGCCAATGCCGCCTTCGCCATGAAGCCGGGCGAGATCAGCAAGGAGCCGGTCAAGACCCAGTTTGGCTATCACATCATCAAGGTCGAGGACAAGCGGACCCAGCCGCAGCCGACGCTCGACGAAGTGAAGCCGCAGCTGGAGCAGACCCTGTCGAAGGACATGGTCACTGCCCTGGTCGAGGAACTGCGCGGCAAGGCGAAGGTCGAGACCTTCCAGCTCGACGGTTCGCCGATGCCGAAGGAAGAGCCGGCCGCCGCTCCGGCCACCCCGGCGCCTGCCGCTCCGGCGGAACCGGCGAAGAAGTAAGCTCCGGCGCTCAGGCTCCCGTCGCCCCTTTTCCCGCACCTGCGGAGAAGAGGGCGATGGGGGCCTGAGGCTCCGCATTTTCATCGCTCCACCACGCCACCACCACTCCCCACCACGGGAATTTCCTTCATGGCCACGACCCTCTCCCCCTTGGCTCCCGCAAGCTTCCCGACGCTGCCGCCCATCGCGGGCGTGCGCATCGCCACGGCGAACAGCGGCATCCGATACAAGGGCCGCGACGATCTGCTGCTGGCCGTGCTGGATCCCGGCACCAGCGTGGCGGGCGTGCTGACCCGGTCGCTGACCTGCTCGGCCCCGGTGATCTGGTGCCGCGACAGCCTGCCCAAGGGGTCGGCGCGCGCCGTGGTGGTGAATGCCGGCAATGCCAACGCCTTCACCGGCAAGGCTGGCGACGCCACCGTGCAGGCGACCGTCACCGCCGCCGCCGAGCTGGCCGGCTGCGCCCCGGACGAGGTCTATATCGCGTCCACCGGCGTGATCGGCATCCCGCTGGCCGCCGACGCCATCGGCAAGTGCCTGGCGCCGATGGCCCCGAGCCTTGCCGCCGATTCGGCCGCGTGGGAAAAGGCCGCCCGCGCCATCATGACCACCGACACCTTCCCCAAGGGGTCGGTGCGCACCGCCAGGATCGGCGGGACGACGGTGACCATCGCCGGCTTCGCCAAGGGTTCGGGCATGATCGCGCCGGACATGGCGACGATGCTGGGCTTCGTCTTCACCGACGCCGCCATCGCCGCCACCGCGCTGCAGGACATGCTGTCGGAGTTCACCGAGCGCACCTTCAACGCCGTGACCGTCGATGGCGACACCTCGACCAGCGACACGCTGCTGCTGTTCGCGACGGGCAAGGCGGGCAACGCCCCGGTGGCGAGCGCCGATGCCGCCGAGCTGGCGGAGTTCCGCGCCGCGCTGGAGGATCTGCTGCTCGATCTGGCCTTGCAGGTGGTGCGTGACGGCGAGGGGGCGACCAAGTTCATCGCCATCACCGTGCGCGGCGCCGACAGCGACGCCGCCGCCAAGCGGATCGGCATGACGGTGGCGAACTCGCCGCTGGTCAAGACCGCCATCGCCGGCGAGGACGCCAACTGGGGCCGCATCGTCGCCGCCATCGGCCGCGCCGGTGAGCGCGCCGACCGCGACCTGATCAGGATCACCGTCGGCGGCACCCTGATCTGCGCCGAGGGGATGGAGGTCCCGGGTTACGACGAGACGCCAGTCACCGCTCACATGAAGGGCAAGGAGGTCGACATCGACATCGACCTCGGCCTGGGCAAGGGGACGGCGAAGGTGTGGACCTGCGACCTGACCCACGGCTACATCGACATCAACGGCAGCTATCGCAGCTAATGGCTTGGCGGAGCTGACGGTTTGGCGGAGTTGACGGCTTGACAGGCGGCGGAGCGGAGCCCTGGCCCGGCAGCGTTGCGACGCCGCGGCTGCTGCTCCGCGCCTTCCGGCATGAGGACGTGCCGGACTTCGTGCCGCTGATCGGCGACTGGGAGGTTGTGCGCTGGCTCGCCCGGGTCCCGCATCCCTACACGGTTGCCGATGGCCATGGCTGGGTGGAGCTGGCGGCGCGGAACCATGCCGACCGCGCCGCTCTCGCCTTTCTGGCGGTGCGGACAGCCGATGGCGTCCCTGTCGGCAGCGTCGGGTTGCAGCTGGACCTTGACCGGCCCGACAGCGCCGAGATCGGCTATTGGGTCGGCACGCCGTACCATCGTGCCGGCTATGGGCTGGAGATGGTGACCGCGATGCTGGGTGTCGGTTTCGATCCGCTCGGCCTGTCGCAGATCTGGGCCGCCACCGATCCCGACAACCTGCCGTCCCAGGCCTTGCTCCGCAAAGCCGGTTTGCGGCAGCGGGGCGAACGCCGGCAAGACTTTCCCGCTCGCGGGCGAAGCGTGTTGGCGCCCTGTTTCGAAATCACCGCCGCCGAGTGGCCGGCCCGCCGAGAGGGTTCCGCATGACCGCCTGTTTCGATCCCAGCTCCACCCCCGCACCCGGCTCGCTGCCGGTTCTGCTGGTCGTCGCGGTGGCGCTCGTCGATGCCGACGGGCGCGTGCTGCTGGCCCAGCGCCCGCCCGGCAAGTCGCTGGCCGGCCTGTGGGAATTCCCCGGCGGCAAGGTCGATGCCGGGGAGACGCCGGAAGCCGCGCTGGTGCGCGAGTTGAAGGAGGAACTGGGCATCGACACGGCGGCCAGCTGCCTCGCCCCCTTCACCTTCGCGTCGCACAGCTACGAGCGTTTCCATCTGCTGATGCCGCTCTATGTCTGCCGGGTGTGGGAAGGCGACGTGATGCCGCGGGAAGGGCAGAAGCTCGCCTGGGTCTATCCGAACCGGATGGGCGATTACCCGATGCCGCCGGCCGACGTGCCGCTGGTGGCGATGCTGCGGGATCTGCTGTAAGGCGCGATACCGCGCGTTGAAAATCGGCCTGCGCGGTTGTATATTTTTCGGAGGTGGCCGGCGGATGTTGCTGCACCCGCCGGCACGCTTCCAGTGCTTAGCGCCGGATCAGGCGGATCTCGATCCGCCATCTCCGCCACTGGAGCACCAGGAAGAACGGCATTTTGCTCATGCCACCTTCCTCCTTCTGAAACGGCGGATGGACCACCCATCCGCCGTTTTCAGTCTGCACGTGAACGATGAGCAGACGCTACCTTTCCACACCAATGTGTGGTGGCGCCCGGTGGCCGTCCGGGAAGGTCCGACCTTTGTTCCCGGACGCGACCCTTTGCGGCTTTGCCCCGGAGGCGATCTGTGCGACATGATGGGGCGTTGAGACGACAAGCCGGATCTCCGGCACCACTTTCCTGAACCGCATCGGCGTGGATTCGTTGTTTTCCTACGGCAATCTGGGCGCGTCGGACGATGCGCCCGGTCAACCGCCGGCCACGGCGCTCGAAGCGCTGCGGACGGTGTTCGGCTACGACTCCTTCCGCGGCCAGCAGGCCGACATCATCGACCATGTGGTGCGCGGCGGCGACGCGCTGGTGCTGATGCCGACCGGCGGCGGCAAGTCGCTGTGCTACCAGATCCCGGCGCTGGTGCGCGACGGGGTGACGGTGGTGGTGTCGCCGCTGATCGCCCTGATGCGCGATCAGGTGACCGCATTGCGGGAACTGGGCGTGCGCGCCGCCTTCCTCAACTCCTCCCTCGGCCCGGCCGAGGCGCGGGAGGTGGAACGGGCGATGGTGCAGGGCGAGATCGACCTCGTCTATGTCGCGCCGGAACGGCTGGTGACGCCGCGCTTCCTCGACCTGCTCGACCGCACCCGGCTGGCGCTGTTCGCGCTGGACGAGGCGCATTGCGTGTCGCAGTGGGGCCATGACTTCCGGCCCGAATATCTGCAGCTGTCGATCCTGCACGAACGCCACCCGATGGTGCCGCGCATCGCGCTGACCGCCACCGCCGACGTGCAGACCCGCGCCGAGATCAAGGACAAGCTGGGGCTGACCGACGCCCGCGTCTTCCTGTCCAGCTTCGACCGGCCCAACATCACCTACCGCGTGGTGCCGAAGAAGAGCGAGCGCCAGCAGATGCTGGCCTTCCTGCGCGACAACCATCCGGAGGATGCCGGCATCGTCTATTGCATGTCGCGCAACAAGGTGGAGGAGGTCGCGGCTTGGCTGAATCAACAGGGCCGCGAGGCTCTGCCATACCATGCCGGGCTGCCCGCCGAGACGCGCGAGGCCAACCAGGACCGCTTCATCAAGAGCGAAGGTCTGGTGATGGTGGCCACCGTCGCTTTCGGCATGGGCATCGACAAGCCGAACGTCCGTTTCGTCTGCCACCTCGACCCGCCCAAGAGCCTGGAAGCCTATTATCAGGAGACCGGCCGCGCCGGCCGCGACGGACTGCCCGCCAATGCCTGGATGGCCTACGGCATGGCCGACGTGGTGATGCTGCGCCAGATGCTGGAGCAGTCGGAGGCGGGCGACAGCCACCGCCGGGTCGAGCGCGGCAAGCTGGAGGCCCTGCTGGGCTTCTGCGAGACGTCGGACTGCCGCCGTCAGGTGCTGCTGAACTATTTCAACGAGACGCTGCCGGAGCCCTGCGGCAACTGCGACACCTGCCTGGACCCGGTCGAGACCTGGGACGGCACCATCGCCGCGCAGAAGGCGCTGTCGGCGGTCTACCGCACCGGGCAGCGCTATGGCGCCGGCCATCTGATCGACGTGCTGGTCGGCAACGCCACCGAGAAGGTGGTGCAGCAGAACCATGACCAGCTGAAGACCTTCGCCGTCGGCAAGGATCTGACCAAGGTCGAATGGCAGTCGGTCTACCGCCAGCTTGTCGCGACCGGGCTGCTGACCGTCGATTTGGAGGGCTATGGCGGTTTCCGCCTGACCGATGCCGGGGTGGCCGTCATCAAGGGGCAGCGGGTGGTGAAGCTACGCAAGGACCCGGTGCTGGAACGCCGCCGCGGCGTCCACGACGCGCTCCGCCGCCACACCGCGCGGGGCGGGTCGGTCGGCGGGAGCGGGGAGGGCGTGTCGCGCTCCGGCGCCCGCGGAGCGCTGTCGGCGGCGGACGACGCGCTGTGGCATGCGTTGAAGGACTGCCGGACGGCTCTGGCCAAGGCGCAAAGCGTGCCGCCCTATGTGATCTTCCACGACAGTACGCTGTTGGAGATGGTGGCCCAGCGCCCCCGCGACCACGCCACCTTCGCCCATCTGCCGGGGGTTGGCGGCCGCAAGCTGGAGCGCTACGCCGACGCCTTCCTGGAGGTGATCCGGCAGCATGGTTAAGGCTTTCGGGTGCATGGCAGGTTTGAGGACGGCCGGCCGATTTTTCCGAAATTCACCGCTTGCATCCCGGCAAGCACCTCGCTATGTTCCGCGCCACAACGACGCCGCAGTAGCTCAGGGGTAGAGCAACTGATTCGTAATCAGTAGGTCCGGGGTTCAAATCCCTGTTGCGGCACCAGTTTCTAAGGCCCTGAAAGCAAACAGCTTTCGGGGCCTTTTCATTTCCGGCAGATGTAGCGTTTTCCCACCTGCAAAATTTGCGTTTTCCCACTTGCCCATTTTCGCCGTTCCGGCAGCGTTCCGGGATGTTCTGCTCAAGGTTGCGCTTTTCTTCCCTTATGGCGCTTCCTCTGCGCAGCCGCCGCCATGCGATCATCGGGCCGGACATAGACTGCGACCACGCCGCGGGACCGGTGCCCCGTCACCGCCCGGATCTCGTCATCGGTGGCGCCGGCCGCGCCCAGCTCGGTGGCGGCGGTCCGGCGCAGATCGCGGAACTGAAGCTCCGCCGGCAGCTGGGCGAGCGCACGGATCCGGGCGAACTCGTGGCCGAAGTGGAATTTCTGGTACGGCCGGCCGGTCGCCTCGCTGACGATCACCTGTACGGCGTCGCGCTTCACCTTCCCCAGCAGCGCCTGCATGGACGGCGTCACCGGCACGCGCAGGGCATGCTTGGTCTTCCCCTGCACCAGGCTGAACGCCGTGCCGTCATAGTCCGACCATTTCAGCGCCAGGATGTCCCCCTGCCGCTGGCCGATGTCGAGCGCCAGCCGAACCGCGAGCGCCAGTGACTCCCGGCCGGCCTCGATGGCGGCGGCACAGAAGGTCTCGACCTGATCCGGTGTCCACAGCTGCGTCCGAGCCTGCGTGCCGATCAGCCGCATCCCATCTGCCGGCGACACGTCGATCATGCCGCGGTCGCAGGCATGGCCCAGCACGATGCGCCAGACCCGCATCACGGCGTTGGCGGTGGCGAGGCCGGATTTCTTCTGCACCGCCTCATAGCCCGTCACCAGCCAAGCTCTGGTGATGCTGGCCACCAGCTTGTTGCCGGCCACCTTTTCGATCCGGTTCAGCAAGAGCCGGTATTCATGCTTGGTCTTCGGCGCGAGCTTGGCGTACTGCGGGGAGGCCTGATACTTCGCGATGAGGTCGGCCACGCTGTTCGGGAGGATCGCGGGCTGAAGGCCGGAGCGGCGGACCCGCTCGGCCTCGACCTCTGCGTTCAGTTCGCGAGCGCGGGCAATCGCCTTGTCCGTGTCATCGCCCAGAGCTTCGTCGCTGAAGCCCAGCGCCTTGACCGCCGGGGTGGTGCGCCAATACCAGCGCCCAGCCACCCGCTTCATGCGCAGGACCGTCAACTCCACCTTGCCCATTCGTCAGCGCCCGCCGTGCCCGTTGTGGATGAGTGTTGCACAAGCCCGCTGCGCTCGTCCTGCCGTCTGTCCAACAGCAGCCGGTCCCACAGTAGGCGGGCGGTGCGCCGGCCTGCGCCGCCGCGGCGTTCAGGCTCCGGCCAGCGGCCTTCCTCGACTTCCTTGGCGAACTGGCTGGGCGAAACACCGACATAGCGTGCCGCCTGGGCGCGGCTGAGCATGCGCGGCCAGTACGGCAAGCCTTCGAGGTCAGAGACTCGGGCGGCCAAGGCTCACCTCCATCCGGCAAAGAGCGACGGTCACGTTCGGCCTCCCGTGTGCGGGTCGGCCAGTGGGACGGCTGGCAGAGCCCGCGTCGGTCCGCCATGCGCCAGCAGGTAGGCGATGGGGGAGGGCACGGCGACCACCAGCACGGGGAAGACGGCGCGCGGGTAGTGGGTGGGGATGTCCACGCTGTAGACGCCGGGGGCGAGGATGTCGCACACGACCGGGACCTCGCCGACGGCGAGGATGACCAGCCGCTCGCCCTGCCGGAATTGGATCCGGCGGACGTCGGCCGGGGTGTCGAACCGCGCCGCGTGGCACACCTGCCAGTCGGTTGCTTCGAGGGTGGAGATCACGGCAGTTCCTCCCGCGCCAGTTCGGCGCAGTCGCGGTGATAGAGCGCGGCGGACAGCAGGCGCTTGCGTCGGAAGGAGAGGGCGGTTTCCCCAGCCTCCAACTCGGCCCGGCCGGCTTCCTCCAGATGCCACTGGACGAGGCGGGCCCCGGCCGCGGTCTCTTGCCCTGCACCGGTCATGTCAGTTACTCGCCCGATTGGTCGGGAACCCGCAGCCATTGGTGCGGCGTTCCTGGCCCAGGAAGGACAGCACGGCATTCGGCGCTGTGTAGGTCTGGAGGAAAAGACGGATCAGAGAGGTGAGCGGCAGATCGTCGGCGTGGAACCGCTCATGCACGGCGCTGATCAGGACATCGCGGTTCGCGTACCCTTCCGCCTCCGCGATGTGATCCAGCAACAGCCATGACGTCACGTCGAGCCGCATAGATGTCCGATGTACCGTCCATCGGTTGTTGACCACCACGTTGTAAGTGACCAACGGCGTCGCGCCCTTCTTGGGCAGCGCCGGAACCATGTGCCGCAGCGTGCTCTCCAGCTTTTCGGAGTGCGACGGCGCGAAGGATCGGTCCATGGATACGTTCTGCGCACCGGCACGACGCTGAAGTGGGACCTTAATGGAGACGTCCATCATCCTTTACCTCGTGCGTGATTCGACGCACATTGTCCGAATTATTTTCGGACAGGTCAACGGCTGATGGGCGAGAAAACCGAAAAATTTTCGGACACGCACAGGGTGAGGTCGTGGCTCAACCCGCTACCTTCCAAGGTCATTCTTCAAGTTTTCAGATTGGTGTGCTAATGTAAAAGTCTCATTCAGTCGTAATCATGCATTGGAAAATCTTTACTATCTCTGGGCTGCTAATCTATTGCTTGGCTCGGGATCGCTTTCCGATAAGTCACTTCTTTCGCCAGAGGGGGAAGATTGTAAGTCGAGATCCTTCAATCTGGTGCCTAGCGAAAACTCTAATCCTTTAATTTCGCCGTCATAAATCCAATCTTGCGTTATTCCCCAACGCTCTTTTAGCGTGGAGATATACCAAGGCCTGACGAGAGCTTTTCCTCTTTCCCAAGAAGACAGCACGTCTTCCGAGACATTTGTAAGCTGGGCAAATTCCCGACCAGTTACATACCCCAACGCTTCGCGGGTGGCTCGCAATCTGCGTCCGGCCGCGACCGCGTAGGCCTTTTCTGATTTGGGAGGCATAGATTCCGATTCCATCAGTGAGATGGAATCATCCCCGACATCGCCGGGAACCTTGTCCGAAGAATTCCCGTTGACTTGTCCGAAATATTTTCGGACTGTTGGTGCATGCTCACGCACGATCATGTCATATCCGCTTTCGGTGGCGGCACGAACATGGCAGCGGCCTTGGAGGCCGAAGGCAGCCCTGTTGATCGTGAAGCCGTCTACAAGTGGCGGAGGAACGGAATTCCACCGCGTTACTGGGGGATTGTCGCGCGTGCAGCTTCTCGTCTCGGCCTTCAAGGCATCACTCGAGAGGCGCTGGAAACCGCTCAACCATCCAAAGGACCGCGAGTGCGGCGTTCACGCGCTCTTCCTGCGCTGTCGATCAGCGGATAGCCGGGGGGACGTATGCTCATGTGCGAAGATCACCAGTTGTTTATCGGGGAAGCATCGCTCGTATTCCGCGCTCTGCGCAACAGCCAAGCTCATGGGCTGCGACCGGCGGTGACGCCTGAGAAGTTAGGTGCTGGCCGATTGCTTTGGTCAATCGGGGGCCTCCCGAGTTCGTCCTCCTTCCAACCTGTGTGGTCCCGCTCCGCATGGGCCTTCGGTTCGCTCCCGGTCTTCCCTTGTCCGTGGCCGGGATGCGATCGCGGCCGGCGCCAGTTCCAGCCGGCGCCGGCCGCAGTTCTGTTCCTGGGGAGGCGTGATGGCTGGGCTTGATCCATCTCATCTGACGCCTGCCCAGTGCGCCGTCCTCGATACGTGGCCAGCCTTCGAGGCTGCGGCAGCGGTGAAGTGGGCGACCATCGATAAGGTGGTGCGGACGCTCTGCAACGCGCAATCGCTGGCCGAGCTGAACGACGGCGAAGCGATCGAGCTGGCGGCGCTCCTGCGCCGTGGGACGGCACGCCTGCAGACACTGGCATCGGTCCGGACGGCCACCAACGCCGCCGTCGCGCGAGAGCGCGAATGACCGCCCGCGGGCGACCGTTCCGCCTGCGAAAAGATCCGAGATCCATCCACATCACCGGGAGCTATGCCGCAGTGGCGGTGTCGCCCCTTTGCGCCTGCCGGCGGCGCGCTGCCGTGCGAGGCCCGCCGGCAGACGGAGCGGTCGTGCCTGCGACCGCCCCGGACTCTGCTGCTGCCGATGTCAAACAGGTTGCGCTCTGCGTGGCGGCTGCCGCGCGAGCCCATTGCCGTCTTCGACCAACGAAAACTAGGTGCGTCATGCCGTTCATGGAAGTCAGCCAGATAGGCCGGAATGGCGCACGGAAGTATGGGTTTGCGACCATGAGCGTCACCGCCGCACCGATCCACTTCGACCGTGTCGTGC
This sequence comes from Azospirillum sp. 11R-A, assembly GCF_049472615.1. Classification (NCBI taxonomy): domain Bacteria; kingdom Pseudomonadati; phylum Pseudomonadota; class Alphaproteobacteria; order Rhodospirillales; family Azospirillaceae; genus Azospirillum; species Azospirillum sp. 11R-A. The sequence goes on along the minus strand of NZ_JBCEBL010000034.1, from coordinate 53,719 downwards.
CGGTGCCGCTGTTATGCCCGCGTCGTCCTGGTCGAATACTGCGGCGGCCTGCATCCCCTCACACAGCGGGGGCGGCATGATCCAAGCGGACAAGCGTTCCCCCTTCTACCTCCTGCGCGAGCTGTTCCAGGACGCGCTGGGCCTGGCGCCGGGCCTGACCGACAAGCGCCGGGTGCTGGCGCTGCTGCTGGTCAGGCGCAGCGACGAGTCGATCTTCGTCCGCTGCGGCGAGCTGGTGGCGTGGATCGGCGCCGACAAGCTGGCGCGGGCTATGCGGTGCGACCGCCGCACCGTTCAGCGCGGCCTGTCCTGGCTGCTGGGCGCCGGCATCATCGAGGTGGACCGAAAGGGCGGCGGACGGGCCCGCTCCACCCGCTACCGCTTCAGCAAACACTGGCTGGGGGCGACCGCCGTTCAGCTGGAAAACTGCGGCATCGCCGACGCCTATGGCCTGCCCGACGATCTGTTCGCCATGGCAAACGGCGGCACCTATGCCGCAGTTGCCGCCCGGTTCAGCGGCGAAACCGCGGCGGACGGGTGGCATGGGGTGGGAGAGGGCGGCCGAAACAGCGGCATGGCCGCCGCAGTTCCGGGCGCAAACAGCGGCATGATCGGCGGCGGCGCGGAGAACAGCGGCGCGGATGCCGCTATATCCGAGCGAAACTGCGGCGCGTTTTCGGACGGCGACGGAGAAACTGCGGCGCTGGCGTCCACAAACTGCGGCAATTCAGCCGGAAACTGCGGCGCAGCTCTGCCGCCCGAAATAGATCTAAATAATAGAAATAGAGGGGCGCGGGCGGTGAAAACTGCGACAGGCCAGAATCCTGACCGCCGCCAGCGTCACCTTCCCCTTCCGATTTCCGGCGGACGTTCTGCGGCGGATGAACCCCACGGCTATCCGGGGGCGGAGCGGAATCGTGGCTGGCAGCCGAGAATCGTGCAGAGAGCAACTGAGATTCTGGGCGACACCCAGCGCGCGGCCTTGGCGGTCGAGTGGCTGGAGGATGCGCAGAAAGAGCGGCTGCGCGACGGGTACCGGCCGACGCCGGAGGAGCTGGGGAAGTGGCTGGGCTGGGCGCTCGACCGGGCGGACGGGGCGGGCAGTGTGGCGCCGGCCGGTGGGTTGCCGCCGGATCTGGCGCAGGCGGTCCAGTTGGCCGCCCAGCAGGCCGTGCGCGACGCGCTGCCGTCGATTGTCCCCACGCTGATCCAGGCGCTTCAGAAGCAGCTTCAGGGTGGCGGTGCCGGCACCGTGGCGGCTTGAGAAACGGCGGCATGGTGCAGCAGCTCGCGCAAGGGGGGGAGGGGGCAGGGATGAGCGCTTCGGTCGGAGGGGGCAACGGAAACGGCGGCGCGCTGCGGCGGGGCCGGCGGTCATGAGCCGGGCCGGCCAGCAGCTGCCCCTGGATCTGGGCGTGCCGCCGCGCACTGCGCGACACCGGCCTGTGCAGGTCCAGCCGGAGGAGCCGGGCGTGTACCGCGCCGTGGAGGTGCTGCGCGCGGCCGGGCTGCGGGTCTACCGGAACGGCGCGCTGCATCTGGTCGACGGCAAGCTGCTGACCACGGCGGAGTTGATGCGCCTCTTCCACGCCCAGCAGCGGCGGGAACGGGGCAAGGCCGACCGCTGAAGCGGCGGCAACGAATCGGGTGCCGCCGTTCCGCCGACAGCGCGGAGCGGCGGCGTGGGGAAAACGGGAAAGTGTTCACGCGTGAACACTTTGGGGGCTGGAACATGAAGACGATCCTGGTGGTGCAGGGAAAGGGCGGCGGGCCGAAGACGGCGACCGTCCGCAATTTGGCGGTGGCGGCTGCGACGGCCGGGCTGCGCGTGGGTACGCTGGACACGGATCCGCAGGGCAGTCTGACGCACTGGCACAGCCTGCGCCCGGCCGACGTCGCGCGGATCGCTGGCGAGCAGCGCGTGCTGGGCGAGGTAACGGAGCGGCCGACGCCACAGGGCCTCGACCTGCTGGTGATCGACACGCCGACCGCGGTGGAGTTCTTCCCCGAATCGACGGCGCTGCTGTTCGACGCGGCCGACTTGGTGCTGGTGCCGGTGCGGCCGGGACCGGAGGATCTGGTCAGCATGCAGGCCATGCTGCCCTATCTGCACAGCCGGCGCCGGCCGATGCGGTTGCTGCTGAGCCAGATCCAGCCGCGCCTGCGCGAGACCGCCGACGCACGCGCCATCGTCGCCGGCATGGGCACGCCGGCGCCGGTGGAGATCCCGCTGCTTCAGGAAGTGCCGCGCAGCTTCATGGCCGGCCTGGGCACGGCCGAGATCCCCGGCACCCGCACCGGCCCGCTGTTCCGCGACCTGTGGGCCTACCTTTCCACCGAGATGGGAGTCTGACGATGGCACCGACCGCCCGCAGCCTGGGGAATGCCCGCCTGTCGATGCTGGCCAAGCCGCGCACCCTGACCACCCGCGCCGAGTTCGCCGCCGACATCCGCCGGGAATGGACCAACGCGCTGGAGGCCACCGTGGCGGTGGGCCGGCGTCTGAACGAGGCCAAGGAGGCGCTGCTGCACGGCGAATACGAGGCGATGGTGACGAACGACCTACCGTTCAGTACCTCGACCGCCCGCAAGCTGCGCGAGATCGCTGACTTTGTGGATGAGGGCAAGGTGCAGCTGGACCGGCTGCCGGAAGCGATGGGCACCCTCTACGCCATCGCGACGCTGCCGGACGAGACGCGCCAGCAGGCCCTGGACGCCGGCACGATCCATCCGACGGTGACGCGGGCCGAGGTGGCAGCGCTGAAGCCGCCAGCCCGGCCGGTTGACCGTCCGGTCGAGGTCATCGCCCCATCCGCCCAGCCGGCGAAGGAGCCGTCACCGCCGCGTGAGTCACGCTTCGCAGCGGCGCTGTCGCTGCCCTGGCACACGGATCCGGCCGATCCCGGCGCCATCACCGTCGAGCTGGACGGCGTGCGACGCTACCTGCTGGTGATGGTAGCGCCCGATCCGGCGGCGGCCGACGTGGTGCGGCATGTGGTGGAGTTGCATAACAACGCATCTGAACATTAAGGTCGTTTGCTGAAATTGCCTATTGCGATATGTTTTGATATCAACTAGATGTGCAAAGTATTATCCAGATTTTTTGATAAAAGCACCATTTATTTTCTTCTCTTTTGTCAGATAAAGCTTCAAATATTTGTCCACTAGATATTGAATATCATTTAACGGAAGATCTTGAATTGAACATGACATGCTATGAAAAAAACCGTCCCGAATAATTTTAGATTTTTTCAGCAAATTTATGTGTTCATTTGCGTTCGGATCATTGAGGTGGCTTGAGAGAGCAGAAAATTTATCAAGTAAGCGATATTTATCCTTCATTACCTCGTGAATTCTCTTGGAAAAGATGTCATGCACCGGAGCCTCATTTAGAGTAATATTGACATTACCTTGAATTTTTTTAAATTGAGTTGCAATAAATACTTCTAATGCGGTCCAAGCAGAAATAAAAGCATGCAGAAATCCTAGCTCGTAAGGTTCCATGGACTTAGAGTATAGATCAATAACTAACGTTAACTCATTATTGTCCTGAAAAAATTTAGATAACTGAACCGCAGTTTGTATTTCTTCTTCAAGAATATTGGAAATCATTCTATCATGTATACGTCTTCTGTTGTTAACATTAGTGTGATTGCCATTCGCAATGTTAAGAACATAGTATCCTTCAAATATAAATTCAAATTCTTTCGATATTTTAGAATATCTGGCCAACGATATTGCGCTTGCGGTCACTCCAAATGCTCTGGACGATATCGACTTATGGGGGAGTTTTTCTAAATTTATACCTTCATCGTCCTTAAAGTTATCTAGATCTTCAATAGAAAATGACTTTAGCACCGATATATAGAGAATTGCATTGAGGTCACTGTGAATTTGATATGACCGCATAGTTGATTTAATTCTCGTTTGCTTCTCATCATCTAGGTCTGATAATTCTTTCCCAAATGGTATCAGGATGGATTTCAAAATAAGTTCGAAAGACTCGGCGCCGAGCAATCTGACTGTAACATCATCATCGCTTAACAGCATGATATCCATGCAAGGATCAGGGTTATAAATCCCAGTAGCCGAATAAAATCTGCAATATTTAATGTTCATTTTCTGTCCTGTCATTTTTGTGTTATGCAACTTGCGTGCATCTTACGATGCGACATGCCGGCAAGATATAATTTATAAACTCAAAGTTTCTCCAATAAAGTGTGTTTCTAGTAAATTTGAGCGCTGATAAGGGGGTATAGCTTTGATAGCTATCCTCAGGCGCAACAATAACAGGCGATCATTCCACGTATCTTCCAACGTAGCATCAGGAATGGCAAGCGTCAGGGACGATACTGGCGGGCGCGCGAGCTGGGCGAGGCCGAAGAACGGCGGGTCCGCGCCGCTCTGACCGCCTACGCCCTGGACCGGGTGCGACAGGGCCGGCCGGTGGACATTGCGATGCTGTCGGTCTCGGCCGTCGCCCGGCCTCTGCTGCCGGCACAGGTGCCGTCACTGATCGGCACGCCGCTGCCACCTATGTCGACTCGCTGCGCGGCCTGTGGACGGCAACATCTGCCTGCAGCATGTGGGACAGCATCGCCGCGATGATCGACAGCCACGCCCACCAGTTCCACCAGCGCCTCCCGATCGGATAGCGCCTTTTCTATTCTATGCCGGCTCCGCGAAGAGGGGGATTCACCTCTTCGCGTGCGGGCTTGAGGCTCTTCGTGCATTGTCGGCGTGATGCCATGCCGCTCGGCCGCTGATGGCCGACCCTCATGGCTGGGCCACCCGCAACCCGGCCAGGCCATCCGCTTGCAACGCCGCAAGCGCATAATCCCGTTGCTCCCTATACGAGAATTGGCCAATCTCCCTCCTCCCGTTTTCGATAGGCACGGCGGCACACCAGCCGGCCGCCGTGTCGAAAGCGGGCCAGGGTGCTGTGGAGGTCCGGGCGGCGATAGGCTGTTCGGTCGCCGTCGCTCCCATCGGAATGAGCAGTTTGCGTACCAATCCGTTGAAGGACATCCGTCATGGCCCGAGGCCGTCCGCGTAAGAACCCAGAAGCCCCGAAACCGGAACAGAAGACGGCCGCGGAGAAGCAAGCGGATTTCGAGCGTGATTTGTTCCTGGCCGCGGACAAGCTGCGGAAGAACCTGGAGCCGTCGGATTACAAGCACGTCGTTCTGGGTCTGATCTTCCTGCGGCATATCTCTCTGGCGTTCGAGGCGCGGCATGAGGCCTTGCTGCGGGAAGACCCGGAGGCGGCCGAGGATCGCGACGAGTATCTTGGCGAAAACATCTTCTGGGTGCCGAAGGAGGCGCGTTGGTCCCATCTTCAGGCCAATGCCCCGCAGCCGACCATCGGCAAGCTGATCGACGAGGCAATGACCGCCATCGAGGCGGAGAACCCGACGCTGAAAGGCGTTCTGCCCAAGGATTACAACCGCCCCGCCCTCGACAAGGTGATGGTGGGCGAGTTGGTCAATCTGATTTCCGGCATCGCCCTTGGCGTCGAGGGTGGTGCGGCCCGTGACCTGCTGGGCCGCGTCTATGAATATTTCCTGGGCGGCTTCGCCGGTGCGGAAGGCAAGCGCGGCGGCGAGTTCTATACGCCCCGCTCGGTGGTGCGGGTGCTGGTCGACATGCTGGAACCCTTTCCCGATCCGGCGCGCGGGGTGGAAGGCCGGGTCTATGATCCCTGCTGCGGTTCCGGTGGCATGTTCGTCCAGACCGAACGGTTTCTGGAAGCGCACGGCGGGCGGATCGGCCAGCTCGCCATTTATGGGCAGGAAAGCAACTACACCACTTGGCGGCTGGCCAAGATGAACCTTGCGGTGCGCGGTATCGACGCCAGCGGCATCGCCTGGAACAACGAGGGCAGCTTCCACAAGGACGAATGGCGCGACAAGAAGTTCGATTTCATCCTGGCCAACCCACCCTTCAACGTGTCGGATTGGGGCGGCGAGCGGCTGCGCGAAGATGTTCGCTGGGCCTACGGCGCGCCGCCGGTCGGCAACGCCAACTACGCGTGGCTCCAGCACATCCTGCACCACCTCGCCCCCAACGGCACGGCGGGTGTGGTGCTGGCGAATGGCTCGATGTCGTCGGCGCAGAGCGGCGAGGATGTCATCCGCCGCGCCATGGTCGAGGCCGACGTGGTCGATTGCATGATCGCCCTGCCGGGGCAGTTGTTCTTTTCCACCCAGATTCCCGCCTGCCTGTGGTTCCTCAGCCGCAATAAGAAGAATGGCCGGTTCCGCGACCGGCAGGGCGAGGTTCTGTTCATCGACGCCCGCAAGCTGGGCTTCATGGCCGACCGCACCCGCCGGGAATTTTCCGACGAGGACGTGGCGAAGATCGCCGGGGTCTACCACGCGTGGCGCGGAGAGGCGGACGCGGGCACCTATGAGGATGTGCCGGGCTTCTGCAAATCCGCCACACTGGAAGAGATCAAGGGACACGGCTATGTGCTGACGCCGGGACGCTATGTGGGGGCAGCGGATGTCGAGGAGGACGATGTGCCGTTTGCGGAGCGATTTTCCTCATTGCGGGAGCAGCTTGAGAGGCAATTCGCTGAAGCCGAGGACCTGACGGCAGCAATCCGGCGGCGTCTGGCGGGAGTTGGGTTGTAATGCAGGAAGTGCATCTTGCCGATTTGCTATCCTTCACACGCGACGGCGAATGGGGAAATGGTGAAGCTTCCGAGGGATATTCTCCGGCCTTGGTGATACGTGGGACGGATTTTGAACGGGTAAGAGCTGGCGATCTCAATACGCTGCCGCTGCGCTACATCCGGAGCGATATTCTGACACGAAAAACCGTCACCGCTGGCGATACATTGATTGAAACTGCAGGGGGAACAAAGGATCAACCAACGGGAAGAACTGTCTTTATTCCAAGTTCCGTCATTGCTGCTACCAACCTGCCGCTAATCTGCGCAAGTTTCGCTCGGTTCTTGCGGCCAGACTCTAACCTCGTCGATCCGCAGTTTCTTTTTTGGAAACTGCAAGACGAATACCACTCCCGGCGAATGATGCCGTATCACGTACAACATACAGGTGTTGCACGCTTTCAGTATACGCAGTTTGCTGAGAACTACCCGTTCTCCCTACCTAACCTGTCTATTCAACGTGCCATCGCTTCAACCCTCGGCGCGCTCGACGACAAGATCGAGTTGAACCGGCGGATGAATGAGACGCTGGAGGCGATGGCGCAGGCGATCTTCAAGGATTGGTTCGTCGATTTTGGCCCGACCCGCGCCAAAGCCGAGGGCCGCTTGTCCTACCTTGTTCCTGATCTGTGGTCTCTTTTTCCTGACCGCTTAGACAGTGATGGAAAACCAGAGGGTTGGCAAGCAGGCTGCCTATTGGACGTGTGTGAATTGAAGCGTGGGTACGATCTGCCTAGTGCGCAGCGACTGCCAGGACCGTACCCGATAGTCTCCTCTTCAGGAATAACCGGCTTCCACTCGGCTTTTATGGCGAAAGGTCCGGGGATAATAACAGGACGATACGGCACCATAGGAGAGGTGCATTTCATAAAAGGTCAGTATTGGCCTCTAAATACAACGCTCTACGTACGTGATATGAAATCAAATAGCGCTCTATTCATATACTATACGTTAAAGCGAGTAGATTATCAGAAATATTCCGATAAAGGCGCGGTGCCGGGCGTAAACAGAAATCACCTTCATCAATCTGAAGTGATCATACCACCGCGGTATGTTCAGGATAAGTTTGAGCAGACTTTGGAACCTCTTTGGCTGAAATATGATGCCAATATTGCAGAATCCCGCACCCTCGCCCAAACCCGCGACCTCCTGCTTCCCAAGCTGATGTCCGGCGAAATCCGCGTCCGTGACGCTGAAACCTTAGTGGAGAACGCCCTGTGACCAAACTCTCCGAAAGCCATGTGGAAGAAGCGGCGCTGGCATGGCTTGCGGAGCTTGGGTACACGATCACCTCCGGCCCGGCCATCGCGCCAGACAGCGTGGCACCGGAGCGCGCCAGCTATGAGGATGTCGTGCTGGTCGGGCGTCTTTTCCAGGCCGTTGCCCGTCTCAACCCAACCATCCCGGAAGAGGCGCGGGCCGAGGCGCTGCGCCGGCTGCGGCGGGTCGAGTATCCGGGGCTGATCGAGGAAAATCGCCGCCTCCACCGCCTGCTGGTCGAAGGGGTGCCGGTCGAGTTCACCGGCGCTGATGGAACGCTGAAGGGCGATCATGTCCGCCTGATCGACTTCGACGATCCCCAGGCCAACGACTGGCTGGCGGTCAACCAGTTCACCATCATCGAACAGAAGGCGAACCGGCGGCCCGACGTGGTGCTGTTCGTCAACGGGCTTCCGGTCGTGGTTGTCGAGCTGAAGAACGCCGGGGACGAGAACGCCACGCTCGACGGTGCCTTCAACCAGCTTCAGACCTACAAGGCGCAAATCCCCTCGCTTTTCCGCAGCAACGCGGCACTGGTGATTTCCGACGGGCTGGGTGCGCGCATCGGCTCGCTGACCGCCGGGCGTGAACGTTTCATGCCCTGGCGCACCATTCAGGGTGACGGGCTGACCAAGGGGATGGCCGAGCTGGAAATCCTGCTGAAAGGGGCATTCGAGCCGCGGCGTTTCCTGGCGCTGCTGAAGGATTTCACCGTATTCGGGGAAACCGGCGGCGGGCTGGCCAAGATCCTCGCCGGCTATCACCAGTTTCACGCGGTGCGCCACGCTGTCGAGCAGACGGTAGCGGCCACCGGCCCGCAGGGCGACCGCCGGATCGGTGTCGTCTGGCACACTCAGGGATCCGGCAAGAGCCTGCTGATGGCCTTCTATGCCGGCCAAGTCATCCTGCATCCGGCCATGGGCAACCCCACCCTGGTGGTGCTGACCGACCGCAACGACCTGGACCAACAGCTCTTCGCCACCTTCGGGCTGTGCAAGGATCTGCTGCGCCAGACGCCGCAGCGGGCGGACAATCGGGAGGAGTTACGCAGTCTGCTGACCCGGCCATCGGGCGGGGTGATCTTCACCACCATCCAGAAATTCCAGCCGGTGGACGGGGAGAAGGACCATCCGCTGCTGACCGACCGCCGCAACGTCGTGGTGATGGCCGACGAAGCGCACCGCAGCCAATACGGCTTCAAGATGAAGGTCGACGCCAAGGACGGAGAGATGTCCTATGGCTTCGCCAAGTATCTGCGCGACGCCTTGCCAGGCGCATCCTTCATCGGCTTCACCGGAACGCCGATCGAAAGCAGCGATGTCAACACCCCGGCAATCTTCGGCGACTACATCGACATCTACGACATCAGCCGTGCCGTCACCGACGAAGCGACGGTGCCGATCTATTACGAAAGCCGGCTGGCGCGGATCGAACTGCCGGAAGAGGAAAAGCCGAAGATCGACGCCGAAATCGCCGAACTGACCGAAGACCTGCTGGAAGGCGAAGAGGAGCGGTTGGGTCGCAAGTATGGCAGTGTGGAGGCGGTGGTCGGCGCCGATCGGCGTTTGGCCATGGTGGCGGCGGATTTGATCGGCCATGCCGAGGCGCGCTTCGCGGCCCTCGACGGCAAGGCCATGGTGGTCTGCATGAGCCGCCGTATCTGCGTCGAACTCTACAAGCACATCGTGGCTCTGCGTCCCGCCTGGCACAGCGACGACGACGAGCAGGGGGCGGTCAAAATCGTCATGACGGGGGCGGCCTCCGATCCGGCGGATTGGCAGCCGCACATCGGCAAACGCCCCAAGGCCCGGCGCGAATTGCTGGCGAAGCGGGCAAAGGATCCCGGAGATCCGTTGCGGCTGATCATCGTGCGCGACATGTGGCTGACCGGATTCGACGCGCCGTCCATGCACACTATGTACATCGACAAGCCGATGAAGGGGCACGGGTTGATGCAGGCCATCGCCCGCGTCAACCGGGTGTTCCGCGACAAGCCGGCCGGGCTGGTGGTGGACTATATCGGCATCGCCCAGAACCTGAAAGCCGCCCTGGGGCAATATTCCGGTCCCGATGGAGAGCAGACCGGCATCGATGAGGAAGAGGCCATCGCGGCGATGGTCGAGCGCTACGAGGTTGTCCGTGACATGTTCCGGCCGGGGATGGCCGATGGCTTCGACTATCGGCCGGCGCTGACGGAGACAGCAACGCCCCAGCTTCGCCTGACGATCATGGCTGGCGCCATGGACTGGGTGCTGTCCATGCAGCAGGCGCTGGCGGCGGATAAGAAAACCGAGGAGGAGAAGAAGCGCGCCCATCGTCATTACGCGGACGCGGTGCTGATCCTGTCGAAGCTCTACGCCATGGCGGCGGCCAGCGAAGAGGCGCAGGACATCCGGGACGAGGTGGGCTTTTTCCAGGCGGTGCGCGCCGCCCTGATCAAGACTGGAGCGGGCGGCGGGCGTAGCGGGGCCGACCGCGAGCTGGCCATCCAGCAGCTTGTCAGTCGGGCCGTGGTTTCCACCGAGATCGTGGACATCATGGCCGCCATCGGGTTGAGCCGGCCGGATATCTCGATCCTGTCCGATGAATTCCTAGCTGAAATGCGCGACCTGGAGAAAAAGAACCTGGCGGTGGAGGCGCTGCGCAAACTGCTGAATGGCCAAGTCCATTCGATGGGAAAATGCAACGTCGTGCAGGCGCGGGCCTTCTCCGAACGGCTTGAGGCGGCGATCACCCGCTATCACAACAACGCCGTGACGACGGTGGAGGTGTTGGAAGAGCTGATCGCGATGGCTCGGGAGATAGAGGCGAGCCGCCGGCAGGGCGAGGAAAGCGGTCTGGGAGATGACGAAATCGCCTTTTATACCGCCTTGGCGGATAACAAAAGCGCTCGCGACATGATGGGCGAGCCCGCTTTGCGAGTCATCGCCCATGAACTGGTGCAGGACATCCGCAAGAACCTTACCGTAGATTGGGCGCATCGTGAATCCGCCCGGGCCGACATCCGCCGTCGGGTGAAGCGGATCCTGCGGAAATACGGCTATCCGCCCGATTTGCAGGATATGGCGGTTCAGAACGTGCTTCAGCAGGCCGAAGCACTGTCTGCCGAGTTGGTGTAATGGTATGAAAGGTTGGATAGAATATGTCAATTTGAGCTGAGTGCAGGGCCGAAAGTCATTGACACAAGTCAATAGATAAGCGTGGGTTGGATGTTAAAATGAATTATCATGACTATATAACAAAATACAAATATATGGATAAGGCCATAAATAAACGCAATAGATTTTCAGATATATTTATTTTATTATTTGCGTTTATTTTTATATTATTGCTTATGCCGGTATCATTCATCATGCTGGATGATTTTGGCTTAATTAGCTATGCGCCAATGCATTTTTCTTTTTGGCTAACTTTGACGTTCTCGGTCTTATTCTTTTTGCCATCGGTAGCAAAAATTTTCCATATACAATTAAGAATTGCACTTGTAATCGTAGGAACTGCATTGGTAACTGCTGCACTATCACTATATGAACATATATTAGAAAACGGAATTTTAGAAAAAATAGAATGGGCTTATGCAACGATACCCCGGCTATTTGCCTTTTTCATCGTCGTAGGCGGTATGTTGTGGACAGCGCATGCCCTTAGAGAACCCATAAAACAGAGTATTCGGCGTCGTTGGTGGAATATGGGTGCTTTAGATAGTTCTAAAGCGCCGGATTGGGATGGCATACTTGATATGTTGTGTAATGATTCATGCGATCCGATGGAATTGGAGGAAGGCGGTCTTTATCCTGTTGATAAAAATGAGGTTAGAATTGATTTTTCTGTTGCATCAACTGGTTCTTTTTTCTTGTTACTAGCCGTTGGAACTATATTTGGAATTGCTATTGATTACATCTTGTATCCTCGCCTTCCGACCATCTTTGAGCCAGATGAGCAATTTAATAAGCTTGCAAGCCTTTCTGGCAATCTGACGGCATTCCTCGCGTTAATCGCGGCTGCTATAAGCATCGTGTTTACTTACCAACAACTTCAAGCCAAGGTTCGTGCGGACAGCCGCCAAGCATGGGTAACAAAGGTACGAAAACTCACATCAAATGTGTTGGCACACATCTATGACGTTTCCATGCATGGTCGTTCCAGTAATAAATTTGAATATTTTAACAAAGCACGCACACATTTAGAACTGCACCTCAATCCAGCAGAAAAAGATCATCGGCTTCTTATGCTTCTAATTCGTGCATGCGGGTACCCCGAAACAACAATTTTTAATGACCAGTACACGGCGTATCGATTAGCCAGCAAATTTGATGAATGGAGTTCTAGCAGAAAAGATTATTACGCTATTAAAGAATGCACAGTTCTAAAACTTATTATAGAAACCTACAAAACTAATGATAATAAATCTGCCATTAGAAGAAGGATAATTGTAAGAAATAATTCTGACATAGTAATTTCTTTTGTGTTTAAGCTTTCGCATGCGATTTTAAAACGTGAGTGGGAGCGCGTTAGATATATTCGATAAAAAACTGATTTTCTCGATATGATTTGAAATTTTATTTTGAGAGACTTTGTTTTAGCTTTGATTAAGCTTGGGTTGTGAAATAAACCGCTTGGCAAGTAGTTTGTGGAAAGGAATTGGTAATCCTTTTGGGCAAACAATCCTAACACCCCCCGGTGCGATGCCGTCATGCCGGGGGTTTGCCTGGAGGTTGCCCATGTCCAAACCCGCGCCGCTGATGCCGTTGTTCCTCGCCTACCAACATTTGGCCGGCTGCGCGGAGTGCGAGGCGGCCGACCGGCTGCGGGGCAGCTTGGAGCACGCTCTGGCGGCTGGCGAGGTGATCTCCGCCGACGATCTGTTCGCCAAGGCGCGCTATCTGCAGGATTGCGGGCGGATCGACCCCGGCCTGATTCCGATGGAGGCTCTGGACACGCTGGTGGCCGGGGTGGCCCGGCTGCTGGGGCCGGGACTGTCCCAGGCGGCGGCGTGAGGGCCGGACCATGGCCATCGCCTTTGCCCACTGCGACACCCGCCGGCGCCTCGACCTTGAAGCCCTGGTGACCTGGGCGTTGCGCGATCAGCAGGCCGATCGCGTCCAGTCCGGCCTGTTCGACATCGAGGCCGCGGCGAACGATCACGGATGGGAACCGCAAGGGGTGAGCGGCGACGGCGTGGCCGAGTTGCTGCGCCGCCATGAGACCGGCGACCGGGTGGACGGCGGCGGACCGGTGCGCGGCATCGCCGTGACGGTCCATCCCGATGCCGAGGCGATGGCCAACGCCGTGGGGTGGCTGGACCCGTGGCAGCGGCGCCTCGTCCGCTTCCATGGGCGATCGGGCACCCGGCCGGACTGGCTGCCGCTGGTGCCGCCCATGGTGGGGGTGAAGCGGCCGAGCGAGGCGCGCGGCCGCTACCGGCATGTCACAGCCGAGCGGTGGGAGTTCGTGCCGACCCGCTCGGAACTGGCCAAGCGCTATGTGCTTCGCGGACAGTCGCTCTTCGACGCCCGCGGGCAGCGCCGGATCGTCGAGGAAGAGCGCGGCTTCCACTTCCGCACCTTCGGCGATGGGCGCCGGCAGGTGCAGGTGAAGTGGTGCCCGCTGGAGCCGGCCCACAGCGATGCCGAGATCGTCGAGGCCAACACCGACTATGCCGGCTGGCACGCCGGCATGACGGAACTGCTGGAGCGTGTCGGCGGCTGGGGTTTGCGCGATCATGTGCTCACCGGTTTCACCGCCCCGGCGACGCCATGGGAATATAGTCCTTGACGAAAGGTCAATTCCTTGACAGGGTGAGCGGGACGAATTGCGTGTGACCGAAGGCCCGCCCGGCAGTTGCCGCGGCGGGCCTTCTGCTGTCCGGGGGCTGGCCATGCGGACCGAATGGGACGGCGTGCTGTGCCTTCAGCTCGGCCCGGTGGATCGTCATTTCGCCGTGCGCATCACCTACCAGGGCGGACCCTTCCGCGCCGACATCGAGGCCATCGAGATCCGGACCGCGCAGGGCTGGATCCGGGCGCCCTGGCTGATCGATCTGGTGGAGGAGTGCGCGCCTCTCTTCGACATGCTGCGCGATCATGCCGCCGGCCGGCTGGCCGATGCGCGGGCAGTCGCGCGGCTTTCCTGACAGGACAGCAGGATGGACGAGCTGATCCGCGAGGCGGTCGCCGCCGGCGCCGGCCTCACCCGTTACAGCGACCCGGTGGCGGTATGCCCGTCGGATGGCGCGGTCGCGTTCTTCGGCCAGCAGGTCGCGGCGATGCTGCGCGAACTGCCGGAGGACATGACCGTGGCCGAGCTGCGCGACGCCATCGACGGATGAGCCTTCCCGTCCTTCCGGGCGATCCGGCCGGACAGGACGTCAGCGACGCCCGCCATGTCCCGGCGCTGCGGCTGGACCGCATCCAGGAGCACCTCCTGGACGCCTTCTATGCCGGGCGCTCGGCCAACACGGTGCGGGCCTACCGGCGGGACCATGAGGACTTCCGGACCTTCGTGGCCCGGCAGGATGGGCTCGCCGCCTTCGCCGCCACCGCCGAGCAGGCGGTGCGGATGCTGCTGGCGGTGGAGCACGGACAGGCCAACGCCCTGGCGCTGGGCTACCGCACCGACATGGTGCGGCGGCAGCTTCAGCCCGCGACCGTCAACCGCCGGCTGGCGGCGCTGCGGTCGGTGGTGAAGCTGGGCAACACGCTGGGCCTGGTCAGCTGGACGCTGGACGCGGAGAACGTCGACTCTGCCCCCTACCGCGACACGCGGGGGCCGGGGCGGGACGGCGTGCGGGCGATGGTGGCGCAGGCCAAGGAGCGCACCGACGCCAAGGGCCTGCGCGACACCGCCATCGTCCGGCTGCTGCACGACGTGGCCCTGCGCCGCGGCGAGGTGGTGTCGCTGGACCTGGAGCATTACGAGAGCCGGCGCGGCACCGTCGCGGTGCTGGGCAAGGGGCGGACCCAGCGCGAGCGGGTCACCCTGCCGGCCGCCACCAGGGCGGCGCTCGAGGCGTGGATCGCGGTGCGGGGGAAGGACCCCGGGCCACTGTTCCATCGCCTCGATGCCGCTGGCCGAGGCACAGGGCGCCTGACCGGCACCGCCGTCTATGACGTGGTGCGCGAGCTGGGCGCCGGGGTGGGCATCGCCACCCGGCCGCACGGGCTGCGGCACTCGGCCATCACCGCGGCGCTGGACGCCAGCAACGGCAACATCCGAGCGGTGCAGCGCTTCAGCCGGCACCGCAACGTCCAGACCCTGCAAATCTACGACGACAACCGCGCCGATCTGGCTGGCCAGATGGCGGCGCTCATTGCGGAGGATTGACATGGGCGAGACTGTCGCCGCTCCGGTGCGCAGGGTGCGCACCCAGGACCAGGCCGCGGCCGTTGTCGGCCGGATCGGCACTGCGCAGGTGCAACTGGGCCGGCTGAAAGCCTCGCTGGACGTGGCTGTCGCACAGGCCAACCTCGCCTATGAGACGGCGGCGGCGCCGCTGCGCGCGGCCATCGTCGCCGACACGGAGCTGCTGCGCGGCTACTTCGACGCCAACCGGGCCAGCCTGCTGACCGGGGCCAAGAAGTCGGTGGCGCTGTCCACCGGCATGATCGGTGTGAAGAAGACGGCGGCCAAGCTGGTGGTGGCCGATGTCGACGCGCTGCTGACGCGGCTGGAGGAGGATCGCAAGCTGCGGCGCTTCATCCGCACCAAGAGCGAGGTCGACCGGGCGGCACTGCTGGCGGAGCCGAAGGTGGCGGTGACCATCGACGGCGTGTCCATCGAGGGGGGCGAGGACGCTTTCTTCGTCAAGCCGCTCATGGTCGGAACGCCCTGAAATCGAGCTTGCGAAAATCGGCATTATCGCAAGCTGACCCCTGAAAAACGGTTGAAATCCAAGGGTTTCGCAATGACCTCCCAATCCGTGACGATCGGCGCCGCGACGCTGATGCTGGGCGACTGCATCGAGCGGATGCGGGAGCTTCCCGACAGCTCGGTCGGCCTGGTGCTAACCGACGTTCCCTATTCCAGCGGCGCCACCCGTGAAGCCGGCCGCACCGCCTACGGCAAGACCATGACGCGGTCGACCAAGGGCGGTGGTGACCGGTGGTTCGGATCGGACAGCCTGAGCACGCGCGGATTCCTCCACCTGCTGCGCAGCTGCGCCATGGAGTGGCAGCGGGTGCTGAAGCCGGGTGGCCATGTGCTGGCCTTCATCGACTGGCGCATGGGCGACCATCTGGCCGATGCCATCGACGGCGGCCAAGCCGCGCTGTTCCTGTCCGGCCATGCCGCCGACGCCATGGAAAGCGCCGACCTGAAGCGGGTGGGGCTGCTGGTGTGGGACAAGACCTATTTCGGCATGGGGACGCACTTCCGTCACCAGCATGAGCTGATCCACCACTTCACAAAGGGCAAAGGCAGCGAGCCGCTGCGCCGGAACGTCGCGAACGTGCTGCGCCATGCGCCGGTGCGGTTCGGCGCCCACCCGACGGAGAAGCCGGTCGGGCTGCTGGCCGAGCTGATCGGCACCGTCTGCCCGCCGGGCGAGACGGTGCTCGACCCGTTCTTCGGCAGCGCGTCGGCCGGCCATGCCGCCCTGACCACGGGCCGGCGCTTCATCGGCATCGAGCGCGACCGGCGCTATTTCGAAGCCGGCTGGCAGCGGCTGGCCAACCTCACCGAGGAGCTGGCGGCATGACCATGCATCTGGAGGACGTGATGCACGGCCTCACCGCCCGCACCGCCACCGACGGCGTCATCGTCACCATCGGCGGCACCATGGGCTGGTGGCTCGACGCCCTGCATGGGCCGGCGCAGGAACTGGCCTTCTGGGGCACGGTGGCGCTGGTGGCCGGGCGCCTGGTGCTGCTGGCACTCGACGTCCGGGACCGCCTCCGCCGGCCATCCAAAGTGTTCACGCGTGAACACTTTGACGGGGATCGCACCCCCAAGCCGTAGGGCGGTTTCAGCCACTCCAAAGTGTTCACGCGTGAACACTTTGCCCCAAGACCGAGGGCAGGAACACCATGGCCGACGCACGGATCCGGGGCTCTGCCGACCGGGTAAAGGCGGCGCTGCGCCAGTACGGCGACCAGCTCACCCGCTACGCGCTGCCGATGGCGCTGACCAGGACGGCGCAGGACGCCAAGCTGGCGGTGCAGCGGGCGCTGCCGGAAACCTTCGACCGGCCGACGCCCTACACGATCAAGTCCACCTTCGTCCGGCCCGCCACCAAGGCGGACCCGGTGGCCTGGGTGGGCTTCAAGGACGATGCCGGCAAGGGCACGCCGGCGGCGCGTTACCTGCTGCCCAACGTCGAGGGCGGGCCGCGCCGGGACAAGCGGATGGAGCGGCAGCTGCGCGCCGCCGGCCTGCTGCCGGCCGGCATGTTCGCCGTTCCGGGCGAGGAGGCCCGGCTGGACGCCTACGGCAACATGCGGCGGTCGGAGGTGGTGCGCATCCTGTCGCAGACCCGGGCCTTCGGGGAACAGGGCTACACGGCCAACCGGAGCGACAGTGCCCGCAGCAGGAAGAAGCGGCGGCGCAACGGCTACTTCGCAGCATTGCCGGGCAACGCCGGCGGGCTGCCGCCGGGCATCTACCAGCGCGACGGCGCCGACGCCCGGCCGGTGGTGATCTTCGTCCGGGCGCCCAGCTACCGCCCGCGCTTCCGCTTCCACGACATCGTCGAGCGGGCGGTGCGGGCCAACATCGGCCGGCGGCTGGAGGAGGCGGTGCGGACGGTCAACGCCCGCTTCGCCGCCCAACGGTGACGGGTCCTTCCGGGGGGTACCACCCACGAGGGTAATTCGGGCCGCACCGGTCCACCCTCTGAGAAATTTTCGGATCGAGGTTTTTGTTTATGTCCAAACCGGGCCAACGGGTGAACCGGGCGGAGCTGGCCGACCTGTTCGGCGTCAGCCTGCCCACCGTCGACGCGTGGGTGCGCGACGGCTGCCCCTTCGCGGAGAAGGGGGCCAAGGGCCGGGAATGGGCCTTCGCGACCGCCGACGTTCATCGCTGGCTGGTGGACCGCGCCGTGGCCGACGTTGCCGCCGGCTACGAGGGCGAGATCGGCGTCATCACCGCCGACGAGGCCAAGCGCCGCAAGGCGGTGGCCGATGCGGTGGTGGCCGAGATCAAGGCCGACGAGGCGCTGAACGAGGTGGTGAACCGCCATGAGGCCGCGGCCGACGTCGCCGGCTTCTGCATCTCCCTGCGCACCGGCCTGTCCAACGCGGTGGCCAAGATCGCCGGCCGCGCCGCGGCGATGACCGGGGCGCCGGAAATCCAGGCGATGGCGGAGACGGAAATCAATCGGGCCTTCGACGCTGCCCGCGACGAGCTGGTCAAGAGCTGGGGCGATGAGCCGGGGGCTTGAGGCGGCGGCGCGGGTCAGCGCCCACCGTCACGGCGATTACCGGACCGGGCGGGGCGAGCTGCGCCGGGCGCTGCTGGCCCTGTTCGAGGGCAGCCTGAAATTCCAGGAGCGCATGAGCGGCTCGGTGTGGGCCGAGCGCTTCGGCTGGATCCCGAAGGGCACCGGGGCAGAGCACGGCAAAGTGACGCTCTACGGCTACCAGCGCGGTCTGGTGGATGCCATGTGCGATCCGGCGGTGCCGCTGCTGACCGTGCTGAAGGCGGCGCGTGTCGGCTACACGCGCTGCGCCACGCTGGCGGTGGGCTACCACCTCCACCAGGACCCGACGCTGTGCGCCATCGCGCAGCCGACGATCCCGGATGCGGGGGACTCGTCCTCTGAAAGAAATCTGAAATCTCTGTTCTATATCAACCTCTTATCCCCCGGCCCCTCTCTGTGGTCGGGGGTTTCTGTTTGAGCGGCACCTTCTCATAAGGCTTTGATTTTCCCTGATTTCCGCAGTTGCACGGCTTCTCCGTGCGACAAAGCCGCGACATGGATGCAACAAGAGCAAGGAGCAAAGTGCATGGAAAGCCATCGGCTTGAGACCCCTCCCGAGGATGCCAGTGCGACAATGGCAGGGGTGTGCGGGGTAGACTCGGACCTGCTCTATGGAATGCCGGCCATCGCCCGGCACCTCAACATCCGACCGCGACAGGCGCACCACCTCAAAGAAAAGGGCGGGCTGCCGATATTCGATCTGGGCGGCGTGCTGTGCGCGCGGCGAAGCACGCTCAACGCCTGGATCGCGGATCGGGAAAGAACGGTCCGTGCCGCCGGCCCGGTCAAGGTGAAGAACAGCGGTCCGCGTGGTCGGAGGGCAGCATGACCGGCTCTGCTGTTGTCATCCCGGCGCCGCCCGTGGCACTGGCCCTGAGCGATCTACAGGCGCACCTCCTCGACGCGTTCTTCGCCGGCCGGAACGCCCGCACGGTCGCGGCCTACCGCCGGGATCTGGAGGACTGGCGCACGTTCGCCGGCGCCGCCAACATGGACGCCGCCGCGCGGGCCATCCTGGCGGTTTCCCATGGGCAGGCGAACGCCTGGGCGCTCGCCTACAAGGCCGCGATGATCGAGCGGGGACTCCAGCCGGCCACCGTCAACCGCCGCCTCGCGGCTCTACGGTCGCTGGTGAAGCTGGGGAACACGCTGGGGCTGGTGTCGTGGAGGCTGGAGGTGGAGAACGTCCCCAGCGCGGCCTATCGAGACACACGCGGTCCTGGCCGTGACGGCGTGCGCACGCTCTTCGAGCTCGCCGCGCAGCCGGGCGGTTCGAAAGCGTTGCGCGACGTCGCGGTGCTGCGGCTGCTGCATGACGTGGCGCTGCGGAGAGGGGAAGTGGTCGGGCTTGACCTGGCGCACTACGACCCGCGTCGAGGCACCGTCGCCATTCTCGGCAAGGGGCGGACAGAGCGGCAACTCGTCACCCTTCCGCCGGCTGCCCGCGCAGCGGTCGAGGCATGGATCGCTGCGCGCGGCAGTGTCGCCGGCCCGCTGTTCACCAACCAGGACCGCGCCCGCAAGGGAAGCGGCCGGCTGACGGACTCGGCCGTCTATCGGCTCGTGCGTGGCCTGGGAAAGAAGGCAGGGATCAAGGCGCGTCCGCATGGGCTTCGGCATTCAGCCATCACGGACGCGCTCGACCGGACCAACGGAAATATCCGCGCTGTGCGGAAGTTCAGTCGTCACAAGGATTTCAACGTTCTTGTCGTATATGACGACAATAGATCGGACCTCGCTGGAGACATTGCCCGGCTGGTTTCAGAGGATTGAGCTAGATCGTGAGCACGAAAACTATAATTATCATGCACATAATACTTAGGAACCGGATTTTGACCACATTCCACACCCCTTCGATAGGGCGGAGGCCTGGGCTTCGATGTATGTTCTTTCGAAATCACTGCCAGATAATACCTGGGGGTCGATCTTTGCGCGTCCATTCTCAAGCAGAATGGTCGCTACGTCGTTTTGTTGGTCGTTTGTGTCATTATTGATTGCGCATACCCACTTATCAACACTATCTGAAGGCTGAAAGCAAAACCCACTCAATTTGTTTTCCTTTGATACGCGTTTCGCTACCTGCATCAAATTGATGGCCGCAGCGTTAATTTGAGTATCATTGAAACTGTCAATAAGAATTCCAAAAATATCAAAGTATCTCACTGAGGAAGATGCATCTTCAATGAGCGCAATTTTGCTACCTTCTACAGGGATTATCATCCCATTCACAGAATTATGTGTCTTTCCAATGGATATTGCACGACCGGGTGCTTCGCAGCGGCTATCAACATCTTTGTAGTCGATAAGGTACTTCCGATCAATGAACATGGGATGGTTGTCATTGAAGGGGATCATGGCGCTAAAAGGAAGTCCTACATCGCTAGCAGATTTCCTCAAAGCGTCATCGTAATCTGATGCTTTCATTTCTTTCTTAAACGGCTGAATTGTCGCCATTTTCATCACAGATGCGGCGCCAATAGTGATCTGAATTAATGTGCTTACTGTCCATAACGATAATGCAAACGCAATAATTCCTCTAAATATTATTGTCCCAAATGTTGGCTTTAACTCTTTCTCGATGATAACAGTAACAGCAAAAAACAAAAGAGAAGATAGCGCGAACCAAGTAAACAAAATATATGATGAAACACGAATAGGAACTTCTGTGGATGAATACCATCCAGAGATGCAGGCGATAGATAATGCTCCTGACGAGACCATGCACACTCTAATTACGACCTTAACGTGATCGTAAAGGTATTCAACTCCTTCTCGAACATATGGCTTGTCAATTTTTTGTGTAAGACTTAGCAAAAATCTTAGTTTTTCCATTTTTACTTTCCTAATGCAAGGAGGTTCTAAAGTGAGAACTTACGATAGCACAAAATTGCGCCACATTGAGGAGCGACTCGCAAGCCACACGGGCGTCGCAAACGGTCTGTCCGAGAAATACCGCGCCATCGCACTCCGTCGCATGGATGCAGACAAAGAACTCGGTGAAGCCAGTGCATGCTCCTACCGTAGCCGGGATAAAGCCTTGTTGGCAGAGCTCGGGAAGAAGGCTGTGAAGCTCCTTCAAGAGGAAAACGCGGTTGCGGAGCAGGTTGGAACCGCTCGCCAACAGGCGGATCGCCTCAAACAGCTGGTTGCCCGCCTCAAAACTCACATCCAGAAAACCGGCGCGCTGCCGCGCGATTGAAGGGAACGGCCATCATGACGCTTTCCACCGCGCTTGCCAGCATCGCCGATGCGCGCAAGGCAATCGAGACGGAGATCGCTGCGCTTCGCCGCCGCATCACCACGACCAAGCATGAGATTGAAACCATCAGCCGTGCACCGCTTCCTAAGGAGGAGGCTCTCGCGAAACTGGACGGTGTCCTGGCCGGCTTTGACAGTTATGCCGCGAACGTTCACGCGCTCGTATCCCCAACAGCCAAGGTCGGGATCGATGATCTGCTGCTGAGCCACTATCCCGAACGGACTTTGCTTTGGGCTGTTGCCCTGACCATGCGGGACCGCTTGGCGGAGTCCATCACTGAATACCTTGCGGACAAGCCGGCCGGATTGCCGCACGCTGCACGCGAAGCCAAGCTGGCAACGCTGGAGGCGTCTCTGCTGAAACTGGAGCGCGACGAAGAGAAGCTGATCGAGCATGCCGGCGCCGCCGGGTTTGAGATCATGCGCCGAGTCGATGCGGATCCCCGTGCCGTTCTCGACATTATCGAAAGCTGAGGCTTGCCATGTTCCGACACATGCTTGCGCATCTGAACCCTTTCGCCTCTCGCGGGGCCGGCGCCAAGGAAGCTCCCAAACGGGCGCTGAGCCCGCCCGGCAAGCCTGCCGGGCGGTTCAGCTTTGCCGATTATGTCCAACGCTCCATGGGGCGCACAAGCGGCGGGAACCGTGGTGCGGTCGATGGCGGCACCCGAGTGGGATCATCGGACGAAAACAAAGCCGAGAGGGACCGCTGGCGGACCGTCTTCGCATCACCAGAAGCACAGGATCGACCTGACGCGGCCTGCACCATGCTCGCAACATCGAACCTGCCGCCTGCCAAGATCATCGCTGCTTTGGTGGGGATACCGAAGCCGATACGGGGCAATCCGGAAATGATCGCCGCGATGGATGCTTTCCATATCCCCAAGATCGGCGCTACCTACGAGGGGCCGGCTCTGTCGGAAGATCAGCAAGCAGCCCATGCCGTGCTTGCCAGCCTGAACCAGACCCTCCATCCGCTCAACCGCCTGGACAGGAAGGCGTGATCAGGTCGGGAAGGCGATAGCTGTGCGAGCTTCCTGATTGCCTCCGCTGGGCGTGGGAGGACTGGTCGACGCCAATACAGACGGTCGACGGGCCCTTCCAGGGCCGCACCGCGCCGGGACAAACGGGTGGAGCGCGAACCGCGAGCCACCGGCCCTGGATGTTCGCCGTTCCGGGCGAAGAGGCCCGCCTTGAGACCTACAGCATCATGCGGCGGCCGGAGGTGGTGTGCATCCCGTCGCAGACCTGGGCCTTCGGGGAGTTGGGATATACCGCCAACACCGCCAACCAGAGCGACAGCGCCCGCAGCAGGAAGAAGCGGCGACGCAACGGCTATGTCGTCGCTCTGCCGGGTAATATCGGCAGGCTGCCGCCGGGCATCTACCAGCGCGACGGCGCCGACGCCCGGCCGATGGTGATCTTCGTCCGGGCGCCAGAGCTACCGCCCGCGCTTCCGCTTCCACGACAGCGTCGAGTGGGCGGTGCGGGCCAACATCGGCCGGCGGCTGGAGGAGGCGGTGCGGACGGTCAACGCCCGCTTCGCCGTCCGGCAGTGACCGGCCAGCCGACCGCCGCGGGTCCTTCCGGGGGCACCCCCCAGCGAGGGTAATTCGGGCCGCACCCTCACACCCGCTGAGAAAATTTCTAGACACGCTTTTTGTTTATTTCCAAACTTCGGTTGGGTTGACCGGTTCGCGGGAAGACGCGCACATTGTTGTAGCGAGATGCTACTTATTGTAATGTTCCTACACAGACTTTCTCTGTGCCTGTCTGATGGACGGTTTGAGATGGTGTAATTGAAGGATGAATTTCTCCAGTAAATATGTAGAAAATCCACATCGAATGTCTCAATGACTTGTGGGAAGTCTGTATATAAGAACGAATTTTTGCAATGTGGAGAACATCATGAGAGCGGGCTTTGAAGAATATTTCGATTTGACTGAGACAGAATTTAAGGAGCTGTGGGGGTCTGCCACTTTTGTGTTCGACACTAATGCGCTTTTATCTCTTTTCAGAGATAAGAAATCTACATCTGATGAGCTCATGAAGATAATAAATAGTATATCGTCTAGAGTTTGGGTGCCTCATCAAGTTGCAAGTGAATTTCATAGGAACAGATCTAGTGTAATAATAGGAAATAAGAAAATATATTCTCCTCTTCGCAATTCTATTGAAGCTGGTAGGAAGGCTAGTTTAGAGTCTCTTGAAAAATATATATCAGATTTTAAACATCATCCAGTTATGAGTGGCTTAGAAGCTCTTGAATTTATAAATGATAGCTTTAACTCAATGCTCAAAGAAGTGGATGTTAAAGAAAATGCGGCTCCTAGCAGCGAAGATTATTTAGGAATACTAATTAATATTGTTGGAATTCTTGATAAAAGGACTGGGACGCCTTATGATAGTGAGGTAATGGAGGAGTTAATTAAAGAAGGACAGGAAAGATTAAGTAGAAAAGAGCCTCCTGGATATATAGATTACAAAGAAAAGGAAGGAGAGTCTCTCGATAAGAGGCTTGGTGACTATATAATCTGGAGGCAGATTATTGACCACGCAAAACAAAATTACAGAAGCGTTATATTTGTAACTGATGATGTTAAGGAAGATTGGTGGAGGAAGGTGAAGGGCGAGAGGATTGGCGCAAGATTGGAACTGGTTAGGGAGTTTAGGCAGAAGGTCGGCGCGACTTTTTATATTTATACTCGGCATGCCTTCCTAGAAAGAGCGCGGGATTATCTAAACGTATCTGTAAGTGATGAAACAATAGAGAATGTCAGATCGACTGTTCCGTCGAAGGCAGACGAAGCGGTTGTCAGCGACAAGAGCAAAAATGTTGGGTGGGGTGAGATATCTACGGAAACTCTTTTTGGCGCAATCTCTGAAGGCGGCGATTTCGTAAGCGACATAAGGAAAAAGAAGGATACGTTTAATAGGTTAAAGAGAATTCTTGAGGAAAAGGTGAGGAAAAGGGATGAACTTATAGGTCTTATTGCCCAGATGAATGGGTGGCTAGAGTATAGTAATGAAAAGGGCAGAAATAACTTTGAAAATATCATAGCTGTTTTAACAGAACAAAGAATAACTGAGGCAAAAAATGAAATATCTGATATAGTGGCGGATATAGAAGGATTAAATCAGAGAATTTATAGAGACCCAGACTACCGTGGTTGGATTCAAAATGAGTGATATAGATCTTATTTATTTTGGCATTTATTTTAGATGGCAAGCGGTATTTGCCGCGATGTGGGCAGTTGCCATGAGGTTGGTGGCGGAGCGGTTATAGCGGGAGGCGATGCAACGGAATTCCTTGAGATGTCCGAACATGCGCTCGATGACGTTAAGGTTCCGGTAGAGGTAGGGAGAGAGGCAGTTTTTTCAGCGCTTGTTGGCCCGTGGCGGGATGTTGGGCCTTGATCCTTCGGCGAACAGCGGCGCTGTCGTAGCCCTTGTCACCGTGCAGGAGGTTGCTGGAAGGTATCCGGTCGGGCAAACGGTCGGCGGCGGTGGAGTCGGCAACCTCACCGCCGGTCAGCAGGAAGGCGAGCTGTCGACTGCATAGATCGTTCAGGGCGTTGATTTTCGTGATTCTCCCACCTCGGGACGGTCCGATGGCCTGGGCATGCTCTCCCCTTTGCTGCCGCCCGCCGAACGCTGGGCGCGCACTGCCGTGGTGTCGATCATCACCTGAGCCGGTGGTCCACCCGCTGTGGCCAAGGCAAGGAAGGTGTCTTCCCAGACGCCCTTGGCCTTCCAACGGACTAAGCGGTTGTAGAGCGTCTTCGAGGGCCGTGGACCAGCGGAGCATCCACACATCGCACAACCCGATTTCCGGACATTGAGAAGATCCCGCTAATCACATGTCGCTTATCCACGCGCGACTTACACGGGTGCCGCTCGGAAGATACGGCTCAGGCCACCCAAGCTGCTCCACCGTCAGCCAGGACTGACCATCGCTCATCATAAAGCTCATTCCCAGGCCGTTGCATCACAACCGTTCCATCCGGAATAGTCCCTTTATGGGGCCGAACCCTAACATCTCGCCATCTGCCAACAGTTGCTGGAAACTGGATTTCTTATTGCCTCTATCGGAACCGTAAAGTCATTGAGCCTATGTTTAGGCGCCTCAAAGCTGGCTATCTTGTTTCCCGTCGGCTTTTTTTAATCTGACGCCAGGACCTTCGCCATTCTCGTCAATAAAAATAACGCCTGCGGCTTCTAAAGCTCTGCGAATTGCTCGGGCTGTTGAGCTTCTGGCTTCTGTTTCTCCCCCCTCCAGACGAGCAAGCGTTCTCGTCGTTGTGCCTGCCGCTTCGGCTAGAGCTTCACGAGTCCAACCGATCAAGGCACGTGCTGCTCTAAGCTGTCCGGGATGAATGTCCTCTGACATGACATTTCCTAATTGCAATGTCATGTATTGTGACATAGCGTATGCATTGTGACAAGCAGCCGGGCAGGGAAGGTGAAAGCTTCCCATGCCTAGCCTTACCAAAAACCGAACTGGAGTTTCGGATCATGGCTGATTCCGAGAATACCACAGCTTTGCCTAGAGCCAGCGACTTCCTGCCGCCAGTCCCGCCTACACTGGACCTTCGTCGTCTCTGGTGGATGAAACTTGACGTCACCGCCTTGCTGAACAGCACATTTAACATGACGGCCGATGATACGGGATGGCGCTGCGGTATCACCCTCTACATGAAGGCATGGCATCAGGTGCCCGCCTCGAGCCTTCCTGATGATGATGCGATGCTGTGCCATATGGCCGGCTTGGGGCGAGATCTGGAAACATGGCGTCGCGTCAAGATGACCGCTCTGCACGGCTTTACCAAGTGCAGCGATGGTCGCCTGTATCACCCATTCCTGGCGGCACAGGCTTTGGAGGCATGGGGTGAATTCGAGCGGATGAACGCCCGCCGAACCAAGGATCGTGAGCGCAAGCGCACTCGCGGAAATGTCGAAGAGGCGTCCGAGGGATTTCCAGCGGAAAAATCGCTACAGGACAAGACAGAACAGTCTCCCCCCTCCTTCCCCCAAGACGGCGCCGCCGGAATTGACCTCGCTAACTCGGCTTCGATGGGTAGCGACAGGAACGTCTTGGAACGTCGGCCAAGAACCCGTGAGGACGGACGAAAAGGGCGTCTGCGTTCCGCTCCTGATCGGGTGTCGGATGCGGATGCGCAATGGCGCTGCCGCTTGGCTGTGGGGCCGGAAAAGCCCTGGCTTTCGTCGTGGGGACCGCAGCCGGGCGAGCCTGGATGCGATGCGCCTGCCGCCTTGGTCGCGGCCAGCCCTTGGGGCCAGCGTTTATCCGCAACTGCTGCCGAGTGAGCCCGACATGAGCAAAGCCAATCTGGTGTTGGGCTGCGTAGCCGAATTCCAGCCCTCGTATGAGGCGCTTGGCACGGTCCGCGATACTCAGGAGGTGGCCCATGGGTGACGCCGCCCTGTCGATCACTCCAGCGCGGCCGGCGCCGACGCGGCGCGCTGTGCTTGCCGGGGGTGTAGCGTTTACCGCGGTTCCCGACGCCAGGATCATGCCGCCGATCGGCATGGCGAAGGGCGCTCCGGTGCGGGATCCAGTGGTCGATCTCTGGTCCCGCTACATGGCGTTGGAAGCCGACGTCGAGGCGGCTTGGACCCTTGTTGAGGCAGCAAAAGCGCGGCTGCCCGGATGGGCGCGGGAGGCTGGGTGGCCGGTCTGGACTGATGCCATGATCGCGGAGCATCGTCTGCCGGAAGCATGGACGCAGCCCGGCTTGGCAGAACTGGTGAGGCTTCACCGGGAGCGGCTGTGGCATTGTCCAATCGGAGACAATGCAGCCCGCATGCAGTGTGCGGTGGAGCATCGGGCACGTGTCCGCGCCTGGATTGCCCGAGTGCGTGAACAGCGACAACTCCGAAACGTTGCCGGCATTCCCGAGCTGGTGGCGCAGGCAGAAGCACTGTGGGATCGCCGTAGCGCCATCGAAGCGGAGATCCTGCGCACTCATCCCCTGACTGTGCCCGGTGTGGTGTGCAAGCTTCTGGTCTGGCGGGACAACCTCGATGGCCTGGACGAGGATGGGGCCGGCTTCACCGACGACATTGTCCTGTCGGTTCTGGCCGACCTTCAAGCCGGCGTCGCCACTGGTGCATCTTCTCTGCCGCTGAACGCCGCCGGGGACGATGTCCGCTTTCTCGCATGGGAAGCCGAGTTGGCAGAGTTGTTGAGCCGGCGCTTCGAGGTGGACGAACCGTCAATGCATCACAGACGGGTCGACGCGCTGGAGCGGTTGATCGCCTGGACGCCAGCATCGGGGCATGTGGGTGCCCTGGTGAAGCTGCGACGGCTGGTTTGCCCAAGGCTGGGTCTGTTCGCCTGTGGACATCGGACGGACGGAGACACCGAGGCGATGATCCGCGACGTAATGCGGGTGATTGCCGCGCACGTCGCGGATGGCTCCGATGGATGAGCGCCGTTCCGCCCTACTGGACAAAGCCGTCGGGCTTCTTGCGGCGGTGTTTCGCACCATGGACCCGAAGGACAGGGACAGCCTTCTGGAGCTAATGGATCAAGCAGGTAATGCGTCCGGGCCTGACAAGGAACGCTTGATGAAATTGATCCACGAGCGCCTCAAGAGCCACAACAATGGTAATTGCTCGTAAAAAAATCCTGTCATAGATACAGCGCTATCACCCACTCTTTTGGGGTGGAGCGGTGGCGCTTCTATGCAGAAGCATGGAGAAGTTCACATGGCATCTGTACGGAAACGTGAGTGGCAATACAACGGCGAAGTAAAAACCGCTTGGGTTGTAAACTATACAGACCAGTCTGGGAAGCGCCGGTTGAAGACGTTCGACCGGAAAAAAGAGGCAGATGCATATCGGCTAAAGGTCGAAACGGAAATAGAAAAAGGTGAGCACACGGCAGATGGATCGTCCGCAACTGTCGCCCGAGTCTGCGATCAATTCATAAAAAGCGCAGAGGAACGCTATAAGGCAGGTTCTATTGGGACGTCAACATTTTACAAGTATAGGCTGGCTGTCGATAGGTACATTATTCCCGCAATTGGGAGCCGTAGATTTAACTCGCTGTCATGGTCTGATCTGGAAGCTCTTCAAAGGGGGTTTTCTAAAGTATCTCCTGCGACAGCAGAGGGATATCTTACCACCCTGAAAATGATTGAGGATTATGCGATCCGGCGAGGATACACTAAGAAGAGAATAGTAAGAGATTATCGACTGGATTTTGCATCTTCAAAAAAGAAGAAAATTCGGATACCGGCTATCGAAGAAATACTTTCTATATTGAAGGTTGTCGATGAGAGGCCGAGAAACTATGTTATTCGCGGCCATATGCTTCTCAGGTGCTTTGTCCATCTGGCCGCTTTCTGTGGGCTGCGATATGGTGAGATTGCTGGGCTGACTAAGGATAATATTGATCTGGACAATAGAATAATAATGGTCCGCCATTCTCTCACAAGTTGGGACGAATTGAAGGAGCCAAAGACGGAGGCTGGAGTTAGGAACGTTCCAATACCGGCCCATATCGTCGCCCTATTGAAAGAGTGGATTGAGAAGCACCAATTGATCAATGAAAGAGATCTTGTGTTCCGTACGAGCACTGGATGTCCTATCAATTCTGGAAATTTCCATACACACTTTTGGCATCCTCTGTTAAAGCGGGCAGGGCTGTATTCAACCGATGGGGACCAACTCCATTTTCATGCACTTCGTCACTTTACGGTGTCGTTTATGCTCAACCAGGGCATTCCGGTAACGGAAGTGTCTCGACATGTCGGGCACAGTCGTTCGGACATCACCTTGAACACCTATGCTCATGCGTTGGCAAATGACGGGCAGAGGCAAGAAGCGATGGACCGCATTGCAGATGTGTTATTGGATCGAGCGCGCGTCGCTCCCCAACCGACCTCAATGGAGCGCATCGGCGAGCGTAATCGCAAGGATCAGGCGCGACCTGCGGAATAGCACGGATGGTTCCGGCCGCGACAAGAGCGCGACATAGATCATTAAAGCTTTGATATAGAACAGATATATTCCAGATGCGGAAGACTTCGGCAGCGGGGAAATCGCCCCGATGCTGCGCGATACGCCGGTGCTGAAGCCACTGATGCGGCCGACGCGCAAGGGGGAGAAGCAGGACAACGCCACCTTCTACCAGCTGAGCAACGGCGCCAGCGTCCGCGTGGTTGGGGCCGCGTCGGACGATGCCTTCCGCCGCTACTCGGCCCGCTTCCTGTTCGCCGACGAAATCGACGGCGACGGCTGGACGCCCGGGGCCAAGACCCAGGGCGACAAGCTGAAGCTGTTCTGGACGCGCGGCGAAACCTTCTGGAACCGCAAGCAGGTGCGCGGTTCCACTCCGCTGCTGTACGAGACGAGCCGGGTGTGGAAGCTGTGGCTGGCGTCGGACCAGCGGCGCTACTTCGTGCCGTGCCCGCAATGCTCGGATGCCGCCGGCCAGCTCGATGGCTGGCAGTATCTGGACTGGGGCGGGCCGGACGTGCCGCACGGGCTGAAATGGAGCCTGGACGCCGAGGGCACCCTGGACAAGGTGTGGTACGTCGGCACCTGCGGCTGCATCGTCGAAGAGCGCCACAAGGCCTGGATGGACGCCAACGGCGAATGGCGCCCGACCGCCAGGGCGAAGGTGCCCGGCCATGTCGGCATGCACCTGTGGACGGGCATGTCGCTCAATCCCAACGCCGCCTGGACGGTGATCGTCCAGGAATGGCTGGAGGCGCAGGCCGATCCGGCCAGCTTGGTGCAGCCTTTCATGAACCTGCGGCTGGGCCGCCCCTACCGGGCGATCTACGGGCAGGAGGTCAAGAGCAGCAGCTTCATCGACCGCATGGAGCCGTACCCGGCCGAAGTGCCGGCGGGGGTGGAGTTCATCACCGTCGGGGTGGACGTCCAATCCGGCAAGGTCAACCCGCGCCTGGAGGCCTCCGTCTATGGCTGGGGCCGCGGGCTGGAGGTCTGGCTGATCGGTCATTTCGTCTTGGCCGGCGACCCGGCCAAGGGCGAGGTGTGGGCAGCGCTGGACGAAGGCGTGCTGCTGCGCCGCTTCCGCAAGCCGGACGGCACCACGCTGGACGTGCGGGCCACCTGCATCGACAGCGGCGGCCACCACACGCAGGAGGTCTATGCCTTCGCCAACAAGCGCCGCTCCCGGCGGGTGTGGGCGATCAAGGGCCGCTCGGAAAGCCGTGGCCAGCGGGCCAAGGTGTGGCCGCGCAAGCCGTCCAGCAAGCTAGGCCATGTCTGGTACATGATCGGCGGCAACGCCGCGCGCGACTGGGCCTATGGCAGCCTGGCTGTGGACAAGATCGGGCCGCGCCATGTGCATTTCCCGCAAGCCGCCATCGATGGCGCCCGCGAACTGGACGACGAGTTCTTCGCCCAGCTCACCCGGGAGAAGCTGATCGTTCCGCGCGGCCAGCAATACACGGTGTGGGTGAAGCCGTCGGAAGCCCACGAGGCCGGGGTGTGCTTCGTCTACGCCTACGCCGCAGTGTGCGGC
This sequence comes from Azospirillum sp. 11R-A, assembly GCF_049472615.1. NCBI lineage: Bacteria > Pseudomonadati > Pseudomonadota > Alphaproteobacteria > Rhodospirillales > Azospirillaceae > Azospirillum > Azospirillum sp. 11R-A. The sequence continues at coordinate 22,588 of NZ_JBCEBL010000034.1, read as the reverse complement.
CTGCAGGCGCTGTCCGGCAAATACGTGAAGCTGGGCGAGGCCGAAGTCGATGCAGCGCCCGCTGAAGCCTCCAGTGATACCGACACGGAACCGACGCCGGCCGACGCGATCGCCGCGGCGGTGGCCCGGGCGCGCCGGCTGAGCCAGCCGGCCGTAGCCGTCCAACCGGCGCCGCCGTCCTCGACCGACAAAGGGGAACTCTACCTATGACCGACGTCACCACCCTGGAGGCGTGGCTCGCCGACGCGCGGGCCGCGCACCATGCCCTGCGGCTCGGCCGGCAGACGGTCAGCGTGCGCTTCGGCGACCGCGTGGTCGAATACGCGCCGGCCAACGCCGCCCAGCTGGCCGGTTACATCGCCTCGCTGGAACGCCAGATCGCTGCGGCCAAGGGCCGGCGCGGTCCGGCGGTGTCGCCCTATGTCCGGATCGTCGGCTGATGGCCACCGCTCCCGTCATCCTCGACCAACACGGCCGGCCGATATCCCAGGTCGAGATCCGGCGGGCCCGGGCGCAGGCGGCGATGGGCGCCTTTCTCGCCGGATCGAGCAACGCGCCCGAGCTGCGCGACTGGACGCCGGCGGCAGGCTCCCCCGATGCCGACCTCGACGGCGACCGCCAGACCATCGTCGCCCGTGCCCGCGACCTGGAGCGCAACGACGCGCTGGTCTCCGGTGCCGTCCAGTCGCTGAAGGACAGCGCCATCGGCTTCGGGCTGGATTTCCAGTCGATGCCGGACTATCGCGCGCTGGGCATCGGCCGTGACGAGGCGCAGGAGGCCGCCCGGCGCATCGAGTCCATCTGGCACGAGTGGAGCGAGGACCGCGACGCCTGCGACGTCACCGGCCAGCTGCCCTTCGGCGCGATGCTGCGCCAGTCGGTGCAGTCCGACCTCGTCGTCGGCGAAAGCCTGCAACTGGCGCTGTGGCTGCCGGAGCGGCAGCGCCGGCTGGGCAGCCGCTTCGCCACCGTCATGCAGACGGTGGAGGCCGACCGCCTGTCCAACCCGCAGGACCGCATCGGCGATCCGCGCCTGCGCGACGGTGTCGAGATCGACGAGTACGGGGCACCCGTCGCCTACCATGTCCGCAGCACCCACCCGGGCGACCTGTTCATGCCGTGGGCGATGGCGGCGGCCGAGTGGCAGCGGGTGCCGTTGCGCGGGCCGGGCGGGCGGCGGGTGGTGATCCACTCCTTCGACCAGAAGCGGCCGGGCCAGCACCGCGGCGTGTCGGTCTTCGCGCCGGTGATGACCGAGTTGAAGCAACGCGCCCGGTTCCAGCGGGCCGAGCTGCAGGCGGCGGTGGTCAATGCGGTGATCGCCGCGGTGCTGGAAAGCCCGGCCGACGGGCAGACGCTGCTGGACCTGTTCGGGGACGCCAACAGCTACATGGACATGCGCAACGCCCAGCCGTCGGTCCAGCTCGGCATCGGTCCGGGCGGCGCCATCCCGCGCCTGCTGCCCGGCGAGACGCTGAAGGGCTACTCGTCCAACCGCCCCAGCGCCGGCATGGACGGGTTCGTCACCACGGTCAGCCGGCTGATCGCCACCGGCATCGGCATGACCTATGAGACGTTCATGCGCGACTTCTCCAAGACCAACTACTCCAGCGCCCGCGCGTCGCTGCTGGAGGGTTGGCGCTTCGTGCTGTTCCTGCGCATGCACAAGACCCTGACCTGGTGCCGGCCGACGCTCGACCTGGTGCTGGAGGAAGCGGTGTGGCGCGGCTACCTCGACCTGCCGGGCTTCTCGGAAAGCCGGGCGCGGCGGCAGGCGTGGCTGCGCGGGGTGTGGCGCGGTCCGGCCCGTGGCTGGGTGGACCCGGTGAAGGAAATCACCGCCGCGGCGATGCGGGTGCGGCTGGGCATCTCCACCCTGCGTGACGAGGCGCTGGACCAGGGCCGTGATCTCGACGACCTGCTGGACCAGATCGCGCTGGAGCAGGAGGCGTTGAAGGCGCGCGGGCTGACCCTGCCCGAGGTCAACTTCATGCCCACCCCGGACCAGCCCGAGCCGGCCGCCGCCGGCGCGTAACGGAGCCATTCGACATGCTGAAGACGATGCAGCCCGTGCTGGTGTCCCCAGCGTGGGCCGAGACCGCGGCTGCGCGCCTGGTGCAGCTGACCCAGGCTGGGGCCGAGCTACCAGCCGGCTGCTATCGGCTGGGTGAGGTCAACGGCACCCGCCGGCCCTACGAGGTCGACCAGGGCGTGGCGGTGGTGTCGGTGGCCGGGCTGCTGGTGCCCAAGCTGGGATACATCGGCAGCAGCTGGGCCACCGGCTATGACGGGCTACGCTTCCAGCTCGCCCATGCCTTCGCCGATCCGGACGTCCGCGCCATCTGCCTCGACATCGACAGCGGCGGCGGCATCGCCCAGGGCTGTTTCGACCTGGTGGACTGGATCGTCGCCACGAAGACGGCGACGGGCAAGCCGGTGGGGGCCATCTGCAGCGAAGAGGCCTATTCCGCCGCCTACGCCATTGCCTGTGCCGCCGACAGCATCGCGGTGCCACGCACCGGCGGCGTCGGGTCGATCGGCGTCTGGCTGATGCACTGGGATTATTCCCGGATGCTGGAGGAGGCCGGGCTGACGCCGACCATCGTCCAGTCCGGCGCCCACAAGACCGACGGCCACCCCTATGCCGCGCTGCCCGAGGCGGTGCGTGCCGAGTGGCAGGGGCAGGTCGACGCGCTGCGCCAACTCTTCGCCGAAACCGTCGCCCGCGCCCGCGGGCTGGACGTGGCGGCGGTCCTCGCCACCGAGGCCCGCTGCTTTGAGGGGCCGGTCGGCACCGCCGAGGCCGTGCGCCTTGGGCTGGCCGATGCGGTCCTGCCACCCGACCGGGCCTTTTCGGCCCTGGTGGATCATGTGAGGGAAAATCAGTGAAGACGTTCAGCTTCGCTCACCTGAACCCCTTCGGCCGCTCCAAGGCGGCGGACGGGGAGACCCAGGCGGGCACCGACACCACGTCCAAGGCCGGCGAAGAGTCCGGTCAGCAGGACCAGGAAGACGACAAGGAGAAGCCGGCAGACGGTGACGAACCGAAAGCCGGTGACCAGCAGGCCGCCGCGCCAAGCGAGCGCGAGCGCTGTGCCGCCATCTTTGCCGCACCCGCCGCCGCTGGCCGCGTTCAGCTCGCCGCGCATCTCGCCTTCAACACCGACCTGACGGTCGAGGCGGCCTGCGCCGCCCTGGAGGCTGCACCCATCGGCGCCACCGCGCCCGGCGCCTCTACCGGCAACCCGCTGGCGCTCGCCGCCATGGACGCCCACCCCAACCCGACCGTCGGCGCCTCCACCGACGCCGGCACCCTGAGCGACGACGAGAAGGCCGCCGCCGCGGTGCTGGCCAGCATGGCCGCCGTCGGGCTCATTGCGAAGAAGGACGGCACCCGATGACCTCCGCCAGCTTCTCCTCCCAGAGCAATCAGCCGCTGCCGTCCCTGATCGGCGGTGACTTTCCGCGCGTCACCCGGCTGGTGACCGTCGCCAGCGGCGTCAGTGCGCTGCCTGCCGGTGCCGTGCTCGGCCGCACCGGCGGTACCAGGCGCTTCGTCCTGTCGGTGGCCATGGCCACCGACGGCACCGAGAAGCCCTGCGCCATCCTGGCCGAACCGGTCGATGCCGCCGCCGGCGACGTCGAGGCCATCGCCTATTTCAGCGGCGAATTCAACCCGGACCAGCTGACCTTCGGCGTCGGGCACAGCGTGGCGACGGCGGCCGATCCGCTGCGCGACGTGTCGATCTTCATCTGAGGACCCCACCCATGGACATCTATTCGACCATCGCCATGCTGGGGGTGCTGCGGTCGCTGCGCGCCAAGGCTCCCCGCTTCCTGCTGGACATGTTCTTCCCGCTGGCCAGCTTCAGCGACACCGAGAAAATCATTTTCGACGTCGAGGTCGATGACATCGAGGTCGCACCGTTCGTCTCGCCGCTGGCTGCCGGCCGCGTCGGCACCGACACCGGCTATGAAACCAAGATGTTCGCCCCGGCCTATGTGAAGCCGCTGCACGACATCAAGCCGGACGAGCCGCTGCGCCGCCTTGCCGGCGAACCGCTGGGCGGCGCCCTGTCGGCCGCGGCGCGCGAACAGGCGATCCTGGGCGCCAAGCTGCAGCGCCAGCTGACCCAGATCCTGCGCCGCAAGGAGGTGATGGCGGCCGAGGTCCTGCGCACCGGCAAGTGCGTGGTGAAGGGCGAGAAGTACCCGGAGGTCCTGGTGGACTTCCAGCGTGACGGCGACCTGTCGCTGGTGCTGTCCGGCGGCGCCCGCTGGGGCGAGTCCGGTGTGTCGCCCTATGCCGACGTGTCGGAATGGATCGACCTGGTGGGGAGCAAGTCCGGCGCCGCGGTCAATGTCGTGGTGATGGACGCCAAGGCCTGGGCCCTGTTCGAGGCCGACCCCAAGCTGGAGAAGGTGCTCGACCGCACGCTGGGGCAGGCCGCCATCGTGCAGATGGGCTTCCAGCCCGGCGTGCCCGGCACCCCGGTGTTCAAGGGCCGGATCGGGATGGTTGAGTTCTATACGTACAACGACACCTACACCGAGGACGGCGTCGCCAAGCCGCTGCTGCCGGATCATACGGTGCTGCTGGGCGCCACCGGCGCCATGGAGGGCACCCAGGCCCATGGCGCCATCCTCGACCCGCGCGCCGGCTACCAGGCCCTGGAGATCTTCCCCAAGAGCTGGATCGAAGAGAACCCGGGCCGGCGCCTGCTGCTGAGCCAGTCGGCGCCGCTGGTCTACCCGCGGCGTCCCAACGCCTGCATGGCCGCGACGGTGAGGTGATCCATGGCCAAGCTGCGCCTGCTGGCCACCGTGAAAGTGGCCAAGGACACCACGCTGCGGCCCGGTACCGTCATCGAGGCCGGGCAGGACGATGCCCACGCCGTTTCGCTGGTGGCCCGCGGCTTCGCTCGTTGGCTGAAGCCGGGCGAAGAGGCCGGGGTGGAGGCATTGTCGCTGCCGCTCGACCGCATCATCGCGGCGATCGGCCAGCTCGACCCGGCGAATGCCAAGCACTTCAAGGGCGGCAAGCCGGACCTGAAGGCGCTGGGTGCGGTGCTGGGGGCGGACATCACCGCCGACCAGCGTGACCAGGCGTGGGCCGCCCTGCAGGGCTGACCGGCACCATCACCAGCGACGCGACACGGGCGGCCTTCGGGCCGCCCGTCGCGTTTTCGGGGGCTCCAATGTTCTTCGATGACCTCAACGCCGCCTGTGTCGGCGCCTTCGGTGAACCGGCGGTGATCCGCCGTCCCGGCCGGCCCGACATCACCGTCACCGGCATCTTCGACCGCCGGCACTATCAGGTGGACACCGACGACGGGCCGGTCTCCACCCTGATGACCTCGCTGGCGGTGGTCGACGCCGACATCGGCGGGCCGGTGCCCGCCGGCGCCGCCATCGAGGTGCGCGGCCTGTCCTTCACGGTGTCCGAGCCGCGGCAAGACGGGCAGGGCATGACCGTCCTGCTGCTGCGGGAGGCCCGTTGATGCACCCCCGCACCCGGATCCGCACCGCCATCGCCGCGGCGCTTGCCTCCGTCGCTCCGGTCACCGCCAACCGGGACGATCCGCTGCAGCCGGACGCGTTGCCCTGCATCGGCCTGTTCACGCCCGACGAGGCGACGCAGGAAATCACCATGGGCAGCCGGCGCCAGATGCGGCGCATGGACCTCTATGTCGATGGCTACGTCCGCGCCGGCGCCGATCTGGACGACCGGCTCGACGCCATGGCGCTGCGCATCGAGCAGGCGATCGCCGCCGGCGGCAGGTTCGGCGGCGCGCTGGACCGCATCGAGCTGGTGCGCACCGTCACCGACCGCCTGACCAGCGGCGAGCTGAAGGCCGGGGTGACCCGCCTGCAGTTCGTCGTGACCTACCAGACCGGTTTCGGCCAACCCAACGCCTGAGCCCTCCGGAACCTCCGGAGCGTCCCCGCCGCCCGGCTTCGGGCGGCTTTTTCTTTGCCCGAAGGAGGGGCATTCCCATGAGCGGCAACGCTGTTCAGAGCGCCGGCACGCGCCTGTTCCTTTCCACCACCGCCTTGTGCACCACCGAAGCGCAGTACAAGGCGCTCGCCTGGACCGAGGTCGAAGAGATCGAAGACATCGGCGCCTTCGGTGAGACCTTCGAGAAGGTCACCTACAAGACGCTGGGCGACGGCGCCGTCCACAAGAAGAAGGGCACCGTCGACTACGGTTCGGGCACGCTGAAGCTGGCCCGCGTTCCGACCGGCGCCGGCCAGACGGCGATCCGCGCCGCGGCCAAGAACCGCAAGGCGGCCTACAACATCAAGATCGAGTTCGACGACGCCCCGGACGGCGGCACGCCAACGACGATCTACCTGCGCGCCTACGTCATGTCCTACACCACCGAAATCGGCGGCAACGACAAGGTGATCGAGGCCAGCGTCGGCCTCGAAATCGATGCCGAGCCGATCGAGGTGGCGGCCGACGCGCCGTAAGCGCCGGTGCCCTGACGCCGGCAGCCCGCCCTGGCTGCCGGCCCCTTTCCCTGTCCCAAGCGAGATCCTGCCATGACCGTCCCCAGCACGGCGCCGCGCTTCGCGCACGGCGTGATGACCGTCAGCCTCGACGGTGAAGACGTCGAGCTGTTCGCCAACGTCCGGGCCAGCCGCACCATCTGCCGCCTGTATGGCGGCTTGCAGCAGGCCTTCACCAACACCAACGCCTTCGACTTCGACACGCTGGTGAATGTCGTCAACGCCGCGGCGGGCCGCGTCGGCAAGCAGGCCGAGGCCACCGCCGAGGCGATCTTCGCCGAGGGTGTCGTCGTCGTCGCGCCGCAGGTGCTGCTGTTCCTCAACTTCCTCGCTGGCGGCGGCAAGGCGCCCAAGACGGATACCGCCAAGGCCGAGTCGGACAGCGAGGCCGCCGCGCCGGGGGAAGCCGGCTGACCTTCCCGGAGTACGTGGACCGGATGTTCCAGTACGCCACGGGCTGGCTGGGATGGTCGCGCAGCGAGGCGCTGGACGCCCCGTTCCCCGACATCCAGCTGGCCCTGGACGGGAAGGTCGATTTCCTCGCCGCCACCACACCGGGGGCCAAGCGCCAGACGCGCAAGCCCAAGGACACGGCGGAGCTGAAGGAGCGGGCGCGGGCCGTGTTCGGCCTGAAGCGCCCGGAACAGGGCAGGGGCGCCGGGTGACCGGCGCCCTTTTCGTTTCCGGAGACCGGCATGGCTGATTTCCCCGGCATGATGGTGCCGGTCGGTGCGGACGACAGCGGCCTGCGGCGGGTGCTGTCGCAGGCGGAAGCCCGCGTCGACCAGTTCGCCGGCCGCGTCGACGGCTCCGTGCGCCGGGCTGCCGGCAGCTTCGACGCGCTGGGCAGCGCCGCCGGCCGTGTCGCCGGCGTGGTCGCCGGCATCGGGCTGGCGCAGGGGGCGGGCGAGGCGATCAAGGCGGCCGACGCCTGGAGTCTTTCCACCTCGAAGATTGCGCTTTATGCCGGCGCCGGCGAGAAGGCGGTGGCCGTCCAGGAGCAGCTGTTCCAGGCCGCCCAGCGTGCCCGCTCGGCCATGGAGCCCACGGTCGGGCTCTACACCTCGCTGGCCGATGCCGCCCTCACCATGGGCAAGTCCCAGGGTCAGGTGATCCGGCTGACCGAGACCATCTCCAAGACCTTCAAGATCTCGGGCACCGAGGCCGGCACCGCCGCCGGCGCGCTGGTGCAGCTGTCGCAGGCGATGGCCAGCGGCGTGCTGCGCGGCGACGAGTTCAATTCGGTGATGGAAGCCTCGCCGCGCTTGGCCAAGGCCCTGGCCGAGGGGCTGGGCGTGCCGCGGGGCGCCCTGAAGTCGCTGGCCGAGCAGGGAGCGCTGACCGCCGACAAGGTGGTGAACGCGCTGCTGAAGCAGAGCACCGCCATCGACACCGAGTTCGGCCACATGGCGACCACGGTGTCGGACAGCCTGACCGTGCTGGCCAACACCGCCCAGCGCCAGATCGGCCGGATGAACCAGGCGGTGGGGCTGACCGCCGGCATTTCGTCCGGCATCCTGGTGCTGGCCGACAATCTCGACGCGGTGACCAAGGCTGCCGGCGCCGCCGCCCTGGCGCTGGGCGCCATCGCCGCGGCGCGGACGATGCCGACCGGCATCGCCGCGGTCACCCAGGCGATCGACGACCAGCGCGTCGCCCTCTACGCCAAGGCGGTGGCCACGGCCGAGGCCGCCACTGCGGAAAAGCTGGCGGCGGCGCAGGACCTGATCCGGGCGCAGACGGCGCGGGCCGCCACCGTTGCCACGGTGCAGGCGGCTGAGGCGGAGTTCGCGGCGAAGGCCGCCGCCGCTAGCAGTGCCGCAACCACGCTGGCATCGGCAGAGTCGGCGCTGACGTCGGCCCGGGCCAAAACGGCGCTCACCACCAACGTCTATGTGCTGGCCAAGGCGCTTGCGACCGAGCGCGACGCCGAGGCCACCGTGGTGATGGCGCGCGAGGCCTCGATTGCCGCCGACGCCGAAAAGATGGCTTCGCTCGCCCGGCTGCGCGCCGCCCAGCTCGCCACCGCGGCGGCCGGCGAGGCCGTCGTCGTGGCCGACGCCCACCTCACCACCATGGCGGTGAGCGCCAACGCCGCGAGCGTCGCCCTGGCGCAACGGGCCTCGCTGCTGACCGCGGCCTGGAACGGGGTGAAGGCCGCCGGCGCCGGCATGCTCGGGGTGGTCGGCGGGCCGTGGGGGGCGGCACTGCTGGCCGGTGCCGCGGCGGTGGCGGTCTTCGCCACCCGCACCACGGCGGCCGAAGCGGCGGCCGACAGCTTCGAGCACGCGCAGCGCGCCGCCCAGGACGCTGTGAAGGACTCGGCCGCGGACGTCGAGCAGCTGGCCACCCAGTACGGGCGCCTGTCCGACAGCATGCGGGCGGTGACCCGGATCAAGCTGGACGAGGCCCTGGCCGAACAGGCCAAGGCGATCGTCGCCCAGCGCAGCGCCGCGTCGGCCGCGGTCTACCGCCCGGATTCGGTGGCGCGGCCGGTGGCGGGCGACTGGAACGTCTCCACCGACAGCGCCAGCGCGGCCCGCGTCTACGAGCAGATGGGGCTGGCGGCCGATCAGGTGGACCGGCTGCGCGTCGCGTTCCAGGCCTTCCGTTCGGCCGCGGCCGACGATCCGGAAGCGATCGCCAACCTGGTGCGCGTGCTGGACGAGGTCGGCCGCAACGCCGGCGCCGCCGGCAAGCCGCTGCTGGAGCTGGCGCAGCATCTGGCCGATCCGGCCACCAAGGCGGAAGCGGCGGCCAAGACCTCCAAGGAACTGGCCGCCCGGCTGGCGCTGCTGGCCAATCCGGCCGACGAGGCGGCCAAGGCGGTGCTCGCCGCCGGCCAGACCGCCGACACCGCCGCCTCGCGCTTCGCCGGGCTGGGCTCGGCCGTGGGCGGCGTGGCCTCCAAGCTGGCCGAGCTGGGGGCCAAGAGCTGGACCCTGTCGCTGCCGGAAGGGCTGGAGCGCCGCGTCGGGGAGATGGTCGGGCCGCCGCCCGAGCAGAAAACCCCCGTCGTCACCGGCCTGCAGGACCGCGGCCGGTCCTCCGACGACACCGCCTATCAGACCTGGGATGCCCAGCGCGACGTCGTGCGCGGCCGGCTGAAGAGCCAGATCGTTCCGGCGGAGTCGGCGGAAGCGGTGCGGCTGCTGAAGCTGGAGGCCGACGCCACCGAAAAGCTGGCCCGGGCGCGGGCATCGGGCAATCCGGCGACGATCAAGGCGGCCGAGGTCGAGGTGGAGGTGGCCAAGCGGCTGCGCGAGGGCCTCGACCCGGCGCAGGAGGGCAGCACCCGCACCCAGCTGCTGCGCAAGGCGCGGGCCGAGCTGGCCGGCGAGGTCGGGGCGCAGGTCACCCAGCTCACTATGGACGTCGCCGCCCAGCAGCGGCTGGCGGCGGCCGCCGGCAAGGGCGAGGCCGCCCAGCGCGCGGCGGCTGCCGCCAACCGCGTGGCGGCGGCCGGGCTGAAGGGCTACGGCGATGCCGCCGCGGCGGCCGAGGCGCGGGTGGAGGCGCTGACAGTCCAGCAGCTGCGCAAGGATGCCGACCAGCCGATCCAGGACCGCATCCGCTCGGCCCGGACGCTGATGGACACCTACGAACAGGGTCCGAAGGCGGTCAAGGCGGCCGAAGTGGCCGAGCAGGCCCACACGCTGGCGCTGAAGGAAGGGGAGGAGGGGACTCAAAAATACAACGAGGCGAAGGCGCATTACATCGAGCTGCTGACCCAGGCGCAGCAGCTGGAGTCGGCCGCGGCGGCCGGGCCGCTGTTGCAGCAGCAGCGCGACCAGCTGGAGCTGGGACGCCAGCAGCTGGAGCTGATCGGCGCGTCGGCCGAGATGCGCGCTGTCGAGCTGGCGCGCACCCAGGCGCTGATCGACCTGCGCGAGCACAACATCGACGCCGCCAGCCGGGAGGGGCAGGCCTATCTGGCCAACGCCGAAGCGCTCGCCCGGCAGAACCTGGCGCTGGAGCGGACCAACGCCGCCTACCAGGAGCTGGAGCAGGTCGGCGACCGCAGCTTCGACGCCATCCTGCAGAAGCTGTCCGCCGCCGGCAAGTCGACGATGTCGTGGGCCGACGCCATCGGCACCGTCAGCGTGGAGTTGCAGCAGCTCGCGCTGAAGATGGCGGTCATCAACCCGCTGAAGAACTGGGTGATGGGCAGCAACCTGCCCACCGTCTTCGACCTGTTCGGCGGCAGCAGCGGGCAAACGGGACAGACAGGGCAGGGCGGTGGCATCGGCGGCAGCCTGACCAACACCGCCTTGAGCAAAGGCGCCGGCTGGGCGATGGACAAGCTCGGCATCGGTGGGTCCGGCGGCATCGGCGGCCTGATCGACAGCTTTGGCTACAGCGCCCTCGGCATCGGGACGGTCGGCGGATGGGCCGCCGCCGCTCCTGCCAGCGTCACGGCGGCAACTGCGGCTCCCATCACCGGGGCAGCGAGTGCCAATGCGGCGACTGGCGTAGCGGCAGCCGGCAACACAGCAGCGGCCAACACCCTTTATACCGGCTCCGCAAGCGGCGTATCCGGGGCTGGCATCACCGGCGGCCTGTCTGCCTATCTGGGGGCTGCCGGCGCCGGTGCCTTCGATGGCGCCATCGGCGGCATGCTGGGCACGGCCACCAACTCCAAAGCTGTGGGCGGTCTGTCGGGTGCGGCATTGGGTGCCGGTGCATCGGCGCTCGCCGCCTACATGGGCTTGGGCGCCATCGGCGGGCCGATCGGGCTGGCGATCGGTGCCGTGGTCGGCGGCATCATGGGCATGCTGGGCACGCAGAAGGCGACCGTCGGCCCCAACAGCTCGGGCAACATCGTCCTGAACGGCAAGGGCGGGTTCCGCACCGACACTGCCCTGGCGGACAACGGTGCCGACGCCGGCCAGATGCAGCAGGTGACCGACGCCGTCGCGGCGTCGATGAACGCCATCGTGTCGGGGATCGGCGGCAAGCTGACCGGTGGCGACGGCGCCAACACGGCGCTCATTCAGCAGTTCGCCAAGGACGGCAAGTGGTACGTCACCCCGACCGTGGGGGAGAAGGCGGGGCAGAAGACCGCGTTCACCGACCAGAACGAGGCCATCGCCTTCTATATGCGGGAGTCGTTGAAGGGCCTGATCGGCACCGGCCAGCTGACCGGCGTCAACGACGACGTCAGGAAGGCGCTCACCACCTCCAAGGCGACCAAGGCCGAGGATCTGGCCAACGACCTGGGCTTCGCCGCCGGCTTCCGCCAGCAGCTCGACGTGATGAACGCCAGCCTGGATCCGACGAACAACCTGCTGAAGACCTTCACCGAGAATGCCAAGGCGATCGGCGACCAGGTCAAGACCAACATCACCGATTGGCGGAGCAAGGCCAGCGAGCTGGGACTGGCGACCGAAACCGAGCTGACCGCCGCCGCCCGCAAGGGCATCGAGGCGATGATGGGTCTCGGCCCGGCGACAAAGCCGCTGGTGGGCATGGCCGCGGCGACCAAACAGGCCGAGATCGAGTTCGAACAGTTCCGCCCGGCCCTGCTGTCGCTGGGCTACACCACCGGCGAGGTGGCCGAGCTGGCGGCGCGCTACACCAAGAAGCTGCAGGACAGCTACGCCGACGCGGTGGCCTATGTTCAGCGGCAGGGCGCGGTCGCCATCGAGGCGCTGATCGACCCGAACGCCAAATCCAGCGCGCTGGACCGGCTGCAGGGGCTGGGCCTCGACCGCACGAATGCAGCGGTTGCCGGACTGGCCGGTGTCATCGAGGGCGTGGAGCAAGCGGCATCCGGCGGCACGCTGACCATCGAGGCCGAGCGGGCAGCCCTGGGCCGGCTGAACAGTGCGCTCTACGACGGCACCATCGGTGGCGACCAGTACACCGCCATGGTGGGGTATCTGACCCAGGCGTGGCAGGACAGCGCCGACGCTGCCCAGACGGCAGCGGAAAAGGCCAAGGCGCTTTCCGCTTACCAGACCGACATCGCCAGCCGGATGGTTGCGGCGCTCGGCAACAGCCGCGGCGCCGGGCTGATCGCGCTGGACGCCCAGCAGGCGGCAGCCCTGGCCGACGCCAAGGCGGCCGGCTACGACACCGCCCAGCTGCGCCTGGTGCAGGCGGCCGAGCGGGGTGCCCAAGCCTTCACCCTGGCACAGCAGGACCTGCTGGACGCCTACGACCGCGAGATCGCGGCCAAGCAGGAGGTGGTCGACTCCATCCAGTCCGGCGCCATCGCCCTGCTGCAGGCTGCCCAGCAGTTCAAGGATGCCCGCGCCGCGCTGCGGGAGGGCGACGACTCGCCGCTGGCACCGCGCCAGAAGATCCAGGAGGCAACCGACCGCTTCGACGCCGCTTATGCGGTGCTGAAGGACAGCAGCTCCACCGATGCGGAGAAGGACACCGCCCGGCAGACCCTGCTGCAGGTTGGTCCCACCCTGGTGGCGCTGGAGAAGGCGGCTAGCGGCGGCACCGCGTCGGTGCTGTTCGACAAGGTGGACAAGGTCTTTGCCGAACTGGGCGACACCGGCGGGCTGAGCCTCGACACCGCCACCCAGGACCTACAGGTGGCGCAGGACCAGTTGAAGGAACTGCAGAAGGCCCGGGCCGAGGCCGCAGCGATCGGGCAGCGCCAGCTGGGCAGCCTGTCCAGCCTGCGCGACGTCATGGACCAATCTTACGCCGTCTGGCAGGCGGCGCTGACGCCGTTGATGACGCTGACCGGCACCACCGACAACCGGCCGCATTACAGCGCGCCGGCGGCGGTGCAGTCGGCCTGGGACGGACTGTCGGGCGAGCAGAGGCACGGCATCGCCCGGGCCATGGGCTGGGGCGGGGACATCGACGAGGCCTTCAATCTGTGGCTGGCCACCTCGACCCAGCGCGCCACCACCTTCGGCGCCGATGTCACCGCCATCGCCGGCGGGGCGCGCTATGGCGCACCGGACGACGTCGGCCGCGCCTGGGACGCGCTGACCCAGGCGCAGCAGCTCGCTGCGGTGCGCGGTGCCGGCTACGACGGCGGACTCGACAGCGGGCTGAACGCCTGGGTGAAGCTGGGGCACCAGTCCGCCTTCGAGGCGGCGGTGCGGGCGCAGGCCCACGGTGCCGGCATCCCGGGCTTTGCCACCGGCACCCTGGCCACGCCGCCGGGTGCCGTGTGGGTGGGGGAACGCGGGCCGGAGCTGCTGTGGCAGGGCGGCGGAGCGGCGGTGGCATCCAGCGCCGACAGCCTGCGGATTGCGTCGGCCTTCGACGCCGCGGTGAACGGTCTTGCTCCGCCGGCGGCGATGGTCTCTTTCCGCCGCCCCGACCTCGATGCCGGCGGCGCCGGCGTGGCCGAGCTGCTGGAGGCGGTGGAGGGCCTGCGCGACGAGGTCCGCGCGCTCGGCCGCGACGCCCTGACCCAGCGCGCCCGCATCGGCGCCGATGCCGCCGCCCTGCTGGCCCGCGTCGAGGCGGCCACCGGCGACCTGCCCCGAAAACTCGCCAACACCCGGAGGGCCGCCTGATGAAGGTGCGTCTCGTCGACCTCACCCTGTTCCACCGCCCCAGCGGCCACCGCCACCGGCTGCCGCTGGCCACCTTCCCCGGCTACCAGTCCGGCCCGGCCGACGATCCGCCCAACGTCACCTGGCTGCCGCTGGTGACCGCCGGCGCCGACGCGTCGGTGTCGGTCGGCAGCCTGGGGGCCGCGGACGGGCAGGCCGAGCTGCGGATCGGCGATCTGGTGCTGCGCAACGAGACCTCGCGCAACCCGGGACAGCGCTTCGCCACCGTGCAGGACCTCGACACCGGCGCCTGGCTGCGCCTCGCCCTCGATGACCGGCCGCTCAACCTGCTGCTGACCGGCGACTATATCATCCAGTCGGTGACCGAGCGGGAGATCGAGGACGGGGCACCGCTGGCCGAGGCGGTGACCATCTGGACCGCCCGGGTTGGCCAGCCCAAGCCCAAGCGCACCGAGATCGCCCTGCCGATCTACGACTCCCGCCTCGACTACGACACGCCGATCCAGACCGAGCGCTACAAGGGCACCGGCGGCTATGAAGGGCCGGCCGAGCTGAAGGACACGCTGAAGGAGCTGCCGCTGGGGCACTGCCCGATGGCGCGGCCGACCTATCTCGGCATCGTCGACGGGTACCACCGCTGGTCTGTCGGCGGCGGCAAGCCGGTGCAGGACGTGCCGCGGGGCTGGTCTTCCGGTGTCGGGGTGGCCAAGCAGAGCGGCACGGTGCCGGCGGACAATGCCCACTTCACGGTCGACCTTGCCAGCGGGATCGTCACCACCACGGTGAGGTATGCCGACTTCCGGGTCGAGGTGCTGGGCAGGAAATTCGCTGGCGTCTACCGCCGCACCATCGGCGAGCTGATCGCCGCTCTGGCCACCGGTGCCGGGCTGGCCGGCACGGTGGACAGCGCCGGCATCGACGCGGTGCCGCGCACGGTGGGGCTCTTCCTCGCCGCCGGCGACGGCACCACCCACGCTGCCGCCTATGCCAAGTTCGTCGGCAGCGTGCCGCGCGGCGGTTGGTATGTCGGCACCGCCGGCCAGCTGGTGGTGACGCGGGTTCCCCGTCCCACCGCCGCGGCGTCCCTGCGCACCTACAGCAGCGCTGCCGGCACAACCACGGGCCTGCAGTATGTCGAGGGTCAGCACAACCCACCGGCCAAACAGGTGGTGCTGCGCTGCGCCCACAACCCCAGCCCGTCCAGCAGCGCCGCCACCGATGCCACCGCGGCCGACGCCACCCGCTGGACCCAGGAGTGGGTCGAGGTGCCGTCGGCCACCGACACGGCGATCGCCGCGGCGTGGGGCAGCTCGGCCAAGGTGGCCACCGTCGAGACCGCTCTGACCTTCAGCGCCGATGCCGCGGCCGAGCTGCCGGCCTGGGTGGCCGAGCTGTCGGCACCGCCGACGCTGTACGAGCTGCCGGCGCTGGACGGGGCGCCCGGCGTCTGGATCGGCCACACCGTGACGGTGGAGGACGACATCGCCGGCTTTGCCGAGGGGGCGCCGGTGGTGGTCTACGGCCGGACCATCGCCGACCGCAGCGGCGGCGCCACCCTTTACGTGGCGCGGTGAGCCATGGCCACCGGACTTCTGGCTCACATCAACGAGCTGTCGGAACAGGACTGCGCCATCACCGGTGCCGCGGCCGACTGGGCGACCACGGCGCCGCTCGACGCGCTGAAGACGCTGCCGCTGGTGGACGCCGCGGTGTCCACCCGGATCGGCAGCCGCAACGAGCCGGTGGTGCTGGAATGGGAGTGGGACCGGCCGGTCGACCTGACCTATGCCGGGCTCTACCGCACCAACCTGTGGAAGACCGGGCGCATCCGGCTGGAGGCCTTCAAGACCAGCGCGCGGACCGCGCTGGCCTTCACCACCCAGCATGCCAGCGGCATCGACCGCCTGGTGCTGCCCGGGCTCTACGATCCGAAGACCCTGCGCTTCGGCGGTGAAAACACCGTGCTGGGCCAGCTGGGCGCGCGGGAGTTCCTGCGTTACCCGACCAACATCCATGTGACGATGCCGCTGTGCAGCGCGCAGGTGCTGCGCTGGACAGTTTACGGCCCGGCCTACCGGGTGACCGGCAGCCGCTACAGCACCACCGAGCAGGCCTATCGCATCGGCTTCGGCTGGGCCGGCGACAGCCTGGCATTCGACCGCCATGTCGGTGCGTCGGCGGAAGGCTACCGCCGCGGCGGCACGGTGACGGAGCTGGCCGGCGGCGGTGTGGCGGTGGAGCCCGGGCGCGGCCGGCGGACCGCCACGCTCGACCGCACCGTCAACGAGGCCGGCGACCGCGACCGCCTGTTCGACCTGGTCAACTTCCTCGACGCCGACCGGCCGGCGGTGTGGCTGCCGGACACCGACAGCGCCTTCGACTGCTACCGCTACGGCGGCCTTTTCCAGGTCATCGAGGACTTCAGCCAGAAGTACCTGAACGACCTGCACAGCGCCGCCACGATTTCCCTTGGTGAGGTGACGACATGACGACGCTGGCCACCATGCTGGCGGCAGCCCAACGGCTGCTGACCTACTACAACGGCGACGAAAAGACGGCTCAGAACCCGGGTGGCCTCACCGGTGTCGGTGGCATGGCCGATAACTGGGATCCCTGCATCCAGGACATCGGCACGGTGGGCACCGGGGTGGGCGATGCCCTGAGCGCTGCCTCCACCAGCGAGGGGAACGCCGCCGCGTCGGCAATTGCCGCCGCCGGCAGCGCCACGGCGGCCAATGCCTCCAAGGTTGCGGCGGCCACCAGCGCGGGCAACGCCGTGGGCTCGGCCACCGCTGCGGCCAGCAGCGCCTCGGCCGCATCCGGCAGCGCCACCGCGGCCAACGCTTCCAAGCTGGCGGCTGCCACCAGCGAGGGCAACGCCGCGACCTCTGCGATGACGGCGACGCAGCAGGCGGGAATCGCCACGACCAAGGCAGGGGAGGCTGCCGGATCCGCGACGGCTGCAGCCGGATCCGCATCGACCGCGACGACGAAGGCCGGCGAGGCTGCGGCCAGTGCGTCGGCAGCGGCCACCAGTGCCGGCAATGCGGCCAACAGCGCATCGGCTGCTGCTGCTTCTGCCGCTGCGGCGCAGACCTTCGATCCGGCGACCTATCTTGCGAAGATCGGCGGCATGCTGGCCGGCTGGCTGCAGACCTTCGCCGGAGTGGATGCCGGCAATCTGGGCCTGCGGATCGGGGAGGCAACGAGCGGCTTCTACCGCTCGGCCGCGGGAGTGCTGGGCTTCGTGGTGTCCGGCGTCGAGGTGTTCCGCACGGCGGCCAACGGTGTGCTGCACTTCTACAAAGGCATGACCGTGTCGGTGGTCACCCTGACCAATGTGGGCGGCGTGTTCACTCCGGACTGCACAGCCGGGGTGGAGTTCGATTGCGGGACCATCGGCGCCGCGGCTGTCATCGGCAACCCGACCGGTGTGCCGGGGGCAGGCAAGGCGCAGCAAATCTCCATCAAGTGGACGCAGGACAACACGGGCGGCCGGGTGATGTCCTTCGGCGGCAACTGCATCAACGTAGGCGGAACAAGTGCAAACACGGGTGCGGGTAAAACGAATTTCGCGGTTGGCAAAGTCTACAGCGAC
Source organism: Azospirillum sp. 11R-A (assembly GCF_049472615.1). NCBI lineage: Bacteria > Pseudomonadati > Pseudomonadota > Alphaproteobacteria > Rhodospirillales > Azospirillaceae > Azospirillum > Azospirillum sp. 11R-A. The sequence continues at coordinate 4,984 of NZ_JBCEBL010000034.1, read as the reverse complement.
GGGAAATTCTACTACAGCATCGTCAAAGGGGCCTGAACATGTTCGGCTTCGACCCCCTGATGATGGGCGCCGGACCTAGTGTCCCCGGACCTCCAACGCAATACAGCACAACTTCGGCGACTTTATCGTCCTTTACGGTGCCGGCTGACGGCGAGGTTGAGTTCTATCTGTGGGGCGCGGCTGGTGGCGGCTCGGGATGGGGTACAACGCCCGGCGGGCCTGGGGGCTACGCCTATGGGAAATTCAAGGTTCAGGCAGGGCAGGTAATCAAGTATGGCGCCGGCCAAGGAGGAACGGGCGGCGGGAACGGCAACGGGCCGTCGCTTGGTGGAACCGGTGCAGGCGGTTTCGGCAACGGTGGTGTCAGTGGCACCGGAACCGATGGCTATAACCATGGCGGCGGTGGCGGGGGTGCCACGGTCGGGCTTATCGACAACGCATTCAAAACCATCGCAGGCGCCGGCGGCGGCACTGGTGGCGAGCCTGGCTATCGCGGCGGAAGCGGCGGCGGCTTGTCCGGCGGAAACGGCACGGGCTCGTCGACGGGTGGAACACAAACCGAACCGGGCGGGAACGCCAGCGGCATGAACGGCGGCGCGGGTGGTAACACCCGCGAGGCCGGCGGCGGCGGCGGCGGCGGGTACCATGGTGGTGGCGGTGGTAACGGGAGCTGGACCGGGAGTGGTGGCACCGGTTCCGGTGGTGGCTCTGGGTATATTGCGGCTGACTGTCTCGCGAGCGATTTGCAGACTGCGGCACTTCAGGCAACCCAGCCGCCGAATACAGCGAGCCCGTATTACGGCGGAAGTGCGGGAGTTCCCAGTTACGCCAACTCCGTTTCAAACCCCGGTTTGGCTGTCATCGTTTATCGGCCCTACATCTAGCGGCGCTGAATTCTGCATGCGCCAGGTAATCCAACACAACTACTGAGGTGGCGTCATGATCGTTTTCCCTGTGGCTCTGGTGCGGGGTGATGGCTCGTTTTCGATAATCGAAGAGTCTGCCCCTTTCGTCGGTCCTGGTGACGTTCAACACCCGGCCGAGGCGTGGCGGCTCTGGTCGGCCGAGGATTGGGCGGCAATGTGCCCCGGCTGGCGCTTGCTGCCGGTCCTGGACGATCCGCCGGCGGAGGCCGGCCGGCGGGCCGAGCGCCTGCCGGTGGACGAGTGGTCGATTAGCGCAGAAGCTGTAGAGGTCACCTATCGGTTGGTGGACCTGACACCGGCCGAGATCGAGGCAGCCAAGCCGCCGGTGCCGGTCACCGTCACCAACTTCCAGGCGCGGGCTGCGCTGCTGGCCGCCGGACTGTTCGACCAGGTCAACGACGCCCTGCTGGCGCTGCCGGCCAACTCCACCGCCCGGCAGGCATGGGAATACGCCAACGAGTTGACGCGTAACGGCACGCTGGTCAACAGCATGGCCGAAACGTTGGGCCTGACCTCTGCCCAGCTTAATGACCTGTTCCGCCAAGCCGTCACGATCGAGGCCTGACCATGCTGGGCGAACTGGCATCCCTGCTGTCCTGCCTGCTGAATGTGCTGGCCGGCGGGCAGCGCGAGATCACCTTCAGCGCCGCCTCCTATGAACTGGCCACCTTCGGCGCCACGCCGCGCGCCCGCTGGTGGGGTGCCCACCGCGTGGCGTTCATCAACTGGCTCAACCGGCACGTCACCGGCGAGGCCGACCACTGCCACAAGGCTTGGGAGGCGCACCTCGCCTTCTGGCGCGAGCGAATGACGCTGGGCGTACCGCCGGCCTGATCTGCCGCGACAACACTCCAAGCCTGATCGACCCGGCGCCCGCGAGCGGCCTTTTTCATGCCCGGAGGACTCCCATGCGTGCCATCCCCCAAGCCGCCGTCGACCTGGTGAAAGAGGCCGAAGGACTGCGCCTCACCGCCTATCCGGATCCCGCCACCGGCGGAGCGCCCTGGACGATCGGCTACGGTCACACCGGCCCGGACGTTCGGTCGGGCCTGCGCATAACCGAAGCGCAGGCCGAGCAGTTGCTGCAGGCCGACCTGGATACCGCCGCGGCGGTAGTCGACGGCGCCGTCACCGTCGAGCTGACCGACAACCAGCGCGGCGCGCTGGTGGCCTTCGTCATGAATATCGGCGCCGGCCGAAAGGCCAAAGGCAAGGATGCCGGCAAGGACGGGTTCGTCACCCTGAAGAATGGCCAGCCCTCCACCCTGCTGCGGAAGCTGAACGCCGGTGACGCCGCCGACGCCGCGGCCGAATTCGCCAAATGGACCCGCGGCGCCGGCAAGGTCATGCCCGGCCTGGTCAAGCGCCGGGCGGCCGAGGCGGCGCTGTTCCTGTCGGACGAGGTCCACCCCGTCAGCCGGATTGCTGAGCTGGCGCCGGCCATGAAACCGATGGCCAAGTCGGTCAGTGCCGTCAGCGGTGGCGGAGCGCTCGGCCTCGCCGGCGTGGCCGTTCTGCTCGACCAGGCGCGCGACGTCTCGACCGCCATCAAGGAACTGCTGGCAGCGCTGCCTTCGGGCGCGTTGGGCTGGGCGGTGGCCGCTCTGCTGGGCTTGGCGGTGGCGGTGATGCTCTTCCGGCGCTGGGACGACCAGCGCAAGGCGGCCTGATGCTGGCCTTCCTCACCACCGGCTGGAGCCGGGTGGCTGCCGGCCTGATCCTCGCCAGCGTGATGCTGGCGGGGATCGCCACCTTCGGCGCGCTTCAGCGTCGGGCAGGGCGGCAGGATGCCGCCCTCCAGTCGACCACACAGACACTCCGGAACGCAGAGGTGCGCCATGGGATTGAGGACGATCTGCGCCGGCATCCTGCTGGCACTGCTGAGCGGCTGCGCGACCAGTGGAGCCGGGACTGAGGGAGGCTGTGCCGCCTTCCGCCCGATCTACGCCAGCCGGGCAGACGTGTTCACGGATGGCACGGCAGAGCAGCTGCTGGCGCACAATCTGACCGGTGCCCGGCTATGCGGGTGGAAGCCTGCAGGCTGACAGGGGTGACCACAGTGATCATAGGCGAACACTCTGGTCACCTGTGTCTTGAGCCAACGTTCGATGTGTGCTCAGCACAAAACATATGCGGGAAAATCGCCATAATTTCTTTTCAGAAAAATTCAATTCACGATAAATCCAGACAATATCTTATATTTGATGTTTGTATTTGTTGCCTCTATTACCTCAATCCGGGCGCCCTTCATACCAATAACTCTGCTTTCGGATAGATCAAAAATTAAGTTCTGTGTAAACGATGGCCGAGACCACTCATTCTTGAATTCACGATAAGTTATGTAAACTTCATTTCCGCGTTTTCCTGTATAAATCAGATTCATCTGGAAATTATTAAGATAAATGTGAGATACCATCTTTATTTCATAAGTGCCTTTTGGCATATTCCATTTTTTTTCTAAATCGTGTACATTCTCACACCAATTTCCCGTGAATTCTCTATCGCCATCTGTTGATACATACACCATTCTCCCGCAATACCATTTTTTTCCATCAGTATTCATTTTTGCAATCATTTCACCTTCATATGTCAGGTATCCATTGTGAAGCGGCCTGTTGGTTTTCATGTCCTTACTGGGAATTAAAGCTTCGTAAATATGCTTTTGTCCTTGTTCAATCAGTGGAACTCCAATATCTCTGGTTTGTAATGATCCAATTTCAGGAACAGTCACCTTGGTAATTTCTGGGGGGATTGGCCGCAGGACCGGGCCGCAAGCAGATAGCATCATTATCATGCTGATTAGTGCGAGTTTAGAAAACGTTGGCACGGACCAGCCCATCTCATTCCCCTTTGGCATGTAGACCCCGTGCGGGAATGAACCCGTAGCGCGCGAAACTATTCCCCAAGTTTCTTCCTCTGGGGCTACTGCGACGCTCGATGCGCCCTGTCGATAATTTCAGCTCAATCCGATCGTGCAGGTGATCGACCTGACGGATCGGGTTTCTCATCAGATCCAGAAGAAAGAAACAGGTGGAATAGTTTCGCGCTCAACGGGTTCATCCCTGCGTAGGGGCTGCCTTCAGGGCATTGCCAGGAAAAAGGGGCATTCGCTAATGTCTGACCTGGAGCCGCACCGAAACGGGCGAATTAGAACATCCGATGGATCGGACTCCACCGTTCGATGGGGGTTACTGTTTTCCATTGCCATCCACGCCGTGGTCGTCGCGCCGCTCATCTGGTACTGCACGCCACCTGTTTATCGTCCGCCCGCGTCTCAGATGGATGTTCCCTTCATCGAGATGGTAGAGATGGCGCAGTTGTTACCAGAAACGTCGTCTGGCGCATCGGCAATTTCGACAAGTAAAACAGCCGCGGAAACCGGTTCACTGCCAGCGGGTGAAGTGTCCGCCGATATGTCTTCACCTGAGCCGATCCTGAACGCAGTCAGAAAGCCTGACCCGCAGCCTACAGTCGATGCGCCACCGTCGAAACCGCCACGCCAGCCGCCGGTTAAGCCGGTCCCGGCCAAGGCGGCGCGGGTCAAGCCTATGCAGGCCAGAAATAATTCAGTGGAGCAGGCGATGGATGTTCCGTTGCCACTCGGTATGACGGGAGCGGCGGCCCGCACCGTAGCATCGTCATTTCCACCGTCACAATCTGCCAAGGAAGATCCAAATCAAGTGGCAATCGAATACGGAAGAGTTGTACGATCCCATCTCGACAAAAACATAATTTATCCCCAACAGGATCGATCAATACTAATGTCTGCTAAGGCCGTAGTGCATTTCTTTATTTTGGCGGATGGCAGAGTAACGGACGTTAAGATTGTCCAGAGTTCCGGTAGCGATATCATTGATCGGGTGGCTAAGAGCACCTAACAAAACGGCATTTGGGCGGTTGAGAGGGGTATGGCTTCCCCTCTTGTATCCGACGCCCTTTGGGCGCTGATTGAACCGTTGCTCCCACCGGAGGCGCCCAAGCCGAAGGGCGGGCGGCCTCGGCTGGACAACCGCGCTGCGCTAACCGGTATCCTGTTCGTGTTGCGTTCGGGCATTCCC
>NZ_JBCEBL010000033.1:0-87085 GCF_049472615.1 Azospirillum sp. 11R-A | reverse complement strand
CGGGTGACAAGCCGGGCAACGGCAGCGTAGGATCAACCATGGCGGGTGGGCGCTCCGGATATGGCGAGGATTGGCTTCAGCACCCAAATCCTATGCCTGATCAACGGTTTGCGCTACACCCGCCAACCCTGGGGCATAATCCCGGTTAGCACTCCATCGCGGCGCAGCCGCTTGGTGATACGATGTTGCCGCGCTCGTCCACACCGTGAAGTTGGAACCCCGTCTTGGCCTGATCGAGGCCGATGATCGTGGGCTCCGTGGGACGGACCTCCGCTTCCAGAGGGCCGATCCCCTCCAGGTGGTGTCACCCATCAGAAGCAGGGGGCGTCCTTCCCATCAGAGCCCGACCGGTCACCGCCGCGGGGCCATGGAACATCGAAGCCGGGGGCGCAGATCGGTCTCACCACAGCATTGCCGCCAATGGTAACCACGTATTGGGCGGCTTCTTACTGCGACATGATGTCGTACTATACAATTTCCCAATGTCGCTATATCCCCGTTGACCCGCTGCCGCGAATGCGGATGATTTGCAATCACAAAGCCAATGGGGTGTGTCGACATAATGCTTAGAATCACAGTGCTTGCTTCACTCCTCCTCATGGGAACGGCATTTCCCGCCACGGCGAAAGAATACCCCGTGGGTAAGCCGCAGACGCAAGAGGGCCTTGATGTCGCAGCCGTCTATCTGCAGCCCATCGAGATGGAACCGGCCGGCATGATGCGGCCGGCAGCCGACAGCGACATCCATTTGGAAGCCGACATAAAGGCCACCAAAGACAACAAGAACGGCTTCGCCAAAGGCGACTGGGTGCCTGATCTGGTTGTCGAATACACGTTGACGAAGGATGGTACGGAAGTGGCCAAGGGTCCTTTTATGCCGATGGTCGCCAACGATGGTCCGCATTACGGCGACAACGTCAGGATGGCCGGCAATGGCAGATATCAGCTGATCCTCAAGATTTCTCCGCCGTCGGCGAATCAGCATGTCCATTTTGGTCGCCACGTGGACAAGGAGACTGGTGTCGCTCCCTGGTTCAAACCGTTCGAAGCGAAATATGACTTCGTCTATGCCGGCACGGGTAAAAAAGGTGGCTACTAATACCACTGCCTCAATCTGGTCCTGTCGCCTATTTGGAGCGGCCCTGATCTTAGCCGGGATCGTTTCCGGGCTTTCCGGCCAGGCACATGCTGGCGATCCCGTCTTCAGGATCGTTTTCGAGGACGGCAAGATGACGCCCCTGCGCATCGTCGTCCCTGCCGACACGCGGATCGAGCTGCAACTCGTCAACGCCGGCAAGACGCCGGCCGAATTCGAGAGCCTGCCGTTGCGCAAGGAGAAGGTCATCGCTCCAGGGGTGACCACGGACATGGTGATCAAGGGACTTGATCCCGGCGAATACCCGTTCTTCGACGACTTTCATCCCGATGCGCCGCCTGCGGTGCTGATCGCCAAGTAACAGGCCACACAACGAAAGGCGGGCGGCGCATGTATGGAAACGTGATCTTTGTGGTGTGGCGGGAAAGCGTCGAGGCGCTGCTCGTCGTCGGCATCCTGAACGCTTGGCTCGCGGTCAATGCACCGGAGGCTCGCCGTGCCCGCGTCTTTCTGTGGTCGGGTGCCCTCGCCGGCCTCGTTGTCGCCGGGGCGCTCGGTGGGACCTTCGTCGCTCTGTCCGACGTCCTTTCCGACACTGCTCTCGGAATTTTTCGCACCGCCATGGTTCTGGTCGCCGCGGGGTTGATTCTGCAGATGGTGGTGTGGATGCGACGCCACGGCCGCACCATGAAGCGCGACCTCGAAGGCGCGCTGGGAGAGGCGGTGACCACCGAAAACTGGTGGGGCGTCTTTACCCTGGCTTTGATCGCATTGACCCGCGAGGGCTCGGAGACGGTGGTCTTTCTTTACGGCATCCTATCCGCCGATCTCGGGGATGGGCGTGTGCCTGCCATCGGTGCGGGAAGTCTCGGCCTTCTCGCCGCCTTCGCTACCTACGCCCTGCTGCAACTCGGCAGCCATCGCCTGTCCTGGAAGGTGTTCTTCCGCGTCACCGAGTCGATGCTCCTGCTTCTGGCCTGTGCGCTGGTCGTCTCCGGCGTCGATGGTTTGATCGATCTTGACGTTCTGCCTGCGCTTTCACGCCGGCTTTGGGACAGCTCGTGGCTTCTATCCGACGGCGGAGCCATTGGGGGCTTGGTGGCCGGTCTGACCGGCTATCGTGCCCGTCCAGTCCTGACGGAGTTTCTTGCCTTCCTCGCTTATTGGAGCTTTGTGCTATGGCTGATTGCACGACCCCTTCAGCAACGCACCGTGGCGGCCTGAAACGGACGCTGTCCGGCCTGGGCGACTGGATGGCCCGTTCGCGGCGGCTGATCACGGGAGTGCAGTGGGCGGTCATCGTCATCTATGCCGTTCTTATCATCGTTCCCACGCTGCTGCCGCTGCCGACCAACGTCGACCACATCTGGTCCCACCTCACCATCTTTGCCCAGTTCGTGTTCTGGGGGATCTGGTGGCCGGGAGTGATACTGTCGATGATCCTGTTTGGCCGGCTGTGGTGCGGCGTCCTCTGTCCGGAGGGAGCGCTGTCCGAACAGGCCTCCGCCTGGTCGCTGGGTCGCGCCGTGCCGCGCTGGATCACTTGGAAGGGGTGGCCCTTCGTCGGTTTTCTCGGCACGACCGTCTACGGCCAGATGATCTCCGTCTATCAGTATCCGGCTGCCGTTCTGGTGATCCTCGGCGGTTCGACCGCCGCCGCCATCGCCGTTGCTCTGATCTGGGGACGCAACAAGCGCGTCTGGTGCCGCCATCTCTGTCCGGTCAATGGAGTGTTCGCTCTGGTCTCGAAGCTGGCGCCGGTTCACTATCGGGTCGATCGCGACGCCTGGGACCGTTGGCGAAAGCCCGCCGACGGCCGTTCTTCGGTCGTCAACTGCGCACCGCTGGTGCCGCTGCGCACGCTGGACGGCAATGCGCAGTGCCACATGTGCGGGCGATGCAGCGGCTTCCGCGACGCCATCGCGCTCGACCACCGTCCTTTCAGTCAAGAGATCGTCCACGTCGCTGGGCGCGAGGCCAAACCCTGGGAGACGGCGCTGATCCTGGTCGGCCTTTTGGGCGTAGCCGCCGGTGCTTTTCGCTGGACAGGTAGCAGCCTGTTCATCGACCTGAAGATGTCGTTCGCTGAACTGCTGCTGTCGCTCGGTGCCGATCGCCTGCTCGACATGGTGATGCCCTGGTGGATTCTGACCAATTACCCTGAGAACAACGACGTCATGAGCGTGCTCGACGGCGTTACGCTTTTGGCCTTCATCGGCGCGGAGGCCCTTCTCGCCGGCCTCGTCTTCGCGGGCGGTATTGCGCTCGCAACCCGCATTGCCGGTGGGTGGTCGTCTGTTTGCTTCCACCATCTTACCCAGGGCTTGATCCCGATTTCGGCGATCGGCGTCATACTTGGGCTGTCGATGACAACGGTGATGCTGCTGCGTACCAACGGCTTGGACCTCGGTTTCGTCGACCCGCTGCGGGCCCTCCTCCTGGTCGGCGCCACTTTGTGGTCCGCTTGGCTGTCGGCCAGAATCGTTGCGCTTCATGCAACCTCCCCATCCCGCCGGCTGCTTGCTACGGGCATGATGGCGATCCTGTGCGTTCTCGCCGCCGTGAATTGGGGAACCCTTTTCTGGTCCCTATGAAGGGACGGCAAACCGAGTTAATGGTCTCACGCTTCATGTGAAAATCTTCACGATCGAAAATTTAGAAACGGACGAAGGAGTCCTCATATTCAATTTCGTATGGTTCCCGCCAACCGCGACGCCGAGCAACGATTATGACAAGCGGGCCCTGCAGGGTGCAGGAATACATGATCTCTTTGTGTTCCGATTGCCGGACGATCTGATCACCTCCATGTCGTGACCCCTAAGAGGAGCCATCACGGGCTTCTTTGGATTGCGAGGCAATCTGTCTTCGCTTTCTTCAGGCTTCGGCAGGCCGACTGCGCCGCCGCCGCGTTGAATCCGACTAGCTGGGCCTTGTACTGCGTACCCGACCGCTGAACCATCGGCTTAGCCGCCGTGGCTAGGCTACCCAGCCTTTTCCTGGCAGTCTCCGCCTCCTGCCGTGCCACCTGCTGGCTGCGGTACACCCCGGTCTGGATCGCCCAGCTGCCCGTTCCGGCGGCCGCGAGCCGTGCCTTCGGCTTGCCGTCGGACACCAGCAGATCGTCCGGCTTCGCCGGGGCTTGGTTGCGGAACCCGGCGTCCATGAGTTCGACGATGCGCCGGTCCCGCTTCCTGGCGCTTTCGCCGCCCAGCACCACCGCGATCAGCCGGCGCCCGTCGCGGGAGGCCGAGGCGGCCAGATTGAAGCCGGAGGCAGCGATGTAGCCGGTCTTGATCCCGTCCATTCCGTCATACTGGTCGAGTAGCCGGTTGTGTCCGTATACGGTCTGGTTCTGCCAGTCGAAGCTGCTGCGGCTGAAATACGGGTAATAGCGCGCGTGGTTGCGGACGAGTTCCCGGGCCAGCAGCGCCATATCGCGCGCGGTGGTCCGCTGCTCGCGATTCGGCAGGCCGGACGCGTTGCGGAAGACGGTGTGCCGCATTCCGATCTCGCGCGCTCGCTGGGTCATCGTCTGCGCGAAGGCGGCCTCGCTTCCGACGATCGCCTCGCCGAGGACCACGGCGACGTCGTTGGCCGATTTGGTGCTGAGCGCCAGGATCGCGTCCTCGACGCGGATGGTGTCCCCTGGCACGACGCCGAGCCGGGACGGGGCCATCGTCGTGGCGTAGTAGGAGACCGGGAGCGGCTGGTCGAGCCGGAGCTGGCCGCGGTCGAGCGCCTCGAAGGTCAGGAGCAGCGTCATCATCTTGGTCAGCGACGCCGGGTAGGTCGAGACGTCGGCATTGCGGGCGCTCAACACGGCTCCGCTGGACGCATCCATCAGGAATTCCGCGACGACCGGCCGTGCCGCCGACTTGCGCCCCGCCTTGGCCGCGGCCGGCACCGACAGGGAAGACAATGCCACCATGGTGACGATGGCGGCTGCAAGGCGTGCTCGGGCGAACATGGGCGGGATGACCGGTTCAGCGGTTGGGGGCGGGATCACCGGTAGTCCAGCCAGCCTTAAAGGACTGTTAAACCTCTCACTCCTCTGATGCGAAGGAGAGCCATCGCCGATTGACCCTTCATCAGTGGCAAGGCCCTGCTCAGGATGGCACAACCCTGGGCGACGGCCGGAAAGCGATGACCACGGCACCGCCGACGATGAGGATGTCGGCAAGGTTGAAAGTCGGCCAATGCCAGCCGAAGGCATGCAGGTCCAGAAAATCGGTGACGGCTCCCTGGCGGATGCGGTCGACCGCATTGCCGATGGCTCCCCCTGCCATCGCCCCGGCCGCAAGGACCGAAGGACGGTCCGGCAGCCGTGCCCCCCATCCGAGCAGCACGAGCGCCATCGACAGCGCGAAACCTGCCAGGACAAAAGGTGGCAACGCCATGTGGCCCGAGAACAGGCCGAAGCTGACGCCGGTGTTGAAGCCGAGGCGCAGATTGAAAAATGGAGTGATCTGGATGACATCCGCCGGGGTGAGGATATGAGTGAGCATCGCCCATTTGCTCACCTGATCCGCGACCACCGCGATAACCGCCATAGCCATCGCGATGTACAAACCCGCCGGACACCAACGAAACGCCACGCCGAACACTCCTCAGCCCGATGAAAGCGGCACCTGCGCGCCGCCGGCATCCTGCCTGCTCCAGCCGCTAGAGTATCAAGTGGAATTTCTTGTGTGGCCTCACGGGGGCGGAACCCGCTTTTAATCACCGCCGTCAGTGATGCTCGTGCAGGCAATGGGCATGGTCGGCCAGCACCTCGATCACATGGCAGCTGCGCACCTCCCCCTGCGCGCACTGGTCCACCATCTGCCGGACCTCCGCCCGGAGCGCCTGCAGCCGTCGGATCTTCGACTCGATGTCGGCCAGATGCTCGCGGGCGAGGGCGTCGACCGCTTCGCATGGCTGTCCCGGATCGTCGGCCAGCGTCAGCAGCTGGCGGATGGCGTCGACCTCGAAGCCCAGTTCGCGGGCATGTCGGATGAAGCGCAGCCGGCGCACCGCGGCCTCGTCATAAGTCCGGCGGTTGCTGTCGGTCCGTGACGGGGTGCGCAGCAATCCGATGCTCTCATAATAGCGAATGGTTGGAATCTTCACCCCGGCCTGCGTCGAAAGCGCGCCGATCGTCAGAGTGCTCATGATGAAATTTCCCCCTTGATCCTCCAGTCGCTGGAGAATGTACGGTCGTGGCAGGACATCGACAAGGGAGCCCGCTATGAATGCCAACGACGAGACGACCCCGACGGACTGGCAGCGGACCCGCTTCCGGGTGGGCGGAATGGATTGCGGCTCCTGCGCCGCGAAGATCGAAACCGCGCTGCGGCGGGTTCCTGGGGTGCATGAGGTCCGGGTCTCCGTGCCCAACGGCACGATGACCGTCACCCACGACCCGTCGACCGGCGGCGATGCCATCACCGCCCCCGTTTCCCGGCTGGGCTATCGGACAGGTCCTGCCGAGGTCCTGACGACCGCCGGCGTGGCCGCCGAGCGGAGCGATAGCATGGATGCCTGCTGCGGCTACGGTCATTCCGACTCCCTGGACCGTGACAACGCCCGTAACCAAGCTCACGGCCATGCCCATGGTGCCGACGAATGGTCGGACCCGGCGCTCGGTGAACTTCCCTGGTGGCGGCGGCCGAAGGCGCAGTTGGCGCTCGCCTCCGGCCTCGCGCTCGGCGTCGCCTATGTCGTGGGCGCCTTGGTTCCCTCCGTTTCGCCATGGGCCTTCCTGCTGGCGATGGCGGTCGGGCTGGTGCCGATCGCGCGCCGTGCCTTCGCCGCCGCCGGTGCCGGCACGCCGTTCTCGATCGAGATGCTGATGACCATCGCGGCGGTGGGTGCCGTCGTCATCGGTGCGGTGGAGGAAGCGACGGCGGTGGTCTTCCTGTTCTTGGTCGGCGAATTGCTGGAAGGGGTCGCCGCCGGGCGGGCACGCGCCAGCATCCAGGGGCTGATCGGCCTGATGCCCGACAGTGCCCTGGTCGAAGGCGACGGCGGTGTCCGGACGATGCCGGCGTCGGGCCTGCAGGTCGGCGCGGTCATCCTGGTGCGCCCGGGCGACCGTGTGGCGGCCGATGGGGTGATCCTGTCCGGGGACAGCGCGCTCGACGAGGCGCCGGTGACCGGCGAGAGCGTTCCCAAGCGCAAGGGCGAAGGCGACCGGGTGTTCGCCGGCACCATCAACGGCGACGGCACGCTGCGGGTGCGGGTGAGCGCCACGGCGAAAGACAACACCATCGCCCGCGTGGTCCGGCTGGTCGAGGAGGCGCAGGAAAGCAAGGCGCCGACCGAACGCTTCATCGACCGCTTCTCCCGCTGGTACACGCCGGGCGTCGTGGTGGTGGCGTCGCTCGTCGCCGTGCTGCCGCCGCTGCTGGCCGGGGGAATCTGGGGGGAATGGATCTACAAGGGGCTGGCGGTCCTGCTGATCGGCTGCCCGTGCGCCCTGGTGATCTCCACTCCGGCGGCGATCGCCGCCGGCCTGTCCAACGGGGCGCGTCGCGGCCTGCTGATGAAGGGTGGCGCCGTGCTGGAGGCGCTGGGCCGCATCACCACGGTCGCCTTCGACAAGACCGGCACCCTGACCGAGGGCAAGCCGCGCGTGACCGACGTGATCGCCTTCACCGGCGGCGAGCAGGAGGTTCTGGCCCGGGCGGCCTCACTGGAGGCCGGTTCGAGCCACCCCCTGGCCAAGGCGATCCTCGCTGCCGCCGACGACGCCGGCCTGACCGTCGGCCCGGCGTCCGACACCGGTGCGCTCACCGGCAAGGGCGTGCGGGGCCGGCTGGACGGGCTGGAGCTGGCATTGGTCTCGCCGCGGGCCGCCGGCGAGCGGACTCCCCTGACGCCGGAACAGGCGGATCGGGTGGCGGCGTTGAACGGCGAGGGCAAGACGGTGTCGGTCCTGCTGGTGGACGGCCGGCTGTCGGGCCTGCTGGCGATGCGCGACGAGCCGAGGGCCGATGCCCAGGCCGGCATCGCGGCGCTGCGCGAGGCCGGGATCCGGTCGCTGATGGTGACGGGCGACAATGCGCGGACGGCCAGGGCGGTGGCCGACAGGCTGGGGGTCGAGCCCCACGCCGAGCTTCTGCCAGAGGACAAGCAGCGCATCGTCCGCGACTTGCAGGCGCGCGGCGAGCGGGTCGCCAAGGTCGGCGACGGCATCAACGACGCCCCGGCGCTCGCCGCCGCCGATGTCGGCGTCGCCATGGGTGGCGGCACCGACGTCGCGCTGGAAACCGCCGACGCTGCCGCCCTGCACGCCCGGGTCGGCGACGTGGCGGCGATGGTCCATCTGTCGCGCCGGACCATGGCGAACATCCGCCAGAACATCGTGCTGGCGCTGGGGCTGAAGGCCGTGTTCCTCGTCACCACCGTGGTCGGAATCACCGGGTTGTGGCCGGCCATCCTCGCCGACACCGGCGCCACCGTCCTGGTCACCGCCAACGCCTTGCGCCTGCTGTCGCTTCGCCCGTGAGGCTTTCAAACCCGCAGTTCGACGAACGGAGCCGGATCATGACAGACAATGACTCTGCCGCGCACGGCTTGCTATGTCCCCATTGCCGCATTGGCCTATCCATGTCCGAACGGAACGGCGTTGAGATCGACTACTGCCCGAAGTGCCGCGGCGTATGGCTGGATCGGGGTGAGTTGGACAAGATCATCGAGCGCAGTGCTCTTTATGAGGCACAGCTCAGGCAGCCATCCCCGGGTGGTAGCGTCCACCCTCCTGATCGGGCCAGTGCCGGCAGTGGCACCCCCTTCCTTCCGCAGCAACCGGCCAGCCCCTGGGGAGTCGCTCCGGCGTCAGCGCCGCCGCCGTCCTCTCAGTCCCCGGAACAGCATGCGTCCCATGGCTATGTGTCTCAGGGATGGGCGGCTCAACCGCACTCCTCGCCCACCCCAGGTCACCCCGGCCATCATGCCGATCACCGGCCGCCCCACGGTCAAGAACATCATCAAGGGAATGGCAGGGAGGGGCATCGTGGATCGTTCCTCGGCCGGTTCTTCGATTGAGCGTGCCAAAAGGCCAGAGAGAGGTTCGGTGTGCCCGTCAAGCGGCGCCCGAACCGGGAGACGGCTGTCGTGCGGGAGGCCGGGCGCTAACCCGCCTCTTCCATCCACCCACCAGAACGGACGACGAGACTACGGCGAGTGCAAGTGGCACCAGCAGCAAATCGCCCCAACGGGCATAGAGGGTGGGCGGCAGGGGTGGAGGAAGCCTCGCGTCGACGATCCCGGTTTCATTCAGCGGCAGCTTGGCGCTGATGGTGCCGTACCCGTCGATGACGGCGGAAATCCCGGTGTTCGCGGCACGCACCATCGGCAATCCCTCCTCAACGGCCCGCATGCGGGCGGACGCGAGATGCTGCTCGGGACCGATCGATGTCCCGAACCAGGCGTCGTTGGTTGGATTGAAGATCCAATCCGGTCGGAGGGTGCGGTCCACCAGTTCGCCCGGGAAGATCGCCTCATAGCAGATGGCGACGCCAACCGTTTGCGCTCCCACCTGCAGGGTTCGCGGTCCCGGCCCGGCGGAGAAGTTGCCGAAGCCGGCTGTGAATTGATTCAGTGGCAACAACCCGCGCAAGGGGACATACTCGCCGAACGGGACGAGGTGGTGCTTGTCGTAAACTCCTTCGATGCCGCCACCGTCATTGACGGCGATGACCGCGTTCCAGATCGCGCGACCGGTCGGTTCATAGGTGCGCCGCGGCGTTCCGGCAAGCAGACGAGCACCAGAAGGCAAACGCGCGGCGATTCTGGCGAGCGTCTCGCCTGCCTCGTCCAGGAAACCGGGATAGGCGGTTTCCGGCCAGAGAAGCAGATCAAACCGGCCCGGCTGGGAGGAAAGGTCGAGATAACGCTCGATGGTCGCCGCCCGCTGTTCCGGCAGCCATTTCTTTACCTGCGGGATATTGCCCTGCACGACGCGCACCAGGGGACCGGAAGGAGCGTCGCCGCGTGCGATCCTGTCCTCGCCGCTGTCCGACGGGAGGCGCAGCCCCCCCGCAGTCAGGATCAACAGGACAAGGAGCGCCGCCACTCGTGCCGAACGCCGCTCGTGGCGAGAGGTGGCCAGCAGGGACAGGGGCATCAGCACGGCGGCGAATACGGTGAGCAGGCTGAGACCGTAACTGCCGAAAACGGCGGCGATCTGCCGGGGAACAGAATGATCGACCCAGGCATAGGCGATCAAATTCCAGGGAAATCCTGTCAGCACATGGCCGCGCAGCCATTCCGATGCCGTCCACAGCAGGGCAAAGACCGTTGCGCCGGCCACCCCGCCCCACCGCAACCGGACGAAAATCCAAGCGGGTATGGCGATGAAGAGCGCCAGGAATGCGGCAAGCCCTCCGACCGCGGGGGCCGCCATCCAACCGAAGCGTTCGGCGTCAACGGAGAAACTCTCGCCGATCCAATGAATCCCGGCGATGAAGTAACCCATGCCAAAGCTCCAGCCGGTCAGAGCAGCGGCGGCCGGTCCGGCTCTGCAAAGCAGGAGAAACAGACCACCAAGACCCAGCACGAGAAAGGGCGGGAGCGAAAAGGGCGGGAGGGCAAGCACGGTCAGGGCGCCGAGCAGTGCCGCCAGCGGACCCTTGACGAAGGTGCTCCGCATGACGCGTGTCATTCGGAGCACCGCTTCCCATGTGACTCTTTGCGGAATGAACCTGTCGACACGTTCGCCCCATCCGTGGTCCATATGATCGGTACAAGGCACGGTGCATGCTCCAGCCGCTGGAGAAGCAAGAGGTTTTCCACGCTCGCCGCCGTTCCGTTGACGGTTGTTCGCATGCGGCTGTGCAGGATATCATCGGTGCGATGATCAGATTTCGCCGCCTCACCCCTGTCCTGCTGCTCCTGGGCTTCGTGTTTGGATTGGTCCTTCCGCTCTCTGGGCAATCCCTGAGGCCGGATGCGGCAGGGGGAGCGACGTTGATATGCTGTCCGGAGGACTGCCCCTCCGGCAGTAGCAGCGCGGAACGCAGCGAAAGCGGATTGGTCGTCGCCTGCAGCCATGGCGGGGCCTGCCTGGTGCTGCCCGCTTGGCAGAAGGTGACCGCGCCGACCATCGTCATGGCATCCCCTTTCCGTCCCATGCCATCCGACCCTGATAAGGGCCGCTCGTTCGCTCCCGGTCAGCGCCCGCCCATCCGGGTCGCCGTCTGAACGTCCGGGATCCGGGCGACAGCCCACCCCTGGATCGGGCCATATGGCCTCTCCGCATATTCCAGCTACTTTGGACGGCCCGCCGCCCGCCGTCTCCGCCGTTCGTCAAACGGAAGGTCCGAATCATGCTTTGCAGCCGCGCAGTCCGTGCCGCCATTATGTTTGCCGCCCCCTTGATGGCCTGGGTATTTGCTGAAGCCGCTTCGGCGCAGGCATCGGCCAATCCAGTCCAGCCGCAGCCAGTCCCTTACGAGCGGGTGCTGGGAGACCCCAAAGCGCCGGTCGAGGTGATCGAATACGCATCGCTGACCTGCCACCATTGCGCCACCTTCCACAACTCGGTGCTGCCGCAGGTGAAAAAGGAACTGGTCGAAACTGGCAAGATTCGCATCGTCTACCGGGACTTTCCCCTCGATCGTATCGGGCTGGAGGCCGCCACCCTGGCCCGCTGTGTGACGCAGGAGCGCTACTTTCCCCTGTTGGAGGTTCTTTTTTCCAGCCAGGACGGGTGGGCGCACGCCGCGGATCCGGTGGAAGCTCTCACACGGATCGGCAGCGTTGCCGGTCTGTCGCGCACCGCTGTCGAGAAGTGCCGGAACGACCAAGCCCTGCAGGATGCCATCCTGCAGTCGCGCATGGGGGCCGAACGGTTCCACGGCGTCGACTCCACGCCCTCCTTCGTGATCGGCGGCAAGACCTACAAAGGGGTTCTGCAGTTCGAGGAGTTCCGGAAAGCCGTGGAGCCCTTGCTGCCGAAACCCTGAACGGCGCCAAGGTCGGCTGGCAGGCCGCCTTCTCTTCCCGTCAACTTGCACATAGGAACATCGACGATGAAGACCATCCTCATGGCTGGCACCATCATCCTCAGCCTGACCGGCCTGGCCGGCGCCGCGCCGGTGAGCGTCGGCGATCTTTCGGTCGAGCGTGCCTGGGCGCGTGCGACCATTCCCTCCGCGAAGACCGGCGCCGTCTATTTCACCATTCGCAACACCGGTGCGCGGCCCGACCGGATCTTGGCCCTGGAAACCACAGTTGCCGGACATGCGATGCCGCACCAGACCATGCAGGAAGGCGACGTCTCGCGCATGGTGGAGGAAAATTCCCTGAGCGTTCCCGCCGCCGGAGTGCTGGAGTTGAAGCCTGGTGGAACCCACATCATGCTGATGGATTTGAAAGGCGGCCTGAATCCGGGCCAGTCCTTCATCCTGAGCGTTACCTTCGAGCAGGCGGGGACGGTTTCCGTTCCGGTCACTGTCGGGCGCGCCGGCGCCATGGGACCGGAATGACCACGCCATGACCCTGCTCCGCCGAATCCGCGCCACCCTCTGTGTGGTAGCCGGTGTTGCCCTTATAGCCGTCTATGTTCTGGCTGGGCGGCAACCCGCAAGTGTAGAGACCCGTAGCGAGATGGCGCCGGGTCGCTCGATGGCCGAAGGCGCCCGCTGGCAACTTCTGGACGAACAGGGACGTCCGTTCGTTCCCGATGATCTTCAAGGACGTCCGACGGTCATCGTCTTCGGCTTCACCCACTGCCCCGACAGCTGTCCAACCTCGCTGTCCTACCTGGCCGGTGTGCTCCAGTCACTCGGACCGCGGGGGGACGCCATCCAACCGCTGTTCCTGACCGTGGATCCGGAGCGCGACAGCGTTGCGGTGATGGCGGACTATACCGACCTGTTCGACTCCCGTATCCGCGGGGTTACCGGCGCACCGGATCAGATGGCGGCGGCATTGAAGGGGCTTGGCGTCTATGTCCGCAAGGTGACGCAGGACGGGGGGTACAGCATGGACCACAGTGCGACCATCCTGCTGCTCGACTCGCGGTCGCGCTTGCGCTCGACACTGGCCATCCATGAGGGAGAGGAGGTTGCTGCTCGGAAGATCGAACAACTGCTCGTTGCAGAAGCCGGAAGCCATTGACACCCAAGCCCGGATTAGGATGCGCCGTCGCACTTGCGGAAAGCCGACGACGAGGTCCCTTCGCCGGGGAGACCGCCGAGTGTTTCTGGCCGGGCGCCATAAGGAGGAGAGCACACTGTCAAATGAAGATATTTTAATGTCACTTCATTTCTACCATAATCCGAATGTAATATTTGAGTTGGAAGGACCAAGAGGCATGCCGGACCTCTTCTCTAGGGATTGACGATGAAAATGTAGAGCGTTAATGTCGCTCTCATTGGGGAGTAGCTTCCGGCAGCCAGCCGGGAACACGTCAACATTCTTGCGCTCAAGGGCGCATGGCGCGTTCAGTGGACAATCGTCTGCCTAGCGAGACCAGTGTGTTTGACGATCCGCGCCGGCCGGATTCTCGAACGCGCTGTCTCACAAGACCGGCGGACGCAACGATGACCCCTCTCTCGATTGCCGTACTGTCGCTCAGCATGTCGGCTGATGCTTTCGCCGCTTCCATCGGACGTGGTGCATCCCGCCGGCCCAACTTTCCGGCTGCGCTGAAGGGTGGTTTGGTGTTCGGTGCCATTGAGGCTGTCACCCCTTTGATCGGCTGGGCGTTGGGATTGGCTGCCGCCGGCTTCGTCACTGCCGTCGACCATTGGATCGCATTCGCGTTGCTTGGCCTTGTCGGCGGCAAGATGGTCTGGGAAGGGTTCCAGGCCCAGGAAGACGAGGGCGATGCCGCCTCCCGCTCAAACCCCTGGGCCCTTGTCGCCACGGCGGTCGGCACCAGCATCGATGCTGCCGCGGTCGGCGTATCGCTGGCGTTCCTCGGCACCAACATCATCGTCATCGCCTTGTCGATCGGCTTTGCCACCTTTGCGATGACGACCATCGGCATGATGATCGGCAAGGCGGTGGGCGTGCGCTTCGGCAAGGTGGTGGAGGTGCTTGGTGGCATGGCGCTGATCGGTTTGGGGTGCTCGATCCTCGTCGAGCATCTGGGCTTGATTGCCTGATCTCCCCGGCGAAGACCGGGTCGGAAAGCATCGGACCAACACCACTCCGATGGACGCAGCTTGCCGCACCACGGGTACACTGACTGGTATTGAACGAAAGCAGCGAGGTCAGCTTTGTCGCTCCGCTCCATACCCAGCAGCGTCGTCGCTCTGGGCTTCGTCAGCCTGTTCATGGACGTTTCATCGGAGATGATTCACAGCCTTCTGCCGGTGTTCCTGGTTTCGGTCCTCGGCGCCAGTGCGCTATCGGTGGGCTTCATCGAGGGCATCGCCGAAGCGACGGCGTCCATCACCAAGGTCTTCTCCGGGGTGGTCAGCGACTGGGCCGGACGGCGCAAGCCCTTGCTGCTGCTTGGCTATGGCATGGCCGCCCTGACCAAACCGGTATTTCCGCTCGCCGACACGCTGGCCTCGGTGCTGCTCGCCCGCTTCCTCGACCGCATCGGCAAAGGTGTTCGCGGGGCGCCGCGCGACGCGCTGGTCGCCGAGGTGACGCCGCCCGACCTGCGCGGCGCCGCCTTCGGCCTGCGGCAGTCGATGGACACGGTTGGAGCGTTCGCCGGCCCCGCACTTGCCATGCTGCTGATGGTCCTGAGTGGCGACAACTTCCGCCTCGTGTTCTGGATTGCCGTCGTCCCGGCCTTCGTCGCCGTTGCGGTGATCCTGTTCGGCGTGCGCGAGCCCGACCGGGAACCGTCCGGCGAACCGCGCCGCTTCCCGATCCGGCGCGGTCAGCTGCGGCGGCTGGACGCGACCTTCTGGGGCGTGGTGATGCTTGCATCACTGCTGACGCTGGCGCGATTCAGCGAGGCCTTCTTGCTGCTCCGCGCCCAGAGTGTGGGCGTCGAGGATGCCTACGCGCCGCTGGTTCTGATCGTCATGAATTTTGTCTACGCGATTTCCGCCTACCCGCTGGGTCGTCTAGCCGACCGGCTGGACCGGCGCAACTTGCTGGCCATGGGTGTCGGCCTGCTCGTCCTGGCGGATCTGGTTCTTGCGTCGGCTGGTTCCGCACCGGTTGTGCTGGCCGGGGCGGCGCTGTGGGGACTCCACATGGGCGCCACCCAAGGCCTGCTCGCGGTCTTCGTCGCCGATGCAACGCCCGCAGACCTTCGGGGAACAGGCTTCGGCCTCTACAATCTTCTGACCGGAATCGTCCTGTTGGCCGCCAGCACCGTGGCGGGGGTGCTATGGACGGCGGTGGGGTCGGGTGCAACGTTCCTGGCCGGAGCGGCATTCGCGCTGATCGCTCTGGTCGGACTGCTGACCATCGTGCCGCGACGGGCGAGGGCCTAGCGTTCCGGCTGATCAGAGCACGAAAGGGGTGCGCCAGCAGTCCGGCGCTCATCCTTCGCAGCGTGATGGGAATGCCTGATGTCGCATCTTCAAATTCGCACATAACCGATCCGGCTTCTGACATTCCTAAGCGGCGTACGTTGGGATCGCTGCGCGACGCTGCTCAGATTGTCCGGAATGTGGGACCCTGCGGGAACGCAGGCTGACCCGCCGGTCGCCCGCCACTGCCGACCCGACCGGCCCATCGCTCAGGATGACAGCTCCGACCGGTGGTTTGGGCGAACCGGGATTTATCCTGACGTTACAGGAACTCCTCGAGGTAAATCAGCCCTAGGAAGCCGACGAAGAAGGCCACCGGCATCATCGGCGTGTCCGGTACCTCATGCGCTTCGGTCAGCAGCTCCTCAGTGACCAGGTACAGCAGCGCAACGAGGCCGAAAGCGAAGAACCCGGACAGGATCGTTTGGGGGAGACCTCCGAGCAGCAGGCCGACCACCGCGCCGACCGGCATCGCCATCGCTATTCCGGTGGTCACCGCGACGACGCGCGGCTTCCCGGCGTCACTGCCGAATGCGCCGGCAACCGACAGGCCGAGGAACAGCAATTCGACCGTCAATGCAATGGTGAGCAGCAGCCCCTCCTTGGCTCCTTGGAGAAACCCAAGGCCGAGCACGAAGCCATCGACGAACACATCCACTCCCGCCACGACTGTCATGCCAACCGATCCGCCGAAGCGCTCTTCCGACTGTTCAAGGGCGAGCATCGTCAGGACACCGATCGTAGCCCCCAGGAGTGTCGACCAGGGGGCATTGGCATGGATCACGTCAGGCAGGAGTTCGGCCGCAGCCGCAGCGAACACCACGCCTGCAGCAAGGTGCTGGACGATGCTCCGGAAACGTCGGGACGGTGGCCAGTAGGCGGTGGCGGCACCCCCGCCAATGGCTGCTGCAACCGGGATGATCGTGGAGAGGAGAACGGTCTGATACATATCGGAACAACTCGACGGCAGCAGGACGGTTCCGCGCCGATCGACCAACGGGCGGCAGAATCGCCCGCCCGGCGCCTTGGAGGCAGCCAAGCGGGTGGAGGGAGGCGCCGCCGCCGGTCGGCTGACGGCCTTGCCTTTGCCAGTCAGCCGGAGCAAGGATGGTGGGCGCCCGTTAGACCACGTCAGTCGGAGCAAGGAGACAGCTACCGCCGTCATGCTCGACCTGTATGGTCACGTGCCCGATGCCGAACCGTTCCTTCAGGTCGTGCGCGACCTCCTTCAGGAATGCGTCGTCGGTTCCGGCATCAGGTCGGACGAGGTGCGCGGTGAGTGCGGTGTCAGTCGTGCTCAGGCCCCAAATATGCAGGTCGTGGACGGCAGCGACACTCGGCAGCCCGGTAAGATAGGCCTCGACGTCGGCCCGGCTGACCCCTTCCGGAACCGCATCCAGGGCGAGGTTCGCCGACTCCCTCAACAGCCCCCAGGTTCCGACGACGATCACCGCGACGATCGCCAAGCTGACCAGCGGGTCGAGCCAAAGCCAGCCGGTCCAGCCGATGAGCAGCGCCGCCACAACAACCCCGAGCGACACGGCGGCATCGGCGGCCATGTGCAGATAGGCGCCTTTGACGTTCAGATCGGCATCCTTGCCGCCCATAAACAGCCAGGCCGTGACCGCGTTGATCACAATGCCGACGGCGGCAACCCACATCACGATACCCCCCTCGACTGGCTCGGGATGCGTCAAGCGGCCGACCGCCTCCCAGGCGATGGCCCCGACCGCGATCAGCAGAACGACGGCGTTCAATAGGGATGCCAAAATCGACGAACTGCCGAACCCATATGTGTGCCGGTGCGTGGGACGGCGCCGGGTGAGCCAAGCAGCTCCCCAGGCCAGCAGCAGTCCGAGCACGTCGGACAGGTTATGTCCGGCATCGGCGAGCAGGGCGACGGAGTTCGCCACGATGCCGTAGAACGCCTCGATGACGACGAAGCCGATGTTCAACACCGCCCCAATGGCGAAGGCGCGATCGTAACTGGCCGGGGCGTTGTGATGACCACCAAGACCGTGGGAATGCCCGGCATGACGATCATGCCCGTGGTTATGGGTATGGCCCTGGGCCTTGTCGTGCCAATTGGCGTCATCATGGTCGTGAGGCACGGATCATTGCTCCTTGTTCTTTTACGCTCGGTCCGCTTGCGCTCGCCTTATCGGGTAGGGATCATGCCCACGGCAGTATGAATCCTCCCGGAAGCTGGCGAGGACAGGCCTCCTGAAGGGTCATCAACCCGACGATCAACCCATCCAGCAGGGCGTGACGTTGGACGTCGGCTGTAACGGAGGCGTCCTTTTCGGAGTGTAATGGTCAAAGGCTGGTCCGTGCCCTGAGGATGACGCGGTCGTTCGGAATGCCGATGATGGGTCGTGCTCGTGCGACCACAAGGCGATGGGGTGCGAATGCATCGGGGTGGTCCTAATGGAGCAGGGAAGGACGGGTCCAGAGATCCACCGTCATCCCGGCCTCAGCCTCCGGAACGTCAGGATGATGGAACCGGAAGATGGCGAGCCCGACGTCCCGGGCATGTTCATACGGTTCACCGCGTCTCACCAATTCAGTGAAGGCGCGTTCGACAGCGGCACGGCAGCACATTGGCAGCCTCCTACAGGTACTTGGCAAGCTCGCGCAGCTTGGCAAGCCGATCGCGGTCCTCTCGGGGAATGGGGCCGACGATCTCTTCGAGGTGATGGTCGATATGGTCGAGGATCAGGACGTTCTTCGCCTTCTCCAGGGCCTTGATGACAGCCTGAAGCTGCTGGGCGATGTCGATCCCGTCACGCCCGTCCTCGATCATGCGAGTGATGGTGGCGAGATGGCCTTCGGCTCGGCGCAGGCGGTTCTTCAGATCGGGGTTGTTGGCGTGGCTCATGAACCATGACCTATCCCCCTGGTGGGGTTATTTCAAGTCTTCCCGTCGTGCCGGCGTCAGGTTCAGCCGGTGTCCGGCCCGGTTTTCCCTGGAATGTTGCCGCCAGTGCCGTCAGCGGAAAAGTCCGAGAGTCTCCACTGCCTCGCCACCCAGGCCAAGCTTGAACTCGGTGACGCCGGGGGCATCGTCCGGGTTGATTCCGCCGAGATCGAGCGCGGTGACACCGCGCTTCTTCAGCTCTTCGATCGCCCGCCACAGCACCAGCCGCATGGCGTTGCTCTTCCGCCCCGCCGCGTTGGACCAGCCGATCTGGTAGGTCGCCGCCTGCCCATGGATGAACAACAGCCCGGCGGCCACCGGTTCCTTTCCAGCAAGCGCCGTGATCATCAGCACCCCGCCGGCCTTATGCAGCGCGTTGCGCAACCGGACGATGAGCGTCCCCGAGGCACTGCGGTATCCCTTGGTTTGCGCCTGTTTCTGGTCCTGCCGCACCAACCACGGCAGGTTCTGCGCTGCCGGGTCGACATCGAGGACCAAGCCGGCCGCCTCCGCGGCCCGCAACCCCTTGCGCCACGGGCCGGCAAAGCGGGTGCGGATCGCCTCCAGCTTCGGCGACAGGTCGAGCCAGACCGTCTGGTAGCCGGGCGCGATGCGACGGAAGCCGCAGCGCTCCAGCACAGCCGCCATCTCCGGCGAGGCCGGCAATTCGGGCAGAACGCTGACGCGGCTGAACAGGTGGTTCGGGTACTCCCGACGCAGCAGACGGAACAGCGCCTCGGCCGTCTCCGGCGTCGGCGTCCCGCCCAGCCACAGCGGCCCGCGGTGAATGTGGGTCTGACGGAACAGCTTTAGCGACCGGCGCTGCAGCACCTGCAACAGCCCGATCGGACGCTCCCCCTGCTGAATGAGGCCAAGGCGCGGGACGTAGCCGCGCGTCTTGGCCATCGCGCTTGCATAGCCGAAGCTCTGCGGCAGTGTCGAGCGCGGGATCGCGGCGTAATGCCGTCCCCACTCGCCGACGGTGCCCTCGTTCCACAGGATGGAGACGGTGGGGGTCTCGATCATGGCATGCGGTCAGCGTTCGGGCCAAACCGGGTGCTCACGGTCGATCACCAGCGCGTGGCTGTGACGGTGCCCGATCCCGGTGTGCTCGGCTCCGGCCAGGTGCGGGTGGCCGGGTGGCAGGTTGTCATGGGTGTGCGGCAGTTCGGCCGGATCATCCACCGGCCACAGCAGGACCGCCAGCCCGACCGCCGCCGCTGCGAGAGCGGCGAGGACGCCGAAGGCCGTGTCCAATCCGGCAGTTGCCCCCAGCCAGCCGGCCAGCGGATAGGTGAGCAGCCAGCAGGCGTGCGACAGTGCGAACTGTGCCGCGAACAGCGCGGGCCGGTCGGCTGGATGCGCCGAACGTTTCAGCAGGCGGCCGGTCGGGGTTTGGGCCAGCGAATAGCCGAGCCCGAGTGCCAGCCACAGCGGCAGCAGCCAGCCGTAGCCCGGCAGCAGCGTGCCGGCGGCCAAGCCGATGACCAAGACCGTTGCTCCGCCGAGCATGGCCCGGCGGTCCGGCAGGGTGTCGAGCAGACGCGGCAGGGCCAGGGCGGCGATCATCGAGCCGCCACCGAAGCCGGCGAGCGCCACCGCCGTCGCCGTCTGGTCGAGGCCGTAGCGCGCCTGGACCAGCACCACCGTGTTGACGATCACCATCGAACTGGCGGCGGCGATGGCAAGGTTCAGCGCCAGCAGCCCGCGCAGGCGCGGCGTGGCGAGGTAGAGGCGGATGCCGCGCGTCATGCGGTCGTAGATGCCGCCCTGGGCCGCGGCATCGGCCCGCGGGCTCGGCAGGATGACCGACACCACCAGGGCAGCGGAGACCAGGAAGCCGACGACGGTGCCGGCGAACAGGGCGTGGAAGCTGACCACCGTCAGCAGGGCGGCCGCCAGCATCGGGCTGACGACACTCTCCAGGTCGTAGGCCAGCCGCGACAGCGAGAGCGCGCGGGTGTATTCGCCCTCGTCGGGCAGCACGTCCGGGATGGTGGCTTGGAAGGTCGGAGTGAAGGCGGCCGATGCCGCCTGCAGCACAAAGATGAGGCCATAGACCTGCCAGACCTCGGTGACGAAGGGCAGCGCCACCGCCACACTCGCCCGGACGAGATCGAGGGCCACCAGCATTGTCCGCCGTGGCCAGCGGCTGGCGAAGGCGCCGGCGACTGGGGCGACACCGACATAGGCCACCATCTTGATGGCGAGTGCGGTGCCCAGCACCGCGCCGGCATCGGCGCCGGCGAGATCGTAGGCAAGCAGCCCGAGCGCCACGGTCGCCAGCCCGGTGCCGACCAGCGCGATCACCTGGGCCAGGAACAGATGGCGGTAGGTCCGGTTGGCCAGGATCGTGAGCATCGTTTCACCCTTGCGTTGGACAGGAGCCGGCGTCCTCCGGTCTTCTGAGGGTCAATGCAGCGTGGACGGCATGACCCAAGTCTCGACCACGTCCAGGCTCTCCTTGAGCGGGGTGCCGGGATGGTGCCAATGGTGGATGACGGCGGCGGCCTCCACGGCGTGGCGGTGGGGAACTCCATCCGCCACCAGGGCCCGGTAGGCGCGGGTCACGGCGTCACGACACATGGTTTCCTCCGATCCAGGCCAGCGTGTAACCCAGGCCCTGCAGGGCGTGGATGCCGACATAGAGCCCGACCAGGATGATGACGGCGCTCGACAGGTAGGGCGCGCGGCGGGCGAAGCTGCTGAAAGCACCCGACCAACGGCGTTCGGCATGGCGCATGCCCAGCGCGGCGATCGCTCCGGCGGCTACCAGGGTCAGGGCCAGACCAATGCTGAAGCACACCACCAGCGCGGCGCCGAGCGTGACCTCCTTGAGCTGGAGGCACAGCAGCAGCACGGTGATCGCCGCCGGGCAGGGGATCAGCCCGCCTGTCAGGCCGAATACGATGATCTGCCCGGTGGTGATCTGCCGGCCGGCAAAGCGGCGCTGAATGTCGCGAGCATGCGCCCGCTCATGCGCGTCCTGATAGCCGACCTGCCCGAGATCCAGCGCGCCAGCCGGTGCGTGGTCTCGCTCGCCATGGCCGTGCTCATGTCCATGGCCGTGATGATGGTGGTGACCGCTGGCCGCCTCATGGCGATGGGCATGCTCGGTGAAGCGCACCGGGTACTCGTGCACATGGCCGGCATGGCCGACCCGGACGGTGGCGACGAACTCGTGCGGCTCAGGAATCTCTTCGACCGACTCGAGAAAGTCGCCCTCATCAAGGAACGAGAACTGCTGCAGCGTGCCGTCGGGCCGCAGCGTCTCCACCGTTACGGTGGCGGCGTTCGGCGCGGGGGCTTGTCGGCCCTGCCGCTCGGAGCGGATACGGAACCGGGGCGGGACGCCATCCTCGAAGACCTCCAGCACCAGCACGTCGCCGTGGCCGGTATCGATGCGGTGGGTCTCGTCGCCGTGGGAGTGGTCGTGCCCGTCGTGCCGCTGCTCCCGCCAGGTCCGCGCCGCCATCCACATCGCCACCGCGATGATCAGCACCGCCGAGGCGAGCTGGAAATAGGGCTCGGTCGTCTCGGCGCTCCACCCCCGGCCGATCCACATCCCTCCGAGCGCCACGGCCCAGACCACCAGCGTATGGGACACGGTGGCGGCCAGACCGAGCAGAACCGCCTGGGTGACGGTGCCGCGGATGGCGACGATGAAGGCCGCCATCATCGTCTTGGAATGGCCCGGCTCCAGCCCGTGCAGGGCGCCGAGCAGGATGGCGCTCGGGATGAACAGCCAGGCGTTCGAGGCGCCTTGCTGTAGGAGGGCGGAGAACTCAGGCATGGCAAGTCCCTACAGGTATTTCGTGATCGCCTTGAACTCGGCGACCGATGCCCGCGTCTGGGCGGGGGTGGCATCGATTGCCGCATCCAGGCAGTGGTCCAGGTGATCGTGGATCAGCACCTTCTTGGCCTCGCGCACAGCGCTCTCCACCGCATGCAGCTGCTGGGCGATGTCCAGGCACGGCCGCCCGGCTTCGATCATCTCGATGATGCCGCGCAGATGGCCGTCGGCCCGCTTGAGACGCTTGATGATGTCGGGGTGGCTGTGGTGCGTGCTCATGGCTTGGTGGTATCCCCCTGGATAGGATAGAGTCAAGGCTGATGGTGGCAGCTGCCGATCTTCCCACTGTGCTTTGGTTGAGTGGCATGCCGAGCGGTGTTGACCGCGCCCCTGATCTTGCTCTATCCCCCTGGATAGGATCAATCCCGGCATGGCCGGTTCTCGTTCCGCCTCTCAGCCAAGGTCCCGATGCTCTCCGCGCTCCTGCCAACCCTGCTGCGCCTCCTCACCATCCTGGTGGTGGCCATCGGCATCATGGCCTTCGCAAGCCACGCCGTGCCGGCCGGTGGGGTGTTGAGCGACGCCTCGATCCTGGGGCAGGCGGACGGGGATGGCGGCCACAGCCATGACGATGATGGGGACAACCGGGACCGCGCCCCCGGGCACACGCACGGCCACAACCCGGCCGACCACTCCCACGACACCCTGATGTCCGGCACGTCCCTGCGGTCGGCGGTCGATGGGGATGCCGATGCATGGCGCCGGGTCGCCTCCGATCCGGATGCCGGCCATGCTCCCCAGCCTCCGGATCGCCCACCCCGGCCCGACGGTCACGCATGAGTTCCGGCCGCCGCCTTGCCGCGGTGGCCTTTCAGCGAACCGTCAGCGGATTTGGACAATGATCCCAGTTTTGCGAGGGGGCTCGCCGTGCCCCGGCGCGGCCCGTGCCGCCCTTCCCATGCTCGTCTTCGCGGCTCTGGCGCTCGCCGGTGCCGACGCCCTCGCCCATGGTGTCACCCAGGGCGACAAGGGGTACATCCAGGAGATCTCCGGGATGAACCTGCTGCCCTTCCTCTATCTCGGCGCCAAGCACATGGTGACCGGCTATGATCACCTGCTGTTCCTGTTCGGGGTGGTCTTCTTCCTCTACAAGCTCGAACATGTCGCCATCTATGTCAGCCTGTTCGCGCTCGGCCATTCGACCACGCTGCTGCTCGGCGTGCTGTGGGACACCAGCGTCAGCGCCTACCTGATCGACGCCATCATCGGGCTGTCGGTCGTCTACAAGGCGCTCGACAACCTCGGTGCCTACCGCCGCTGGTTCGGCGTGCAGCCGAACACCAAGGCGGCGACGCTGGTCTTCGGCCTGTTCCACGGCTTCGGCTTGGCCACCAAGATCCGTGAGTTCGAGATCGCCCCGGACGGGCTGATCCCGAATCTGCTGTCCTTCAACGTCGGCGTGGAGGTCGGCCAGATGCTGGCGCTCTCCGCCATCCTGATCGTCATGGGCTTCTGGCGCCGTACCGACGGCTTCCTGCGCCATGCCTACACCGCCAACGTCGCGATGATGACCGCCGGGTTCCTGCTGATCGGATATCAGCTGACCGGCTGGGCCGTCGCTGCCTGATCCAAGGATTTCGCCACCATGTTCAACGCCAACATTCCCCCTGTGTCCGAACTGCCGTCCTCGACCCAGCTGCTGCGCTCCACCGCGATCGCCGCGGCGATCGCCGCGGTCCTGCTGGTCACCGCCGTGCTGCCGGCCGAACACGGCATCGACCCCACCGGCCTCGGCCGGGTACTCGGTCTGACCCAGATGGGTGAGATCAAGGTCCAGCTCCAGGAGGAAGCCGAGGCGGACCGCCGCGGTGCCCAAGGGGCGGCCCCGGACGGCAAGCAGAGCTTCGACCTGGAGGCGATCGGCACCCTCCTAGCTGGCCTGGTCGTCTCGCCGGCCGCCGCGCAGACGCTGCCGGCGCAGGTCGCACAGGCCACCCAGTCCGACACGGTGAAGGTCACGCTGAAGCCCGGCGAAGGGGCCGAGGTCAAGGCGGTGATGACCAAGGATGCGAGGCTGACCTATAGCTGGAAGTCCGAGGGTGGGACGGTCAACCATGACACCCATGGCGAGCCGACCGGCAATCCGAACGCGACACACAGCTACAAGAAGGGCCGCGGCGTCGCCGGCGACGACGGCGTGCTGACGGCCGCCTTCGATGGCCATCATGGCTGGTTCTGGCGCAACCGTGGTGATGTGCCCGTCACCATCACCCTGACCGCCAGCGGCGCCTACAGCGACCTCAAGCGCGTGAAGTGAGCCCATGGGCGGGGCCTGTGCCGCCAGGCGCCGGCCCCGCCTTTTGCCGCCATGCTCTCGGATGCCACATGGACGATTTCGCCGGGCTGGCCGGCCTGTTCAGCGCCGCGCTGCTGGCCGCGACGATCCTACCGGCCCAGTCGGAGGTGGTGCTGGCCGGCATGCACATGGCCGAGACCCATTCGACGCTGACGCTGGTGCTCGTCGCCACCGTCGGCAATGTGCTGGGATCGGTGGTGAACTGGCTGCTCGGCCGCTATCTGATCCACTTCAGTAACCGGCGCTGGTTTCCGATCAAGGCGTCGCTGATCGACCGCGCCACCGCCTGGTACCAGAAATGGGGGGTGTGGTCGCTGCTGCTGGCCTGGGCTCCCTTCATCGGCGACCCGTTGACCCTGGTCGCCGGCGTCCTGCGGGAGAATTTCTGCGTGTTCCTGCTGTTGGTGACCATCGGGAAGGCTGCCCGTTACGTGGCGCTGGTGGTCGCTGTCTAAGTCCCCTATTGCGTGCAACCGAGGACCAATCATGTCGTCTTGCCCCTGCGGTTCCGGCCGCTCCTTCGAAGAGTGCTGTGGTCCCATCCTGGCCGGAGACCCGGCGCCGACCGCTGAAGCCCTGATGCGGTCACGCTACACCGCCTTCGTCCGCCATGACCTGGACCATGTCGAGCGCACCCACGCGCCGGAAATCCGCGACGACTTCAACCGTGGCGAAGCCGAACGGGTGGCGGACGAGTCGGAGTGGCAGCGGCTCGACGTCCTGCGCGCCAGCGAGGAGGGGGATGTCGGAACGGTCGAGTTCCAGATCCATTTCCGCCGGGACGGCAACGATATGCGCCACCACGAGCGGGCGAGCTTCCGCCAGGAGGACGGGCGGTGGCTCTATGTCAGCGGCGAGGTGAACCCGAAGGGGGAACCGCGCCGCGTGGTCAAGGTCGGGCGCAACGAGCCCTGTCCCTGCGGGTCGGGCAAGAAATACAAAGCCTGCTGCGGCAAGTGAGTGGAGGGACACCGCCATGGAACCGCGTTTCTCCTGCACCGCCTGCGGCAAGTGCTGTCACGGCTGGCTGCCGCTGACGCTGAAGGACGCCGTCGCCCATGCCGGCCGCTTTCCGCTGGCGATGGTGTGGACGCCGGTGCGGGCGAACGCCCGCTCCTACGAGCTGGCGACCAGGCTGGGCGCCACGGTGCGCCTGCCCAACCGCAAAACGGTGGCGGTGCTGATCGTGCCGACCGCCTATCTGCCGACCTCCTACCCCTGTCCAGAGCTGCAGGAGGATGGGCTGTGCGGCATCCATGACGACAAACCGTCGCGCTGCCGCACCATGCCCTTCTACCCCTACCGCGAGGAGAAGGACCAGGCCGACCTGCTGATCCCGCGAAAGGGCTGGCAATGCGACATCTCTGCGGCGGCGCCGGTGGTCTACAGCAACCACGCAATCCTCGACCGTGCGGATTTCGACCATGAGCGGGACGACCTGCTCGACCAGGCGCCGGTGATCCAGCGCTACGCCGACTATGTGCTGAAATACATGCCGTGGATCGTCGACGAGCTGGCGAAGCTGGCGGCCAAGCCGACCGGCGGCAACCTGGCCACCAGCCTGTCCTCCTTCCTCACCGCCACCCGCCGGCCGGATGCCGCGGAAATTGCCGCGGCCCAGGCCCCCTTGTTCCAGGCGATGGCGGAGCGGACGAAGGGCGATCCGGCACTGCGCGACTATCATCGCAACTACAGCGGATGGGCCAAGGAAATGGAGAGTTTAGCGCGGCGTAAGCCCGCCTGAGATCGTCGGCCACTATGTGAGCGCGGATCATAGCCGGTCTGTGGGCAAAGCCGATCGCCAGTGATGGACCTGCGCCTACAGGCTCGTCATCCGCAAGCGCAACGCATTGCCGATGACCGACACCGAACTCAGCGCCATGGCGGCGGCCGCGATGATCGGGCTCAGCGTCCAGCCGAACAGAGGATAGAAGACGCCGGCCGCCACCGGCACCCCGAGCGCATTGTAGACGAAGGCCAGGAACAGGTTCTGGCGGATGTTGTCCATGGTGGCACGGCTCAGCACCCGGGCCCGGGCGATGCCGGCGAGGTCGCCCTTCACCAGCGTCACGCCAGCACTCTGGATCGCCACCTCGGTGCCGGTGCCCATGGCGACCCCGACGTCCGCTTCGGCGAGTGCGGGAGCATCGTTGACGCCGTCACCCGCCATGGCGACCACGCGGCCCTCCGCCTTCAGCTTCCGCACGACCTGATGCTTCTGGTCGGGCAGGACCTCGGCCTCGACCTCGTCGATGCCCAGACGGCGCGCCACCGCCTCCGCGGTGGTCCGATTATCGCCGGTCAGCATGACAATGCGCACGCCATCAGCGCGCAGCGTTTCCAGGGCATGCGGCGTGCTCGCCTTGATCGGATCGGCCACCGCGATCACGCCGCCGGGGCGACCATCCACCGCGGCGAACAGCGCCGTCGCACCCTCCCGGCGGAGATCGTCTGCACGGGCATCCAGGTCGTCCAGGGCTACGCCCCGGTCCCGCATCATTGCCGCGTTGCCGAGCAGGACCTCGCGACCGCCAACCGTCCCAACCACCCCCTTGCCGGTCACTGAGCCGAAGTCGGCGACCTCATGCAAAGCCAACCCCCGTTCCCTGGCGGACGCGACGATGGCAGCTGCCAGGGGATGCTCACTTGACCGCTCCAAACTGGCTGCCAGGGAGAGAAGCTCCGCCTCGTCGATACCAGCCGCCGGGACCACTGCGGTCACCCGTGGCTTTCCCTCGGTCAGCGTGCCGGTCTTGTCGACCACCAGCGTGTCGACCTTCTCGAACCGCTCCAGGCTCGCAGCGTCCTTGATCAGCACGCCGGCCGTCGCTCCCTTTCCCACCCCGACCATGATCGACATCGGCGTCGCCAACCCCAGGGCACAGGGGCACGCGATGATGAGGACCGAGACCGCCGCGATCAGCGCATAGGCGAAGGCGGGGGCCGGCCCCCAGAGCATCCAGCCGGCGAAGGCGAGGAGGGCGGCCAGGATGACCGCCGGGACGAAATAGCCGGACACCACATCGGCCATCCGCTGGATGGGCGCGCGCGAGCGCTGCGCCTCGGCCACCATGGTCACGATGCGCGACAGCATGGTGTCGGAGCCGACCTTCTCGGCCCGCATCACCAAGGCGCCCGTCTGGTTCACGGTGCCGCCGATCACCTTGGCGCCGGGCTCCTTCTCGACTGGCATGCTCTCGCCGGTGACCATCGACTCGTCCACGGCGCTGCCACCCTCGAGCACCTCGCCGTCGACCGGCACCCCGTCGCCAGGGCGGACGCGCAGCCGGTCGCCGACTCGGACTTGGTCGAGGGGAACCTCCTCATCCTCACCGCTCTCCTTGATGCGGCGGGCCGTCTTGGGCGCCAGGTTCAGCAGCGCCCGGATGGCGCCACCGGTCTGTTCGCGGGCGCGCAGTTCCAGCACCTGGCCGAGCAGCACCAGCACGGTGATGACAGCGGCGGCCTCGTAGTAGACGGCCACCACCCCGTCCATGCCCCGGAAGCTCGCCGGGAAAAGACCGGGCAGGAAGGTCGCGGCCAAGCTGAAGAGGTAGGCAACGCCGACCCCGAGCGCGATCAGGCTGAACATGTTCAGGCTGCGCCGCCGGAACGACTGCCAGCCGCGCTCCAGCAGCGGCCAGCCGGCCCACAGCACGACCGGCGTCGCCAGCAGAAACTGAATCCAGATGGAGAGGCGCGGCGGCACCAGGTCATGCAGGCCAAGGGCCGGAATGTGGCTGCCCATCTCCAGGACCAGCAGCGGCACGCTGAGCACCAGGCCGATCCAGAAGCGCCGGGTCATGTCGACGAGTTCCGGGTTCGGCCCCTCTTCGAGGCTGGCACCCACCGGTTCCAGGGCCATGCCGCAGATCGGGCAGTTGCCTGGCCCCTCCTGCCGGATTTCCGGGTGCATCGGGCAGGTGTAGATGACCCCCTTCTGGGGCGAGGCCTGCCCGGCCCGCTCCGGCGCCGCGAGCTTGGCCTCCGACTTCAGGTATTGCTCCGGGGCGGCGACGAACTTGTCGTGGCAGCGCGCCGAGCAGAAGTGGAAGCTGTGCCCATCATGCTCCGCGTGGTGCGCGGTCCGCTCCGGGGCGACCATCATGCCGCAGACAGGGTCTTTGACCGTCCTATGGTCGTCGGCTCCTGCGTGATGATGGTGACCAGAATGGTCATGTCCGGGCTGATGCCCATGGCCATGGTGCAGGTCGTTCATGTTCGCTTCTCCCTTCGCAGGCTCGGCGTCGGTAACGCGGTGTTGCGCGGCGGCGCCCCCGCTTCCTGGTGTGGCGGCGACTTCGAAACCCATGCTCCCCCTTCCAGCAACTGGAAGGTCAATGCCGATGTGCAGGCTGAGGTCTTTCTCTCCTCACTTCTTCGACCGCTCGCTCATGGCGGCATGGCGGCGACGGATCTCCTCCGTCCAGGAGCTTTTGATGAAGGCGAGAACTGCCCAGATGTCGGCATCGCTCAAGCTGCGGCCGAACGCAGGCATGTCGCTGCTGTAGTCCGGCGGGGCGAACGCCGTGATGCCCTGCTTGGTGATCTTGAAGAGATCCGCGTCCGGGTGGTGCCACGTATGGCCGGAAGCGTCATGAGGGGGCGCCGGTAGACGGCCGTCGGGCTTGCGGCTCTGCCAGTTCGGCTGGCCCTCGAGCCGAGCCCCATGGCACGACGCGCACTGTTCGGCGTGCACCACCTTCCCGCGGGCGACTTGTGTGGGGTCGGTCGGATCGGCGCCCCCTTTCGGACCGGCGAACAGAACAACGCCAGCTGCCACAATGGCCGCGCCCAAGGCCAAGCCAATGCCAATTGCTGCCCTCTTAGGAAACCGCATGGTGAACCTCAATGCCAGAGACCGGACACGCGCCAACGAGGCCGATGGGTTGGCTGCGTCCAATGTGTAGGGAGTCCGACCGTCCGAGCTTCAACGGTGGGATGCGCTGCATTAGCCTGTCGGAGCGAAAGCAGCCGCTCGATGCGCTCTTCGGGTTCCGGATGGGTGCGCAGCACGGATGGATGCGGATTTCGCCGTCCTGGCCAGAGAATACGTTCCCAGAAGCCGGGGTCGTATCGCTGGAGCTTCGCCAGGGCGGAGGCCAACCCCTCCGGATCGCCAGTCAGGGCGGCGGCATCAAGGTCGGCGTCGAACTCCCGGGTGCGTGACAGCTGAAGCTGAATGAGCGTGTTGATGGTGGGCGCTCCCCAGAGAAGCGCGATCAGCGGCCAATGGACACTGCTGTGCTGCTCCGCCATCTGCAGCAGGCTCAGGAGCAACAGGACGACGCCGATGGTCGCCATAGCCCCAGTGACCCGGCTGATAATGTCGGCCAAACCCATGATCCAGAGGTCATGGTTGCGGACATGGCTGACCTCGTGGGCCAGAATCCCCGCCAGTTCGCGCAGGGTCATCGCACGCAGCAGCCCATCGGTCAGGATGATAGCGCTGCTGCGAGAGGAGCCGACCGTGAAAGCGTTCGGTACCGGAGTCGCGAAGTAGTGCAACTCAGGAACGCTTGGCAGCCCGGCGCGCTGGGCCAGTACCTGGATGACCTGGTGAATCTCCGGAAGGTCGTGAGGATTGAGCCGCCGAGTTCCGTAGAGACCCAGAACGGCGTGCGGTGAGACAGTCGGGCTGAACACTACCGTCGCACCGATGAGGATGGCTGCCCAGAGGACGCCGAACCATCCGCCGAGCAGCCAGCCGATCGCCACCGCGAGCAACGCCAAGCTTCCCACCAGCAAGATGGATTGCCCTGCGTTCCGAAGCTTATCGCGGCGGTGCTGCCGTTCATTGAAACGGACCATCGGCATGGTGCTCAACCCCTGCGTTGGCCATCAAAACCGGAACGGCTTCCAGGTCTTGCCGCCATCCTGGCTGGCCAGGATGGCCGACTTGTCGGTCACGGCGTAGAGCCGCTCAGGGTTGATCGGATCGACCGCGAGATGCAGCAGTATCGCATCCCCGAAGCCGTTGCTGACCGGCTGCCACGCCAAGCTTGGCTCGGTTGTCTTGAGCAGGCCGGTGCCAACCATGAAGGCGTAGGCGGTGCCGTCCTTGCTCGTTGTGACCATGGTCGCAGGGCGCGCCACCATATAGGCAGCCTGCCAAGTTTTTCCGGCGTCGCGGCTGACCGTCAAGCCGGTGCGCGTGGCAGCGTAGACGGTATTCGCGTCCTTGGCCGATGCTGCCAGGTCGAACATGTCGGCAGGCGGCTTGCCGGTGACCTCCCAGCTCTTCCCAGCATCCCGGCTGACCTGGACGCTGCCGTAGTGGCCGTAGAGCACGTTGGGATCGACCGGGCTGGCGTCCATCGAGTGGAAGTCCACCGGCCCGTTGACGCCCTTCGAGACCGCTTTCCAGGTCTTGGCGCCGTCCGTCGAAACGAGGACGCCGAGGTTCCCGCCAGTCTCGGGATGACCACTGGCGAAGAAGGTGCCGGACTGTGCCGGATTGGGCGTGAAGCCCATGTAGTCATGCGAATTGTCCGAGACCCGGGTCGCCGTGCCGTCGGAGTTGGTCAGCCACACGCCATGATGCGAGGCGAGATACAGGCGGGATGAATCTTCCCGGTCCACCGCAATGCCATGCAGGTGCGACACCTCGGACAGCTTTAGGGTTTCGGCAGCCTGAGTCGGTCCGACGAGCATCATACCAAGCATCAGCGCCGAGGTGATCACGGTGAGTTTCTTGTCGGCGCACATCGCGCATCTCCATGCTGAAAGAGTTGTGTAAAGAGGCGCCGGTTGCCGTAGCATGATAATGCTCTGCCACAGGCGAACGTGCGGCTCATATCGCACATCCGCCGGCCAGCGGCGGCCGCGGGTCGCTGGCGCTTGGACCTGCAACTGCCCCGTGAGGCAGCTCGGCTTTGTTCTGGTCACCTAGGAAGCGCCTGATATCCTCATAGCGCACGCGAACGTCGTCCATGGTTTGATAGTAGCCAAGGAGTTCGCGAAGTGGAGACGACATGTCCTTGTGGGCAGCGAGCGCTGCCACCAAGGCACCAAGGGACAGTCTACCTTCAATCACCAAATATCCCCCGATGGTATAAAAGAAGAATGGAGTGAGATGTGCGATGAAGTTGTTTAAACTCTTAATGAAAAACTTGCGCCGATAGATTTCGAGCCGGATCGCTTGGATGCGTTTTAGCGAGCGTGCAACCGTTAGCACAGGACGAGGGCGACTCTCCTGGTGATGAGGAGAGGCTTCGGCCACCGCGGCACCGAAAGAGCGTAGTTCCCGTGAGCGATCACGCGCCAAGGCGCTGACCCGGCGTTGTAGACGCGGAACCAGGGCGATCTGTAGCGGGACCAGCGTGAGCGCGGCGGCGCCCAACACCGGATCCTGAACAACCATGAAGATCAGGATGGTTGCGAAGGTGCCTCCCTCCAGAACAGGCGTCAGAAAGGTGTCGCCGGAGAACCCAGCGATCGGCTCGACCTCCTGTACCAACAACGGGATGATCTGGGCATGGTCACATGGCCTCCTGCCACGCGACCAACTGCGGAACACCGCGAAGCGCATGCGGCGCATCATTCCTTCGGCAAGCTGTCCTTTGAGAAGATTGATAACGTATTTCACCACACCGCTCGCCAGAACAGCAGCAAGGTAAACGGCACACAAGACGATAAGCAACTCATATTGATTCAGCGCGTATCCAGAAACCAGAACAGTTTCGGCCTCAGAACTGAGTGCTTTGTTGATGATTTGTTTGGGGAGGTCAAGCACCGCATAGAGCAGCGGTAATGACAGCAGGGCTGCCGCAAGAAGTGCCACTTGCGTCCGACGTGTATACTTGAGGATGTACAGGAACATGTTGGGCGGAAAGGGCGAGGTCACGTCCAGCGGCATCTCCCGATGCCAGCCGGACAGCCGACGCCGGGCGATACCCACCACCCAGGTCAATAGCAGGCCAAGGAAAGCGAGTGGCGCTACTACGAGGATGACATGGATCAGAACGTGTATCCACCAGTAGGGGCTGGGGAATACCGTGTGAAGAATCCAGTCGCTCAACTGGTGGACTTTATCCTGCATGAAGATGCTATTCATGTCATTCCCGGAGCTTTTCTGCTCCGCTTAGGGACGCCAGAGCCGATGAACGGTGCGTTCTTTCGCACTGGCATCCGTTGATCATCGTAGTGAGGTGAACGGAGGCTTGTGTCGTTCACCCCATCACTTTGTGGGGTATTCATCAGTCAGCCGGAGCACAAGCGCGGCTCAGTGCATGTTTGCGCCCATCACCGGCCTATCTGCGGGCTACACCACCCGATTTGGAACCGGCAGGTCTGTGCCCGATGGGAGAAGGCAGCCATGCCGGAGTGGCGGCAGCATAGGCTTCGTACCTGGCGCCGAAGGCATCTCGTGCCTCCCGTTCCTCAGCATGAGCCAACCGCACATACATGAGGATGAGCAGCGGAAACATGGTTAGCGTCAGAATGGTCGGCCATTGCAGCAGAAAACCGAACAGGATCGCCATAAAGGCCACATATTGTGGGTGGCGGACGTAAGCATATGGGCCAGTGGATGCAAGACCGTGTTGCTGCTGAGCGGCGTGAAGTACCTTCCAGGCTGCCGAAAGCAGGATGAAACCCACCAGGATGAACAGATTGCTGAGGATATGCAGCACGTTGAAGTGCGGGTTGCCCTGGAATCCGAAGATGGTCGACCAAAGATGGCCGGCATCATGCGACGTCAGATCCACTCCCGGATAGCGGGTCTGCAGCCATCCCGAAAGCAGGTAGATGGTCAACGGAATGCCGTACATCTCGGTGAACAGCGCCACGATGAAAGCACTGAATGCACCGAACGAGCGCCAGTCGCGGCGCGACTGAGGCTTTCCGAAGCTGAAGGCAAAGATGATGAAGATGGCCGAGTTGAGGATGACAAGCGGCCACAACCCGTAAGCCGAAGCATCATGTGTCATGGGGTGTCCCCCTTGTTCGGCGTGCCGGGCTCATCCGGCCCGCCACTGTGGCTGCTGCCGTGGCCGCCATGCATGAAAAGGTGCATCAGCGGGCAGAGGAGCAGTATCAGGAACGGAAGCACGTCAAGGACGTGGGTGACATGGTAGAGGGACAGGTACAAAGCTGCAGCTGCACCGGTTCCAAGACCAGCCAGACCGATCCAAGTCCTGTACCAGGGAAGACGCGCCTGGTGTTCAGAATCATGCTGGGAATGATCATGCATCATCGCCTCCTCGCTCAATAAGGGGCTGGCGAAAAGTTGGTTGGCCGTGGCCTTCCGCTCGTCAGAAACACGGTTATAAATGGCCTGCCAACGGTCTCAAGGGATCGCAAGTCTTCGAGACGCGCCGTCAGTGTCTTCTGCTGGCTGCTTAGCAGGTCCGGCCACACTGACGAGAGGTCAGGCTGAGACGTCGGCATCCTCCGCCGAAGCGGGCCCTTGAGCGGATGCGGACGGACTCGTGATGTCGGAACTTCAGAGCGGAGGGCGAAGGGCGGGGTCGCTGCCGATCCCGTCAGGTGTCGCTAGGGAGGGTATGGGGCGCGAGACGACCAAGAGCGGAGCAAGTGGCTCGAAGGAAGCCGGGAGCAGACCACCATGCATCGTCACACATTGCACGGAGCTGCAGCAGGCGCCTCCGGTGAGGTCCATGTCACCACAAAGTGCGTGCCCGTCCTCCACGATCACAGAAATCAACGCAGCAGTTGTCTGTTCAGACGTTTGCGCTAGCGTGCCCATGGCCGGGGAGAACGATGGGGCGTTCGCCTGGATCGGAGCGGCATAGGCGAGCAATGTGGCCAGCACCAGCAGGCTCACGACCACCCTCCCAATTGCTACCCTTGTCCGCTGCCACATGGCGGATCACCTCGTCGTTCCGGCTGCGCCGCCCAATGCTGAACCCACCGATCCAGCGGTTCCAGCCACTCTGCGAACCGCAGCCTGTCCGATGCTCAGCCAATACTAATGCATCCTGTACCAAGCGCATTGATCCCGGTCAATTGCCCGAGAGCCACAGGCCATCCATGTGCAGTCCGACGGTTGCTGACCGGAGCCTTCGTGACGCGTGCGACACCTCCAGCATCGCCTCGGCTTTACTCCTTCCGAGGAGATGCGCGCCACACATAAGAGCGGAGATCCGCCGCGGAGAATGGAGTTCCACTCAGTTTGTGAACGCCGGCCCTGGCAAGTTCGACCGCGATCACTTGCCAGCGGATGCCGCATCGTCGTGCTG
Source organism: Azospirillum sp. 11R-A (assembly GCF_049472615.1). Lineage (NCBI taxonomy): Bacteria > Pseudomonadati > Pseudomonadota > Alphaproteobacteria > Rhodospirillales > Azospirillaceae > Azospirillum > Azospirillum sp. 11R-A. Next base: position 52,289 of record NZ_JBCEBL010000033.1, on the reverse strand, counting down.
CGGTGACCTCGTCTAGCAAGGGCGCCAGCAGACGTCCATTCGTTGCGCCGGCCGGACGGAGACCGCCGCGTGCATGTGGCATGCTGCGCCAATGCATAGCGGAAGTGCCGGGCAAGAGAAACAAGGTCCATTCCCGTTTCAGTCAGCGCTTGACCTGCGCTGCGTTCACGCAGGTCTGGAGCGGTGTCGAGGCCTATTCTGCCGGTCACAAGCACGTCCTCGCTGTGAGCCTCGCTGCTAATGGTTGGCATAGATGCCGCTCCCGTTCGGCCCAAAGGTCACGACCTGATAGGGTTGGCCGGGTTGGTCCATGCCTGGTGCGCTTGCGGGCATTCCTGGAACGGCCAGTCCTTTGTTCCCGGACGGTCCCGCCTGTAGCCGTCGGACGTCCTCGGCCGGGACGTGCCCTTCAATGACATAGCCATCGAGCACAGCGGTGTGGCAGGACCACAGCGATTCCGGAACCCCGTGGGCGATCTTGACCGATCGGACGTCCTGGGTGTCGTGGACGAGTACGGAAAAACCTGCTGCCCGCATGTGCTCGATCCATTTGCCACAGCAATCGCAACTGGATGACTTCCAGACTGTGAGTTCCGCGGCAGAGGCGTGATCGTCATCGAAGAGCGGCAGGCCTGCCGTCAGATGGAAGCCCACCAGGGCGACGGCGAGCAGCCCGCCCCAGCGTGCGGCCTTCATCCGTTGCAACACCACTCCTCGGGCATAAGGTGACGCGGTCGTCGGCTTCCTCTTCCGCCGTCTCATTGTCATGACCGTCCTCATACATCATCGTGCCGTCCCGTCGGCACAGCATCGGACCGAAACCGTGTCGATGGGAGGGGGCTTGGGGATGAGCCTATTTCCTCGGGGTAAGTGTCTCGATCCGGTACATGCCGGCAGCATCCTTTCCGACGGTGAACGCGACCTCCGCGCCCGGCCTCAAGGCCTTGAGGTCAACGCTCGACGCGACGGCAAAGTCCATGGTCATTGCCGGCCATCCCAGGGCCGCGATTGGGCCGTGCGAGAGATTCACCACACGCTTTGCCGGATCAACGGCGTTAACCTTGCCGGTCGTGCCAGCTGCTTGCGGCTGGGCAGTCTGGGTGGCGTGACCGCTATGATCCATTTGTGCCCAAGAGATTGCCGGAGAGACCGAGGCGGCCGCCACGAGCAAGGCAGTACGAGCAATCTTACGCGACATGGGCAAGCTCCTTTTTGGATTGGGGGTTGGGGACTTCTGCCGCTGGCAATGGCGTGCCGCCTGCGGGGCGCCCCACTTCGCGAGCCTTGACCAGAGCGTAGATGGCTGGGATCACAAGAAGCGTCAGCACCGTCGAGGAGATCATGCCGCCGATCATCGGCACGGCGATGCGCTGCATCACCTCCGACCCGGTGCCATGGCTCCACATGATCGGCAGCAGGCCTGCCATAATGGCGACGACCGTCATCATCTTCGGGCGCACGCGTTCGACCGCACCTTCCATGATGGCCTCGTAGAGATCAGCTTTGGTCATCGCCAGCCCCTCGGCCGCTCGACGGCGCTTCATATCCTGCAGCGCATGGTCGAGGTAGATGAGCATGATTACCCCGGTCTCGGCAGCCACACCGGCAAGCGCGATGAAGCCGACCGCCACCGCCACTGACAGGTTGAAGCCGAGCAGGGACATGTACCAGACGCCGCCGACCAGTGCGAAAGGCAGCGACAGCATGACGATGAGCGTCTCGGTGATGCGCCGGAAGTTCAGGTACATCAGTAGGAAGATGATGGCGATCGTCACCGGAATGACGATCTTCAGCTTCTCCACCGCCCGCTCCATGTACTCGAACTGGCCGCTCCAGGTGACGTAATAGCCGGCCGGCATCTGGACCTGCTCGGCCACCGCCTTGCGGGCGTCGGCGACGTAGCCGCCGATGTCGCGATCACGGATATCAACGTAGATGTAAGCGGACAGCAAGGCGTTCTCCGTGCGCACGGTGGCCGGCCCCTTGGTCAGCCGGACCGAGGCAAGCTGGCCCAACGGAATTGCCCCACCGGCCTCCGGGTGCAGCAGAATGCGGCTGGCAATGGCGTCGGGGTTGCTGCGCAGCTCGCGCGGGTAGCGGACGTTCACGGAGAAACGCTCCCGGCCTTCGACGGTCGTCGTCACCATCTCGCCGCCGAGTGCCGTCAGGATGGTGTCCTGCAGGTCACCGACGGTCAGGCCGTAGCGGGCCAGTTGCTCGCGGTTCGGGTCGATCTCCAGGTAGAAGCCGCCGACGATGCGTTCGGCGTAGGCACTGGTGGTGCCGGGGACCTGCTTGACCACCGCCTCGATCTCGCGGGCCAGCCGCTCCATCTCCTCCAGATCCTTGCCGAACACCTTGATGCCGATCGGTGTGCGGATGCCGGTGGAGAGCATGTCGATGCGGGCGCGTAGCGGCATCGTCCAGGCGTTCGAGATGCCGGGCATCTGGACTGCCTTGTCCATTTCGGCCACAAGCTTGTCATAGGTCATCCCCTGTCGCCATTCGGCCTGTGGCTTCAGGTTGATGACCGTCTCGAACATCTCGGTGGGCGCCGGATCGGTGGCGGTGACCGCACGGCCGGCCTTGCCGTAGACCGACCCCACCTCGGGGAAGCTCTTGAGGATGCGGTCCTGGGTCTGAAGCAGTTCGGCTGCCTTGGTGATCGAGAGGCCGGGCAGTGTGCTCGGCATGTAGAGGATCGTACCCTCGTTGATCGTCGGCATGAACTCGCTGCCGAGTTTGGAGGCCGGAACCACAGACCAACCCAACAGCCCCAGCGCGATCAGAATGGTTGGGATCTTGGCGTGCAGCACCAGCCGGATCATCGGCCGGTAAAGCCAAATGAGAGCGCGGTTCACCGGGTTCTTGCGCTCGGGAATGATGCGGCCGCGAACGAAGAGCATCATCAGCACCGGCACCAGCGTGATCGACAGGAACGCGGCACCCGCCATGGCGAAGGTCTTGGTGAAGGCCAACGGCTTGAACAGCCGCCCCTCCTGCGCCTCCAGCGTGAACACCGGCAGGAAGGAGACGGTGATCACCAGCAGGCTGAAGAACAGCGCCGGTCCGACCTCCACCGCCGCGTCGATCAGCACCTTGGCCCGGTTGGCGTCTGGCGGCGCATGCTCCAGCCGCTTGTGGGCGTTCTCGATCATCACGATGGAGGCATCGACCATGGCGCCGACGGCGATGGCGATGCCGCCCAGGCTCATGATGTTCGAGGTCATGCCCATGGCGTCCATCACCATGATGGCGATCAGCACGCCGACCGGCAGGGTGACGATAGCGACCAGCGCGCTGCGGACATGCAACAGGAAGACGATGCAGACGAGCGCGACGATGACGCTCTCCTCGATCAGCGTGCCCTTGAGGTTCTCCACCGCCCGCAGGATCAGCTCGGAGCGGTCATAGACGCTCTCGATGCTGACGCCTTCCGGAAGGCCGGCCTTCAGCTCGGCCAGCTTGTCCTTGACGCTCTGGATGACGCTCAGGGCGTTCTGGCCGTAGCGCTGGAGCGCGACGCCGCTGACCACCTCGCCTTCACCGTTCAGTTCGGTGAGGCCGCGACGCTCGTCCGGTCCAATCTCGACCCGTGCCACATCGCGCAGCAGGATCGGCGTACCGCGGTCGACCTTGAGAACGATCTCCTCGATGTCCTTGATACCGCGCAGGTAGCCCCGCCCGCGCACCACGTACTCGGTTTCCGCCATCTCGACGACGCGGCCGCCGACGTCTTGATTGGAAGTCCGGATGGCCTGGGCGATCTTGGCCAACGGCACGCCATAGGCTTGCAGCTTCTGGGGGTCGACGACCACTTGGTACTGCTGGACGAAGCCGCCGACGCTGGCGACCTCGGCCACGCCCTCGGCCTTGGTCAGCTGGTAGCGCAGGTACCAGTCCTGCAGCGTGCGCAGCTCGGCCAGCGTGCGGTCCTTGGCGAGCACAACGTACTGGTAGACCCAACCGACGCCGGTGGCGTCCGGCCCCAGCGTCGGGGTGACGCCGTTGGGCAGTCGCTTGGCGGCGAAGTTCAGATACTCCAGGACGCGCGAGCGCGCCCAGTAGATGTCTGTACCGTCCTCGAAGATGACGTAGACGAAGGAGGCGCCGAAGAACGAGAAGCCACGCACCACCTTCGACTTGGGCACGCTGAGCATGGCGGTGGTGAGCGGATAGGTGACCTGGTCCTCAACCACCTGCGGCGCTTGGCCGGGGTAATCGGTGTAGAGGATGACTTGAACGTCGGAGAGATCCGGCAGCGCATCCAAGGGAATGCGAGACACCGAATAGAGGCCGGCAGCGATCAGAAACAGTGTGCTGAGCAGGACCAACGCGACGTTGCGCGCGGACCAATGGATGATAGCGGCGATCATGGGGGTACCCTCCGCCAGCCTAATGCTGCTGATGCTGGCCGCCGCTGCCGCCGAAGGCGCTCAGGGCCGCACGCAGGTTGCTCTCGGAGTCGATTAGGAAGTTGGCGCGCACCACCACGCGTTCACCCTCCTCCAGCCCGGCGAGGATCTGGACGTAACCGTCGGCACGGGCGCCGGCCTTGACGTCGCGCGGCTCGTAGCGGCCTTCGCCGATCTCGACCAGGACTGCTTGCCGTTTGCCGGTGTCGAGCAGTGCGGAGTCCGGTACGGCCAGCCTGGCCATGGCGCCGAGGTCGGCGTTCAGGTGCACGGTGGCGTAGAGGTTCGGCTTGAGCAGGCCGTCTGCGTTGGGCAGTTCGACACGCACCTTGCCGGTACGGCTCTCCGCCGTCAGGGTCGGGTAGACGAAGCTGACCTTGCCAGTGAAGGTCTTGCCCGGCAGCGAGTTGACGGTGACGTCGACGTCCTGGCCCGGCTTGACGTAACCGAGGTCCTGCTCGAACACGTCGGCGACCAGCCAGACGTGCGTCAGGTCGGCGATACGGTAGAGCGCTTCGCCGGGCATGAAGCGCATGCCGCGCACGGCCGACTTCTCCAGCACCACGCCGCCAGCGGCCGCGCGGTAGGTCAGAGTCCGTGACGCCTTGCCGGTCTTGCGCAGCCGGTCGATCTCCTCCTCGGGGACATCAAGGTTGCGCAGGCGCTGGAGCGAAGCTTCGGCGAGCTGGGCACCGCCCTGCCGGGCGACGAGGTATTCCTGCTGGGCCAGGACCAGCTCGGGACTGTAGACCTCCATCAGCGGCTGGCCCTTGCGGACGGTGTCGCCGGTGGTATCGACCAGCAGTCTCTCGATCCAGGCCTCAAACTTCGGCGCGACGACGAAGAGGCGGCGTTCGTCAACCTGCACGGTGCCGACCGCCCGAACCTGGCGGGAGATCGCCCGCCGCATCGCGGCATCGGTGCGTACGCCAAGCTTCTGGACCTTGTCAGAGCTGATGGTAACAGTCCCCGACGCGCTGTCCTCGCCCTCATAAACGGGCACGTAGTCCATGCCCATCGGGTCCTTCTTCGGAACCGCGGAGGTGTCCGGAAGGCCCATCGGGTTGCGGTAATACAGAATCTTGCGCGGACCGGCCGGGTTCTGCGCCGGCGCGGCTACCGATACCGGAGCAGCTTCCCCCTCGTAGACCGGCACATACTCCATCCCCATGCTGTCCCTCTTCGGCACTGGGGAGGTGTCGGGCAGGCCCATGGGGTTGCGGTAATACAGGACCTTGCCCGCTCCGGCGGGCTGTGCCGCGGCAGGAGCGCCGTGACCGGCATGGCTGGCTCCAGCGGAGGACTGTGCGAAAGCTGGCATTCCGGCGACAATGGTGCCGGCCATCAGGACGACGAGTAGGGCTGGGGAGCGGTTCACAATTCACCTCCGATCAGGCGCTCGATCTCGGCGAGCCGGACCTGCTCCTCGAATGTCACATTCACGGATTCGACCAGCGCGCGGCGCAGCGTCTGCTCGGCCAGCAGGAGGTTGGCGAACTCCTCGCGCGACAGCTCGTAGCCGCGGGTGGCGGCTTCCAGGGCGATGCGCGCCTGCGGCAGGGTGATCTCCCGCACGATGCGCTTGCGCTCCTTGACGGCGGCCAGCATGACGTAGGCCTCATGCACGTCGGTGGCGACGTCGAGGCGGATTTGCTCCAGCTTCGCCCGCGCCGCGCCGGCCATTGACGCGGCCTCGCGCTGCTCGGCTTGCCGACGATCGCCATAGAGCGGAATATTGAACTCGACCATCGCCTGGTAGCCGTCGAAGCGGCCGTCTCGCCGCATCGCGCCAAGGCCCAGCTCGACGTCAGGATAGCCGTTCTTCTCAGCGAGGCGGCGGGTCCCTTCGGCCGAATCGATCTGGGCCAATTGGGCACGGACCGCCGGGAAGTCGGCGCGTGCGCGATCCACCAGCGCGTCGGCTGACAGGGTTTGCAGCGGCGGCACCAGCCGGGGCAGAGGCTTCGCCGGCAAGGGTGTTTCGGGCGAGCGGGCCAGCAGGCCGTTGATCCGCACCTGGGCGCGATGGCGGTCGGCATCCATGCGCGCGAGCTCGGCGGTCAGCGCGCCGGCTTCGGCGTTGGCGCCGGTGATGTCCTGCTGCTTGCCAGGGCCCTGAGCGTAGCGGGCGCGCGCCAGGTCGGACAAGCGCCGGACGGTTCCAAGCAGCTTGCGTGTCTCGTCGGCCGCCAGATGGGCCGCGTGGTACTCGGCGTAGGCAACCTTGACGCGGTAGGCGATCTGATTGGCGACCTCGGCCTGGGCGGCGGCTGCCTTGCGGCTGTCGGCGGATGCGATTTCGCGCTTCAGGTCGCGCTTGCCCCACAACGGGAACATCTGGCGGACCTGATACAGCTCCTGCCCGGCGCGGTAGCGCGGCAGGTAGCCGGACCCGCTGCGTGGCAGTTCAAGCTCGACCTTGAATTTGGGGTCATCCAGCGCCCCGGCCGATGTGATACGCGCTGTCGCGGCATCGGTCTCGAGGGCGGTCGCCGCCGCTTCTGGGTTCATGCGGCGAGCGGTTTCGATGAGCTGGGTGATTGTCCTGTCATGCTCGGCGGCCGAAGCCGCCGCGCCTGTCAGCAGCAGGACGAGCGCCGTGGCGGCCACGGTGAGCGGTCGCCCTGGATAACGTCGATTGATCATGGCTATGCCTTGCCCTTGCCCCTCTGCGCGTAGCGCTGGAGGCAGACGGGCTCCTTCAAATCACGTGAGGACGATAGCAGCTGCCGGCCGGCAAGCGGCGCGGCAGAGCGGATTGCAACCGTCAAACGGACTTGGGAGGGGGCGGCTCCGGTGCAATGAGACGAGCGGCGGGAGCGTGAGCCCGGCTCGGATGCCACACCACACAGTCGACGGATCTGGTGTGCAACACCTCGGAGCGCATCGGCAGTGCCAGCCCCGGGCAGCAGGGTGTCGCCATGGGCATGCCACGCGGCTCCGCTCTATCGGGGCAGTCGCCACAGGGGCGTTGGGATTCGTTGACTGCGGCCCCCTGGTCTGTGCTGACCGGAGTCGCGTCATGGTGGTCGGCCATGACGGCATGCGCCACCGCACCGCCCGCCACACCGATCAGCAGGGCGAGGGTCAGCGTCAATGCCGTCAACAAGTTGCGGACCACCCGCATCTGCATCTCCACGTGGCGCGGGGTAAAACGAATTTACCCCATGAGCCTCACGCATTGCACCAGAGTTGGCCAGGGTCGGCGTTGATCTTGATCAACGTCCTCATCCGAATTCGCAAGGGGTTGGCGTTTTGCTTTCCGCACCGGGGAGGCGACACGGATGGGTCGCGTTGAGCAGGGGCTCCTCCGGACGTTCCCCGCCTGTCCCGGTTAGATCACCCTGGGCAGCGAGACCTCTGCCCGTAAGCCTGAGTTTGGCAGGTTGATGAGAGTAATTTCACCGCCATGGGCTTTGATGACAGAACGAGCGACGGTCAATCCCAATCCAAAGCCTCCGGTTGCACGGTTGCGCGAGGCTTCGATTCGGTAGAACGGGCCAAAGACTCTCTCAAATTCACCTTCAGGGATGCCTGGCCCCTCGTCTTCTATCCAAATAACCACACGATCTTGGTGCGCCCTCAGCGATACCATGGCCTGACCACCATATTTTACCGCATTGTCGATCAGATTGATCAAAGCGCGCTTCAGCGCAACCGGCCGCCCCTGGAACGTCACATCGGCGGGGCCGTCGTAGCTTACTGGACGTCCGGTGTCCGACAGATCGTTGCAGATCGTTTCAAGCAACGCACCGATGTGCAACACCTTGGCCTCTTCACGCCCCCTGTCATCGCGGAGGAAAGAAAGGGTTGCCGATACCATCTCCTCCATCTCATCCAGCTGAGCCAAAATCCGATCACGTTCCTCTCCCTCCTCAAGGAATTCGGCGCGTAGGCGGATCGTCGTGATCGGCGTGCGCAGGTCGTGAGAAACAGCCGCCAGCATCTGCGTTCGGTCGGTCAGCAGGCTACGAATGCGCTCCTGCATTTCATTGAACGCTTGTGCGGCCTCCCGCACCTCCTCAGGGCCTCGAACCGGCAGCGGCGGTGCGCTGACGTCCACTCCGAGACGCCGGGCCGCCCTGGTCAGTGCCTTGAACTCGGCGGTGCAGACGCGCACCAGGAACACCGACACAGCAAAGATCGCCAGAGCCATGAGGGCGGTCGGCACCAGCAGATGGGAGTCGGCTATGGCTGCAGACCCGAGGGTCGTTACCCGTGCATTGATCCAACTTTCGTCGGGGAGCTGCACTGAGACCTGCATCACATGGTCTGCCCCGTCGTTCTTCGCGCCATAAGCTACGCGCAACCCCTCTTCGTCGAGGTCGGGAACCAACTGCTGCAGCCGGCGTGTCAGCAGGTCCAGCCTCTCATCAGGAGAGCGATCCTGCTGTACCAGTGGAATGGCGCTCCAATGAACGTCAAGGCCCCGACCGGAGTGAAGATGGGCCGTCTTCTCCCGATCGTCTGGTGGAACCAGAATCACGGTTCGCTTAACCGCAGCGATGCGTTCAGCAGCGATCCGTTCGTCAGCCAGGTCGGCTTGGTCGGACAGCCGTGTCTGGTACCACCACATACTCACCAAGTGCGACAGCGTGAGCGCCACCAGAAGAATGGCGACAGCCCGGCCTGTGATGGTATCCGGCAACATCCGGCGGAATATCGGCCCAAGAGCGCTCATGATCGCTGAACCTCCACGGTGAGGACGTAGCCGGCTCCCCTGACGGTTTTAATCAGAGGATGGGCCGAGACGTCATCCCCCAGCTTGCGCCGCAGGCGACTGACTTGGACATCGACGCTGCGGTCGTAGGCATGAAGCCGGTTTCGGGCAAGTTCGAGCAGCTTGTCACGGCCAAGAACCTGATTTGGGCGCTCTGCAAAGGTCAACAGCAGGTCATATTCGGCGCCGGTGAGGGCGACGATGGCGCCCTCCGGGGACAGCAACTCGCGTCGCGTCAGGTTCAAGGTCCAACCGGCAAAATGTATGGCCTTCGGTGAGGAGACAACATCCACACCCGGTGAGGATGTCCGTCGAAGAACCGCCTTGATCCGCGCAAGCAGCTCGCGGGGATTGAATGGCTTGAGAACATAATCGTCGGCGCCGATTTCCAATCCGGAAATCCTATCGGCGTCATCACTCATGGCTGTGAGCATGATGATTGGCAGGTCACGGTGAACCGAGCCTGGGGCACGAAGCTCACGGCAGAGGGTAAGTCCGTCATCGCCAGGTAGCATCAGGTCGAGAATTATGAGGTCGACGCGGGTACAGCCAATCATGCGCCGCATCTCCATACCGTCGGCGCACGCCGTCGCCTGGAGCCCGTGACGGAGGAAAAAGCGACTGAGGAGGTCACGGATTTCCTGGTGATCATCGACGATCAGGATATGAGGTGTGGAATTCATAGCAAATCGCGGTCCGGAAGCAGTGGCGGTACAATCTCCCTGGCGCTGACAGATGGCCGACCGGTATGCAGTCTGGCAATCCGGCTTTGCCCGAACCACGTGTGTTGTCCTTGTGTTCAGACAGGGCGACTGGTGGTGCTCGGCCATGGTAACAGATTGTTTTGAGCAATTTCACGTACGGATGACAAGATGCTGAAGCTGGCGCCAGCCCGAAGGAACCGCAGCGACGGCTTTCCGTCGCCGTTGAGAGCAACCACACGTCAGTAGTCCAGGTATCGGCACAACCACCATCTCGGGCAGAGATCTTCCTGACGAACGGCGATTTGCCGAGACGTCCGATAGTGCCGGTAGAATGGTGGTCCATCCCTGCATGTTTTACAACGGAAGCCCCGACAGGGCTTGGCTGCCTGGACTTCCGCCGGAAACGGATGACAGCAACAACTTGGCATGCATAACGAGCCCCGGAAGGCAGCGCCGCGCAATGTGCACAGCGCCTGGATAAGCTTCAGGGTGTCTCAGGAGAAAATGTACCAGGATCCTGCATCGCTGACGCCATTTACGAACCCGGGTGCCTCACCAAACATGAAGTCGCTTTGGCGGAGGTCCCCTGCGGCCACCCCGAGGAGAAGGACCGAGCCGTCAGGCCCTGGAGAGTTGTCGACGCTCCAATTAACCAGAGTACCGTCCTCTCGTTCAGCCACGCTCACCTGGTTGGGCATGATGTCTTGGAATGCGATGTGATCGAAAGCACCCTGCGCGGCGCCGCCAGCCTCAAAATCGGCCACGACATCATTGCCGCTGTCGGCCATCACCATGAACGCGTCAGCTCCGGGGCCACCTACCAGATAGTCGTCGCCCATACCGCCGTTTAGCATACCGTGCCCTGCCCCCTCATCCAGGTAGTCTTTGCCGCTCCCACCAATCAGCTCGTCCATTTCGTTGCCACCGAACAGCGTGTCGTTCCCCACACCTCCGTCGAGGCGGTCCATGCCCGCACCACCATCCAGCCGGTCGTTTCCGGCATCTCCGTTCAGGTCGTCATCACCGCCATACCCGATGTACCGATCGTCGCCGTTCCGGCCAAAGATATGATCTGAGGTCTCGCCACCACCGCGATCATCGTCCGTCGGGCGCCCGGCGATCAGCCGGTATGTGGTATCGCCATGGAAATCAAAGGACACGCTGCCGTCCTTCAGAGCTTTATCCGCGGCTCGATCGAACTCACCACCGATCCACGCCCCCTTTCCGGCTTCAGGAAAGGCAGTTGTCACGATGCGCCCCTCGCCAGGGTCATCCGGCTTCCTGGCACCAGGTGGCAAGTCGGGCGCGTCAGCGAACATGAAGTCGTCCTGCGCCAGCTGAGAACGCTGAACGCCCTCCAGCAGAACAGAACCGCCTTCCCAGCGGACAAGGACGCCGCCATCGACGCCCTCGATGGTCAGATCGTCCCATCGCAGATCACGAAGAGCAAGATGATCGAACATTCCGGGGCCGGCGGTGAAATCGCGGATTACATCGTCACCGCTGGTTCGGTCCATGGCGAAAGCGTCGGGGCCGGCACCGCCAATAAGAGTGTCATTGCCCATCCCCCCTGTGACCATGCTGTGTCCTGGCCCTTCGTCAAGAAGGTCGTTTCCGTCTCCCCCGATCAGATTGTCGGCTCCAGCGCCGCCGTACAAGCTATCGTCTCCGCGACCGCCGTCCAAGGCATCTGATCCCATACCGCCAAAGAGGACATCATCCCCACGGTCGGCATGCAGAACGTCGTCGCCGGCGCCACCAAGCAGTCGGTCGGAGCCCGCCAACCCCCACAAATAATCACGATCCTCATCGCCCCTGATCGTGGTCGGTCCGTCCTCTCCAATTGCAATGCGATAATTGACATCTTGGTCACCGGAAGCAAAGTCGAATGTCAAGCCGCTGAGTTGGAGGTATTTCGCGGCAAGCTCACTGTTTGCAGCAGTGCTGCCATGGCCTTCAGGCGTCCACTCGTCGGGCACGTCGGCCTCCTGCGTCTGTGTGTGAACCTGCAAAACATGCGCAGTCTCACTTGATCCCGACGGCGGGAGGACTTGTTACTCTTTGTAACAAAGGAGATGCCCTGTTTCACGATCGGCTTCATGTCAAAAGGAAAATATCTTCTGCTATACAGATGAAGTGCATGCGGCTAACGTTTTAACAGAAAGGCGGGCTTCGCTTGCTTGAGGCACAAACATAACTGCAGAAGTCGGCAATGCTGTGCAAAAAACCTAATACGTTTGCACGAGTAATTGGCCATGCTTGCTGGCCGATTTGGCATTGCAGAACTTGGAACCTCCCTGACTGTTACAGCGGTAGCCAGGCAACAGCGTCATCCCCTGCTTCGGCAACACATCTGGACAGCTTTGCCGCCGATGTGCCTTTTTCACGCCAGATGGAGCTGCGCGGCGTGTCATTCGGTCGTGGTTCGCTGTAACACTTTGCAACGTGAGTCCGCTTGCTGCCCCCAATCCATGTGACATATGATCGCAGAAATCGGCCTTGGGCTCTACTGTTGGTGGAAGGGAAACGTGGACACCTGCCTCACACGCCTCATAGCGATTGTGCTGGCCAGTCTCCTCCTGATGTGGGGGGCTATCGCCACCCCAGCCGCCGCCAAACAGGCACTGCCCAAGGCTGAATGGACCAGTACCGCCGACGATTGGACGTCTGGTTGCGATGACGCAGCGCTCACCATGGCTCTCGACGCCCATCACAACCAGTCTGGACAACCTGACGGAGATGATGCCGATGATATTGCGCATTCTCAGCAAGGGCGCTGCCTGACGGCCTGCGGAGGCACGGCTATAGAGCCCGTGGCCCCGTTGATGGTCCCGATGGGAGTGACGTCCCTTCGCACATCGACTGTCCTGAACGACCTCCTCCGGGATCGTTCCGTATGTCCCTGGCTACGCCCTCCAAGGCGCTCGGTCTGACTGCGGACCAGCGTCACTTCCGCGCAAGCGCTCCGGTATGGACCGCATCGCAGCTGGCGACCGAGCCCCGGGCTTGGAATTGGCGACCACCTCTTCGTTGCTGTCATCCGGCGTACGCCTAACCGATCGAGCGCTTGCTCCTTCGACATCCACACACTCTGACGCTCGCGCGTGAACTCGGGATTCCCCGAGCACACCCGTTGTCTTCCTCCTTCTCACTTGTGTCCAGTTTGACCGGCCGCGGCCGCAACCTCGATCACAACTCTCTTGGCCGCTTTGCGAGCCGAAACTTAAGGAACTTATAATGCGTCTGCACACCCGTACCCTGAACACCGCCGCCGCCCTGCTGACCGGCGCCACCTTCCTGTCGCTGATTGGCACGGCGTTCGCCGGGGCTGGCGAGCCGGGACATGGTCACGCCACCGCGGCAATTGGCGAGCCCGCCAAAGCTTCGGCGGCCAAGCGTACCGTTCAGGTCGAGTTGGGCGACAATTACTACAAACCCGAATCGGTCCAGGTGAAGGCGGGAGAGACGGTCCGCTTTGTCCTCAAGAACAAAGGAGAGTTCTTGCACGAGTTCAACATCGGTACCGCCGACATGCACGCTGCCCATCAGAAGGAAATGGCCATGATGATGGAGCATGGGATGCTGACCGCGACGGGCATCAACAAGAACATGAGCGGCATGGACCACTCCAAGATGGGCATGGCGGAGATGAAGCACGACGATCCCAACAGCGCGCTGGTCGGCCCTGGAGAGACCAAGGAACTGACCTGGAAGTTCACCAAGGACACCGCACTGGAATTCGCCTGCAACATGCCGGGGCACTATGAGTCCGGTATGGTCGGCAAGATCGCTTTCACGCGCTGAGGACGGCCGCATGGACCGCACGTCGAACTTCTTCACACGCCGCGACGCGCTCAAGCTCGCCGCCATGGCCGGCATGGCCGGCGTCGTGACGGCGTATCCAGGTCGTCACTCCTTCGCAGCTGCGGACCAGACGCTCGACCTCGCGGTCGAGCGCACCCGTATCACCGTCGACGGCGTGACAAGCAATGCCATTGCTATCGGCGGCTCGATCCCGGCCCCCACCCTCCGGCTGCGCGAAGGCCAGGAGGTCGTGATCCGTGTGACCAACCGGCTGAATGAGCCGACCTCGATCCACTGGCATGGCCTGTTGCTGCAGGGTGTCATGGACGGCGCTCCCGGCTTTAACGGCTTCGTGCCCATCCGGCCGGGTGAAACCTACACCTACCATTTCAAACTTCGGCAGGCGGGAACTTACTGGTACCACAGCCATTCCGCTGGGCAGGAGCAGGAAGGAATGTACGGCGCCATCGTGATCGAGCCGGCGGAACGTGATCCGGTTCGTGCTGATCGTGAATACGTCGTTCTGCTTTCCGATCACACGATCGAGTCGCCCAACTCGGTTCTCCGAAATCTCAAGGTCAGCGAAGGATACTACAACAATAAGAAGCGGACACTGGTTGATTTCTTCCGGGATGCTCAGCGCGATGGCTGGAGCACCACAGTGCGGGACCGTCTGGATTGGGCCGAGATGCGGATGGACGCTACGGACCTTGCAGACGTTACCGGCTACCACTTCCTGGTCAATGGCAAAGGTGCCAAGGACAACTGGACTGCCATTTACAAGCCGGGCGAGCGAGTGCGGCTACGGATCATCAATGGTTCCGCCATGACGATCTTTGATGTCCGCATCCCTGGCCTTCCTATGACCGTGGTGGCCGCCGATGGACAGAACGTGGCGCCGGTCAAGGTTGACGAGTTCCGGTTCGGCGTCGGTGAAACCTACGACGTCATTGTGCTTCCTCAAGGCGACAAACCCTTCACCTTCTTTGCCGAGCCGATCGATCGCACCGGATATGCCCGAGCGACGCTGGCAGTCCGCGATGGGTTGGAGGGCGAGATCCCCGAACGCCGCCCGCGTGCCATTCTCACGATGGCCGACATGGGCATGTCCCATGAAGGCATGGATCATGGAGCCATGGCGGGTATGGACCACAGCAAGATGGCCGGCATGGGAGCCGGCGCGATGCCTGGCATGGACCATAGCAACATGCCGGGTATGGATCACAGCAAGATGGCCGGCATGGGAGCCGGCGCGATGCCCGGCATGGATCACAGCAACATGCCGGGTATGGACCACAGCAAGATGGCTGGCATGGGAGCCGGCGCGATGCCCGGCATGGATCACAGCAACATGCCAGGCATGAACAACGGCTCTATGGAGGGCATGGCCAAGGCTGCTGCGTCAAGCAACGACCAGGCGATGGGGTGGGCCGACGCAGGCACTCCGCCGGGCGCAAAAGCCCTTTCCTATGCCGACCTGAAATCGCTGACAAAAGCGAAGGATGTCCGCGAGCCGACCCACGAGATCGAGGTTCGCCTCAGTGGGATGATGTCACGCTACATCTGGACCCTGAATGGAAACAAGTTCGACGAAGGAGAGCCGATCCGGGTCGGTTATGGGGACCGTGTGCGCATCCGCTTCGTGAACGAGACCATGATGGCGCACCCCATGCATTTGCACGGGATGTTCATGGAGCTCGAGAACGGACAGGCGGGTCGGCTGCCCAGAAAGCACGTCGTCCTGGTGCCGCCAGGCAAGACGGTCAGTGTCCAACTGACAGCTGACGAACCGGGTGAATGGCCCTTCCACTGCCACCTGCTCTACCACATGGCCTCCGGCATGATGACGCGGTTCATCGTCGAGCGCCGTTCAGCAAGCCTTTGATCCGGAGCACCAGATGCGACTGATAAAAGCTGGCCAGCATAAGGCCGTGCTCCTCGCCGGCATGCTCACATTGGCAAGCCTCTCCGGCCCTGCCCGCGCGGGTGAGGAGCATGAGGCTCAGCAGTTCCACGAGGAACCTCCTGTCCTGGCGACGCTGCTTGTCGACCAGCTCGAACATCGCTGGAGGGATGGTGAGAACTCTGTCGATTGGGAATCACGCGGCTGGATCGGCGGTGACACACATAAATTCTGGGTGAACGCCCGGGGAAGCAAGCCCGTCGAAGGCGGTGTCGAGAAGGCGGAGTTCCAGTTTCTCTATAGCCGTATGGTTTCAGAGTTCTGGGATGTTCAAGCCGGCATTCGCTATGACGTCCGCCCGCAACCACAGACCACCTATGCTGTGGCTGGCGTCAAGGGAATTGCGCCTTACTACTTCGATGTGACTGCTCAGGCATTTCTTAGCGATGAGGGTAATCTGAGCGGCCGGATCGAGGCCGAGTACGATGTCCTTATCACGCAAAAGCTGATCCTGCAGCCACTGGCCGAGATCAACCTCTCCGCACAACGCGTGCGGGAGTTGGACCTGGGCCGAGGCATCAACAACATTGAGCTCGGCCTTCGGCTTCGCTATGAGGTTGTCAAGGAGTTCGCTCCATACGTGGGTGTCAGCTGGGAGCGCAAGCTCGGCGAAACTGCCAATATCGCTCGTCGACACGGGGAAGATCCAAGTGACTTGGCTTTCCTAGCTGGCGTCCGCTTTTGGTTTTAATCCCGAAGGGGTCGATCGCTGAGGTGATCGGCCCCTTCTTCACGGCGGCCTCAACATCGTCAGAATGAGGGTGATCAGGTGACGGCCCACCACCTCATGCCCTCAGCACACCCGATGTCTTGGTACAGAATGGACGATCGACCCACCGATTTCCGGCTCTCGCTCGGCTGGGTCGTCCTCCTCGGGCATCAGGGTCAAGCCAGGTCTCACGAGCATGCAGCATGTGTTGATTGTTGACGACAATCAGGAGATCCGCGACCTGTTGGGCCGCTTTCTTCGCAAGCAGGGGTACAAGGTCACCACCGCCCGCGATGGTTATGAGTTGCGCGAGTGTATCTGCGGCTCCTTAGTCGATTTGCTCGTGCTCGACCTGATGCTGCCAGGAGATGACGGACTGAAACTGTGCCGTGAACTGCGTTCGACTTCGGCAATTCCGATCATCATGTTGACAGCAATGGCTGAAGAAACTGACCGGATCGTCGGGTTGGAAATTGGAGCGGACGACTATGTCACCAAGCCGTTCAATCCACGTGAACTGCTCGCTCGTATTCGGGCGGTCTTGCGTAGGACAAACGCTTCTGGGGAGGCATTCGACGCCTCACACAGTGGTGGCCGCATCTTGCGTTTCGCCGGTTGGACTATTGATCTCGTGCGCCGTGAATTGCATTCACCTGACGGGGCGCTGGTTGAATTGACCGGTGGCGAGTATGACTTGCTGGCGGCGTTTGTCGAAAGCCCCCAACGCGTTCTGAGCCGTGATCATCTCCTCGACATCACGCGCAACCGCACAGCATTGGCATTCGATCGCACAATCGACGTCCAGGTCAGCAGATTGCGGCGGAAAATCGATAATGACCCGGAACACAGCATGATCAAAACCGTGCGCGGTGCAGGCTATGTGTTTGTGATTCCGGTGGAACGCCATTGATGAACCTGCGCCTGCTTCCCGATAGCACCGCGGCACGAACCATAGCGGTCATGCTGGTCGGGCTGATGCTCTCACACTTTGCCAGTCTGGGAGCCTACCGTATGGATCTCATCGATCAATTCGACAGTTCCGTCGAACACGAAATGGTCGAGAGAATTGTCGCGGCACGTTCGGCAGTCCAGAAGGCAACCCTGGAGGAACGCGAGCGGACGGCGCAACTCCTGTCCGGAGCTTGGCTCGACGTGCACTGGAGCAGGGTGCCTCTTGTTTCTGAGGAGAATTACGTCGATGAGCACCTCGGGTCCTTACGCGACGCACTGCGCCGAGCGCTCCCCGATCAACCCGAGCTCCCCTTGCGGCTGGTATTTGCGGAGGTGGCCGAAGGTGCCAAGCACGCAAACCAAGCCATTCATTTCGTGCTCGTTTCAGCTCAATTGCCTGACGGCGACTGGCTGAATTTGAAATGTGTGCTGGTTGAGCCGACGCCTGCCACACCGCACAGTCTGCTCCTCTCGACGGGCTTGATGGCGTTTGCCGCTCTCATCCTATCAATCATTCTGATCCGGTATTCGACATCTCCGCTACAAACGATGGCCCGAGCGGCTGAGCGCCTTGGCGTCGATGTTGCTGCGCCACCTCTACCGGAAGTCGGACCAAGCGAGGTACGTCAGGCTGCACGCGCATTCAATGAAATGCAGCGGCGTATCGAACGCCTATTGTCTGATCGAACACAAATGTTCGTTGCTCTTTCCCACGATCTTCGTACTCCGCTGACGGTATTGCGCCTTCGAGCCGAATACATCGAAGACGATGATCAGCATGAAAAGATGCTGTCAGACATCGCGGACATGGAAGAGATGATAAAAGCGGTTTTGTCGTTCCTGCGTGACGATAACAAGCAGGAAGACACCGCGCTCACTGACTTGGCAGTTACCCTAGCAACGATATGCGACGTCCTGAATGATGCAGGCGGTGATGCACACTATGTCGGCGTAAGTCATCTCACGGTGAATTGCAGACCGGTAACGCTCAGGCGTGCATTCATGAACCTTATCGACAATGCCATCAAGTACGGCAATGGAGCTCAGGTTTGCGCGAGCGTGACCGCCGGGAATGTCCAAGTGGAGATCATCGACCATGGCCCAGGCATCCCAGAAGCTGAGTTGGATAGAGTATTTCAGCCGTTCTATCGTGTTGAGCGGTCGCGCAGCCGTGAAACAGGAGGATATGGCCTGGGATTGACCATTGCACGTTCAGCGATCCGTTCACATGGGGGAGATATTGTACTCAGCAATCGCGCGGAGGGCGGATTGCGCGTGACCGTGTTGTTGCCATGTATAGAATGCTGATCTTGAGCAGCGCAACGCCTAAAAGGCGAATCAATCCTTCAAAGTATTTTTTGTCTCTGTGCCCACAACCTGAAGAGAAGGCTTCACTGTGGCTTGTCGGTAATGAAATGTTCAATTGACGGTATCAGTGTCCGATTGGCCTTAGATTAGAGTTTCAAGCGTTTAATCTGACGCATATCCTGTGTGGTTGCGGTAGTTCCAGCACTCCTCGGGTGTGTAGAGGTCGCAGATGGAACCGACAGCCCTCTACAACTCCTCAATGGTACGGGCGCTGATGCGGCGGGGATGAGCCTTGAGCTTGGCGAAAGCCATCTCGATGGGATTGAGATCGGGGCTGTAGCAACCGTCTTCTTTGACGGAGGCAATGAACCGTGTGTGCTCCCTGTCAAGGCGCGCGCCGAGGCGCGCCCGCCCTTCGGGCGGTTTCGGCCTTGACCGGTTCGCGCCCGCGGTTCGGTGTGCTTGGCGTTCGGTCGGCGTCGTCAGGTGGGGTGGGCCTCCCAAGTCTGACCTTAGGCAAGCATGATGTTGAGGCGCACGATCAGTTTGCGCATGCAGGCAGTCAGCGTCACCCTCGACGGCTTGCCGCGCCATTTCAACTGTAAGTGGACGTCGACGATTGCGCCCTTGCTGTGGGTCGCGGCGACTTCGGCCGCAATGTAGAGGGCGTGCCGAACGGCGGCACGTCCGCCGGCGATGTGACGCTTGCCGCGCGATTTGCCGCTGTCATAATCGAAGGGAGTAACACCGACCAAGGCGGACATGCGTTCTCCGGTTGTCTTCCCCAACTCCGGGAGTAGGATCGCGAGTGTGGTGGCCACGACCGGCCCGACGCCGGGCGCGGTCTGGAGCGCAGCCACTCGGTCAGCCAGTTCCGGCTGGGCCTCGACCCGGCTGTGGATCTCGGCTTCCAGCGTCGCAATCGCCGCCGTCAGCCCCTCGACGGCCTCTTCCAACACTGCCTGCGCGATCGCCGGCGCGCCGGCCGAAGCGTGACGCAGATCGACGCGCTTGTCGACCAGCAGGCGTCGGGCCTTGACCAAGTCCGCCAGTTCTTCACGGGTCGGGTCGGGTGGCGTGGTGGCAAGAGCCACCTGGGAGGCGGTGAACTCAGCAATCAACGCGGCGTCGATCGTGTCGTTCTTGGCTCGCTGACCTGTGGCCCTGGCGAAATAGCGTACGCGAGCCGGATCGAACACGTGTACCGACAGGCCGACAGTCTGTTAGGGTCCAGACCCATAAAGAGCCTTTCCCGCAGGGAGTTGTTGTGATTCAACGCCCTGGAAAGGGGCTTTGCGATGAGCGACGGTCAGTTCTGGTTGACGGTGGAGCAGTTTGGGCGGCTGGAGCCGCACCTTCCGCGCGACACCCGTGGCAAGCCGCGCGTGGATGATCGCCGTGTGATCAGCGGGATCGTCCATGTGCTGAAGTCGGGCGGGCGCTGGGCGGATGCTCCACCGGTCTACGGCCCCCGCAAGACGCTCTACAACCGCTTCGTCCGCTGGGCGGCCAAGGGCGTCTGGGAAGACCTCTTCCATGCCTTGGCGGCGGCGGGTGGCCCACCGGCCCAGGTGATGATCGACTCCACAGCGGTGCGTGCCCATCGTTCGGCGAGCGGCGGCAAAGGGGGGAGCGCGCCCAGGCCATCGGACGGTCCCGTGGCGGACGAACCACCAAAATCCATGCCCTGAGCGATCCGCGCGGTCGGCCGCTTGCCTTCCTGCTGACCGGCGGTCAGGTCGCCGACTGCACCGCCGCCGACCGTCTGCTCGACCGGATGCCCGCCACCGATCTTCTACACGGCGACAAGGGCTACGACAGTGCCGCTGTCCGCCGGAAGATCGAAGAGGCCGGAGCCGCGCCAAACATCCCGCCACGCGCTAACAAGCGCTGGAAAAACTGCTTCTCACCCTACCTATACCGGAACCGCAACGTCATCGAAATAGTCCTTCCGCAAATGACAAAAACGCCCTCGCTCGCCGTCCGGGCTGAGCGGGATGACGTAGCGGATTTCCACCTCACATCCGGTAACGACGATGCGATCGATCAGCAACTCCACGAGTTGGCGCCGCCGCGCGAAGTCAGCGTCAGCCAAACCCGACTGCATCCGCTGGCAGAAATCAGCTGCCGATGCGGCCCAGCCAGCGAGCTTCATGTGCCGGCCGGCCTGAGCGTCCAACTGTTCTGCTTGGGTGCGCAAACCTTGCATCCGCTCATCCGCCACCTGACGCCGGCGTTGATATTCCGGCAGAGGGATCACGCCGAGCAGATACGCGTCCGTCAGGCGCTCCATCTGCTGCTCAAGCCCACACTGACCTTTACGTAGCTGTTCGCGTCGGGCTTGCAGCTCCTGGGGCAGCCAGCCTCCGCCATGCGCCCGGCTGAGGGCTTGGGCAATCTGCTCAGGGGCGGTAAGGAGTGCACAGAGATCCTTCCAAACCAAATCATCAAGCTGCTGAGCCGGAGCGTAGCGTGCTGAACAAGAGGTTTCTCGCCGGCTGGTAATCACATCGCCTTTGCCGCGGCAGACATAGTAATTGTATCCTGGGTGAACGGTGCGGCACACACACCCTGACTGACAGACGCCACAGCTTACCAACGCTCGCAGCAGATACTCATGTCGGGTGTTATGACGTCGTGCAAACGCTTGATTTTGATCAAGTTTGTCCCGCGCCTGCTTGAACTGTTCCTCACTGATCAAAGCCGGGATGTTCGCCACTGGCATCCACTGTTCTGCTGGCGTCGGGATCGACGAGTCCGACGGGCGGCCGATGGGGTGAGTGGCCGACCGACGGCTGCGGGGTGGACGGCTGCGCCACCGCCCGGCGAAGACTTGGCCGGTGTAGCTGGGGTTGGTCAGAATGCCGCGCAGGGTGGTTGGGGACCAATGCGGCCGGCCAGTCGGCGAGGAGATGCCCAGGGCGCGCAAGTACTTGGCCAAGCTGAACAAGCTGCTGTGGTCCTCAATGAAACGGGCGAACACCTCACGGATGACGGCCGCCTCCGCTGGATCGACCGTAACACCGACCGGATCGCGCGGACGATCCGGGTCCAGGCGGTAGCCGTAAGGAGCTCTGGTCCAGGGCAACAGACATCCGGCGCGCAGCTTCATCTGGCGTCCCCGTCGCATGCGTTCGGCAATCAAGGTACGCTCGTACTCCGCCACGGCGCCCCGGATCTGCAACAGAAGCTGATCCTGTGGATCGCGTCCCATTGGCCGGTCTAGAAACTCGACCTGGCAGCCATGGTGCTCCAGTTCCTCCAACAAAACCATCAGTTGCACGTAGTTACGGGCCAGACGGTCGGGGTCCGTCACCAACACCCGCCCGACCGCACCAGCCCGTACCGCATCGCGCAACCGATCCAAGCCCGGCCGGTTCAGCGTCGCCCCGCTATAGCCGTCATCGCGGAAGATGGTGTCGCTGACGATGTCCTCGCCTTGCTCCTGCATATGGGTGCGAAGGCGATGGAGTTGCTGCTCGATGGTCTGGGCTTGGGCTTGCCGTGAGGTCGAAACCCGCACATAGATCGCCGTCTTCATGGTTCCCCTCCTGTGCTGGTGGGGAGGGGGCGACCGCTTCCGGTGAAGCCGGCGAGACGGCCTGAAGGGTCATCTCCAGGATGAGCATGTATGCCCGATCCCATCGCCGGGCCCCATCCGTCTTCGCCTGCATCTGGCGGCGAACCTGCCAATGGCGCTTCATCGGTACCTCCCCGATCTGGGTTCAGATCGGGAACCGTGCTCACGCCCATTTGCGTGCAATCCCGTAGACGCAAAGCAAGCCGCCACCAACTCAGGGAAAGCCGCCCTGAGCGTGACAGGCAGAATTTGTCATTTGCGATCAGCCCATTGAGCGCATGTTCGGACGCCTCAAGGACTTCCGGCGCATCGCCACTCGTTATGACCGGTCCGCCACCAACTTCATGGCCGCCGTCCACATCGCCGCAACCGTCGCATATTGGTTATGAGTCCAGACCCTAGGCATCCCGAACCGGCCGCTCATATCCACCGCTGGCCTCGATTCCGATGCGCTACGACAACCGTCGTACGGTGCTGACGCTAGGCGGCTTAGTCCGGCTTCGGCTGAAGATCCAATGGTGCGAGAACCGGCAGGGCTCGTGTCATCATTGCCCCATCCACCCCGAGGCGGAAGGGGCGATCGCGCTGCCTTTTCAGGATATTTAACTCCTTTGGCATGCTGAGAAAGGCCTGCATAAGTACTTTTTATTGATTGTTAAGAATCAAGACGAAGCCCAGATAAAAGTGGGGTATGCCCAACAGTTTGCGTTGCTAAAGATTTGCGGTCCTCTAATCGCAGTCTGTAACCGTAATAAATTGTTACATTGCCGTCCTACTGTAGAAATCAAAGCGTATTAAATATGAACGTAGTGCGCAGGACCAATAGCGGTTCTGCTGTGCCACAAACAAATGCAAGAACCAGACGCGAAGTGGAATCGACCATGATGTTCCGAAAGATGGCAGCGGCCACCATTCTTGCGACACTCGTTCTCGGAACGAATGTCGGCATCGCAGCATCGGTACAAAATACCGCCGATGACTCGTTTTCAACTCAACTTTCTGAGGCGAAGGCTGCATTGCGGGTTAATACTCCGGCTTGGATCGGCCGCAGCGAGCGAAATGTGGCGGAACAACATATTAGGGTTGCTGAATCGCTTTTCAGCCAGGGACAATCTGCCAAAGCTCAACAGTACTTGAATTTCGCGCGTGGTAAACTTGGGCTCTCCGCAAATGCCCGATGATCAGATAACGTATGAAGTGAATAGCTTGTCTGTTTTCGGTATTGTGTTGATTGGATCCTTTGAAACCTGAAAGAAAGCGCCAGAGCTAGCCCGGCTCTGGCGCTTACCGCAATTCTGGCCCTTCCCTGTTTTAAGTGGCAGGGGGACAATCGTTTTGCTCGTTAGGCCGTCCGCTTAGCTGAATGTATTGTCATAGTTGCAGGACATCACCCTGACCACACTGGACAGCGCGTTTCGAAACCCGGGTGAAGGCGGACGCCTCCAGCCGGGAAGTAGGTGGTGGAGACATGATTCGTTATCGTTTCTTCGGGGCAACCTCCCCAGCCGGTCCCGGACCGGCGGAGAGCGTCACCACCCCATTCTCCCGGACAAGCCGCCCCGTACGCTCCAAGACGGCCAAGGCCCGGTAGATGGCCTCGTGCGTCAATCCGTTTTCGGCGGCGATCTCCGTCCATGGCCGGTCGAGCCGCACCATGGGCGGAGCGCCCGACACTTGGAGCCGAAGCCACGCCATAACCCGCTCCGACGCCGACCGGATATTCCGCAATTCCAGCCGGCTGCGCAGGTCGCGGACCTGAGCGGCAAGCCCACGCGCCAGGGCAAGCGCGGCTTGGGGGTTGCCCTCCAGGGCGACGAGCAGGTCCGGCTTGGGGATCACCATGACCTCGGATGGTACCTCGGTGACGCAGTCACAGTGGTAGGCCTCCGCCCACAGGGTGGCCTCGGCAAAGGTCTCGTCGGCGCGGGCAACGTGCAGCGTCACCGATGAACCGCCCTCGAGATGCCGCACGAGGCGCACCCGGCCTCGGGAAGACCGCCACGGTCGAATCCCCTTGCCAGAATAACGCGTCGCCAAGCTTCAGGCGACGACGATGGAGCCGCTGTGGTTCGATGAGCCCGACCCATGCGTTTGCTCCCTGCATTCTCAAAGCCGCCTTGCCGCGAAACCACCGCCATATGACTGCGATCATATCGGGGTGCTGGGCGCCCAGCTACCGACCAGGGAGTTCATCCACCAGGAGGATCCCATGCCGATCCGCACCGCAATGACCTTCGCCATCACCCTCGCCGTCGTCACCGCTGTCGGGCTTGGGAGCGCCGCGGCTCAGACCGCCATGCCGATGGACCATGCGGCCCATCATGCCGCCCGGCATGCTGACGCACCTGTGTCTCCACCCAGCGCAGTCCTGACTATGCGCGGCCACGAAGCCTTCGGTACCATTCAGGAGATCGTCCGCATCCTTGAGGAGGACGCGGCCACGGATTGGGCCCGGGTGGACATCGAGGCGCTACGCCATCACCTCGTCGACATGAATGAAGTCACGCTCAATGCGAAAGCTGTTGCGACGCTGGTGGACGGCGGAGCCAGCTATACCGTCACCGGTGACGGGCGGACCCTGGAGGCGATCCGCCGAATGGTACCGGCGCATGCTCACGAGATCGATGGTGTGAACGGCTGGACAGTCAAGGCCGTGTCGGCAGCGACCGGCGTCGTGCTGACCGTCACCGCTCTAGAACCCGAGCAGACGGCCCATATCCGGGGGCTTGGGTTCATCGGCATCATGGCCCAGGGCGGCCACCATCAAATGCACCACCTCGCCACGACGAGAGGTGAGGTCAGCCACTGATGGCAGAACCGCAATCCGTTCAGACCAGGGTGCGGGCGATGGCGTTGATGGCCTTCATGCCGGAACCGAAGCGGGCGATGGGCTCGCGGTGGCTCTCGAGTTCGCCGTATGGCAGGTAGCGCACCTGGAGGTCGGCGACGCGGCTGAACGCCGGTCGGGTCAACTGGGCACGGACCTCGTCCTCGCGGCCG
Source organism: Azospirillum sp. 11R-A (assembly GCF_049472615.1). Classification (NCBI taxonomy): domain Bacteria; kingdom Pseudomonadati; phylum Pseudomonadota; class Alphaproteobacteria; order Rhodospirillales; family Azospirillaceae; genus Azospirillum; species Azospirillum sp. 11R-A. Next base: position 27,135 of record NZ_JBCEBL010000033.1, on the reverse strand, counting down.
TTCGGCGCCACCAGGAACATCCCTTCCAGGGCATGTGCCTCGGTGCCGAGCGCCAGATCGAGCATGCGGACGACGCCCGAGTAGATTGAGGTCGAGTGCTCGACTTCGAAGGCAGCGGCAACATGGGCCTTGCCCCGGTCGAGCCACAGGACGTCGATGAGCCGGATGGCATCGGCACCGGGCGCTTTCTCGATCGCCTCCGGCAGTCGCTCAAGGCAGCCCTCACCGAGCTTGCCGCCGTCGTAGGCCCGGCTGCGGTCATTGGCGGCGATCCACACGTCATAGCCCAGCGCCTTGCCCAGATCACGCAGCCATCCTTGAATCTCGGTGTGCGTGCGGTCGCCCTCGCGCTCGGCCGCCGCAGCCTTGGAAGCCTTGGCGCTCTCCTCCCGCACCTTGGCGAGGTCGGCTTCCCACGCGGCGCGGGCGGCGGCATCGTTGGTGCGCGGCGGCGCGGCGTAGCGTCCGGAGCCGACGTCGAACAGCAGTCCGCCGATGGCCCCGAGATCGTTGGACAGAAGGTCGCGGTATTCGGCGTTCAGCGCCAGAATGCCCTGACGCATCGCCAGGAACTCGTCCCACCGGCCAAGCTTCACCTTGGCGCCGGTTAGAGCGTTGTAACCGCTGGCGATGGCCGTGTTGAACGGCGGCACCAGGGTCGGGTGCAGGAAGTACAGCAGGTTCGCCACCGCCGGCCCAAGTCCCTTGATCTGCCTGGCGTTGATCTGCCGGATGGCGGCGAGGATTTGCGCCTCGACGTTGCAGCAGATGCAGGCGTCGAGCAGCCGCCCGAAGGCGCGCTGGTTGTCCGGGTTCTCATAGATGTCCGGGATGCGCAGTTTGGGCTTCCACAGGAAAGCGTGGTCGGCTCCCTTGAAGATCTGGCGCTGCTCGGCGATCGAGTGCACCACCGTCTCCAGCGACGAGCCGCGATAGGCGTTGCCGAAGGTGTTACCCTCAATGTCGCTCACGACCTGCTGAATGCCGCGGCGGATCGAGCGGAAGTTCTTCACCCGCTCGTCCCAAAGAAACCAGGTCCGGTACGTCGCACCGGCATCCTCACGCCAGCGTTGGATCAGCGCGCGCATCGGGTCGGACAAGGAAGGCTCCTTCGCTCGAGGTGAGTGAACCCAGAGTAAAGCAGCGCTCCCTCCATCGCAACTAGGGGGAGGCCTGACGACGGGATCCGAGCCGATTACTGATCGGGCGGGAACGCTGAGGCATCGGCCCCGGTTGCTCGTAGGGTGCTGCTACGCATCCCCATCTGCCTCTGGGAGACCTCTCATGCCACAGCGCCCGAAGACGTCCGCCATTCTTCCGACGATCGCCGTGCTGACCGCGGCCCTGACCGCCGCCTGCGCGCCGACACAGCAGGCCACGGGTCAACCGACGACGACCGGCATGCCCGCCCAGCAGGGCACGGCCATGCAGCAGGGAACGCAGGCACATCAGGACATGATGCAGGGGGGCTCGATGTCCAACTCCCCAGGCTCTCAGGCGATGATGGGGTCGATGCAGAAGATGCAGCAGTCCATGATGGCGCAGCCGATGACCGGCGATACCGATCACGAACTCGCCTCCATGATGCGGGAGCATCACCGGGGGGCTGTCGACATGGCGCGGGTCGAACTTCAGAACGGGCGCGATCCCGAGCTCCAGAAGATGGCCAGGAAAATGATCACCGACCAGGAGAAGGAAATCCGGCAACTCGACCGCTGGCTCGCCCGCCATCCGGCCAAGCCGCCCCAGAGCTGATGGCGGCAACGTTGGCCTGTTGTCGCTGAGACCGCTGTCTCCGGCGTCGGCCGAGGTGGACGGTTCAAATACACCGTCCACCGTCGGTCCGATCAATCGGGCTTACTGACACCTCGATACTTGGAGCCAACATGGCTGCCGCCATTTCGAATGGCACACAGAAAGAACTGCGTTGCTCAATCATCCTCAAAACGAAAGATCGGACTTGAGATCAATGTCGCTGGAAACACTGCCCGAACTGCATCATTGAAGATGCCGAGTTTTCATTGAGTGCATTGCTTATGTCTTCGGCTTCCTCCGGCTGAAGTCCGATCAGCGGAAGCCCATTGAGCTCCGCAAGTTGCCCGGAAGCCGTGTCGATCACCGTCCATCCGGTGAGATCCCAGCCAATACGGTATCGTGTCTGCATCCCTGATTATCGCGCTGCAGCAGAGTGATGGCAATCGGGAGCTTCCCTATCTGCAGGGAGGCATGACCACGACGGACCCGGAGACCAACGCGGAGCGTCTGGAAGGCAGATTTGGTGCAGCTGCCAAGCCCCGGAAAACAGGACATGGAAATGCCCCCGGAACCTCGATCCATAAGGCCTCGGATCGACGTCGGTCCACCACCCAGCCGATCATCGCTCCCATCCACTCGATCTGCCTGCGATCAGCGTTGAATCGGGTTGACGATCAACACGAAATCAATCGCGTCTGCGAACGGCCGCAGCGTAAACTCTGGTGCTGCGGCGGTGATGATCCTCCCTCAGCTGAGGACCAAGGATCGTCCGTGCGTCCCTTCCGATCCTCACAAAAATCGAAATGCCAAATGTCACCGATCAATCCCCACGCTGGTCAAGCGCCTCGTCCCAGCTTCAGCAAGGCACGGTCTGCTGGCGCCGGCGCGACCGGAGTTCGCCCGGCAGCGGCCAGGATGAGCGGATCGGCGTTCCAAAAGCAGGCTCAGTGGCTTTCTCGAGCTCTCGATGCCGAACGTGCCGGCGACCGCGTTGAAGCGGAGTTGTGCCGGCAGTACGCCGAGCATTGGTTCCGTGTATCGCGGGGAGAGGATTGAGGGTGATGAGCGAAACCACTTTGACAGCGCGGGAACGGGCATTGGTCCGCAACGAGTTCATGGTGCGCTTTGGGCAAGCGCCGAGGCTGGACAACGGCATCCTGGTGAGGCGCTGGGCCACCGGACCGAACAAAGGAAAGCCCAAGCCCGGGTCGGTCATTCAAGGAATGCTGGACCGCGGATTGTTGGAGCTGCGGGACGATGGTGGTCATTGGTTGCGGGCTCGCTTTACCGAAGCTGGGCTTGCGGCTCTCCGGCATATGGCCGAAGAGCCGCGCGCGTTGCCACCGAGTGAGTATCAACATCTCCTTGATGAGCTGCGCCGTGGGTAATCGGCAGGTCACGGCTGGCCAGTGGCAGGCCACAGCCGTGAGGCTGAATGTCGTTTCGGCGAGCCGGTTAGCGAGGTCCTTCAGCACCAGGCGCGCGGCACAGCGCGCCGACGGTCGTCAGAGCCACCTCGCGGATGAGGTTCTCGGGCCATCGGATGGATCCCCACAATGGCCATGGTGGTCAGGTTGCGGAAGGCATATCGTTGGGAGTGCCGGTTGGCGTATCGAGCGGCGCGCCTTTCCGGGTGGCCGCCATGAGGTTCACCTCCATTCTGCTGTCCGCGCCGCTGCTCCTGTCCTGTGCGGCCTCCACCGTAGCCGCGGAGGGGGGGAATGACGCTCCGGAGGGATCCGGAGCCGCGCACAGCGTCGTTGCGGTATACGACCCAACGACCTTTCGCCTCTGTACGGGAACCCTGGTGACGACGAGGGCGGTTCTCACGGCCGCGCATTGCGGCTCCTCCCCGGGGCGGTCGCTCTTGATAGTCTTTACGACGCACGCGGCCGGTCATCTGGCCACGGCCCCGTCTCTGCCAGCCTCCCACTTCGAGCCCTCGCCCGCATGGGCCGAAGGGCACGACAAGCCGTGGGATCGGGGTGACGTCGCCATCGCTATTCTCGATGGGGAGGCCCCATCCCCGTATCACCCGGCCCCACTGGTGGCGGTCGGCGAAGGGTCCGGCTATTGGCGGCACCACCGGCGGGCGATGGTTGCCGGGTACGGCAGTACATCGCACGACCGGAACGTAGGCGCCGGCCATCTGCACCAAGCGCAGCTGACCTCCCAGGTTTGGGAGTGGACCGTGACGGAACTCTTCGCAAACGACGAGAGGGTCGGCGCATGCGAGGGTGACTCCGGCGCGCCGTTGTTCCTGACGCTGCCATCGGGCGAACTTGCCGTCTCGTCCCTGGTGAGCCGCAGCCTCCTGAGCTACGGCCCACAGCTTTGCTCTCATCGCTTCGGCCTGACGAAACTGGGAACGTATCGGGCCTGGATCGACGAGGTGCTCGATAAGCAGCACGCCGGACGAGCCCGTTGGCTCCCCGCGTCCCCAGCCTTTGCGGTAGCTCCGGAAGGAAACGACATGGTCGGCGTCGGCGAGGTCAGGCGTGCCACCCAGCGGAAGGATGGTCTGTAGGCGGCCTTCGAATTCGGTGCCACGTCGATGGTGACAACATCCTCGTCGCCTGCCGGGTATGGGGCCCGGCCCTGCCGAGATGGACGACAGCCATGTCACGGTCCGAGTGCAGGAGGGGCGCGCCGACGTCGCCAACCATGCTGTTCCCAACTTCGACCAGTTCAACGCGGAAGCGGTCTGCAGAGCTCGTCGGCGCACCAGCGCTCGCGGCCCCGGACAGGAGAACCAGGGAAGCCGCGAAGATCAGCAAGGTGTGGATGTTCTTCGTGGAGGGAACTTCCGATGGGGCCGACCCGCCGCAGGTCCGATTCAATCCCGCCGCGTAATGGCCACCGTGCACTGGAAGCGGAACGTCGTGCTTGAGTTCACTGGAGTGGCGGCATTCGGCCTTGGCCTGACCCTCGCCCGGTTCGTCGTCCGCGGGGCACGGCGGCGACGTCGTCCTCCTGAACCGTCCGGAAGATGGGTTGCGGGCGACCGTCACCTTCTCGCGGGTGTCGGCATGCGGCGCGCCACGCGGAAACGCGCCAGCTGGGCCGGACCCTTACCGCTGTGCCTGTTGGGGAGGATGGCGCTCGAGCCACTTGTCCAGCTGCCTGATCTCCTTGGCCTGATCCTCGACGACCTTCTTGGCCAGCTTCGTCATCTCGGCATCCTTCCCGTACTGGATCTCCACCTTGGCCATGTCGACGGCGGCTTGATGGTGCGCCCGCATCATCGACGCGAAGTCATGGTCGGCATCACCGGTCATTGGCTGTGCCATCATGGACTGGTTCATATTGTCCATGGTCTTCATGTACGCCTCCGACGCCGGGGTCTTCGGCATCTCGTGCTGCATGCCGCCCTGGCTGTGATCCATCATGCCCTGAGACTTCTGCCCGAGGGACGGGCCAGCCGCGAGGAGAATTGCCGTCGCCAACGGAACGGCAATGCGGAGCGAAGTGTTCGACAACATGGAAATGTCCTCCTTGTCAGGGCAGCCGGACATCGCGCAGTTAGGCTGCCGTAGAACGGTTAACCGGGCCGTCCCGGTATTGTTGCCGCGAATTCAGCAGGGGTCAGCCACCATCCGCTGCCGGCTCGAGGGTGCGCTGGACACCGCTGCAGGCAAGGCCGGACTTTTCCAAGTCGCGCAGAATGGAGCAATCCGGCCGCTGGTCGCCATGGCACGCCTCGGCAAGCTCGTGAAGCGTGTCCGCCATCGCCCGCATCTCGGCGATCTTCGCCTCCAACTCGGCGACGTGATCCAGGGCGATCCGCTTCACCTCGGAGCTTGCGCGCTCCTTGTCCCCCCACAAGCCAACGAGGTGCTGGATGCGTTCAATGGAGAAGCCGAGCGTACGGGCCCGCTTGATGAACCGCAGGACATTCACCTCCTGCGCCGTGTAAACCCGGTAGCCCGAGGCGGTGCGGCCCGCCTCCGGGATGAGGCCGATGGACTCGTAGTACCGGATGAGCTTGGCGCCGACGCCAGACGCCTTAGAAGCCTGACCGATGTTCATGGCGTTCTCCTCAGATGCCCCTGGGCTTCCAGCCGCGGAGCGTAAGCGCATTCAAGACAACGCTGACGGAGCTCAGCGCCATGGCGGCCCCCGCCAGCACAGGGCTCAGGTACCCGAGGGCGGCGAGCGGGATGCTGATGACGTTGTAGGCGAAGGCCCAGAACAGGCCCTGCTTGATCTTGGCATAGGTCCGCCGGGAGACGTCCACGGCCCCGCCGACCAGAACCGGGTTACCACGCATCAGGGTCACCCCGGCCGTCGCCATGGCCACATCCGTGCCGGTGCCCATGGCGATGCCGACATCGGCCGAGGCCAGGGCCGGAGCATCGTTGATGCCGTCGCCAACCATGGCCACAACCTTGCCCTCGCGCTTCAGGCTCGCCACGACCTCCGCCTTGTCTCCGGGCAGCACCTCGGCGAACACCCGGTCGATGCCAAGCTCCCGGGCGACGGCATTGGCGGCGCCTTTGCTGTCGCCGGTGACCATGACGGCCTCAATGCCTTGCTCGTGCAGCTTCTGGACAGCCTTGCGAGCCGCCTCTTTCACCGTGTCACCGAACCCCACGATGCCCAGCACACGCCGCTCCGGCGCCAACTCGAACAGCCAGGAGACCGTCTGCCCAGACTTCTCCCAGTCGGCAGCAGAGACCTCCAGGGCGTGTTCGGCATGACCATTCTCCGCAGCCAGCCTTCTTGAGCCGAGTTGAGGAGTCCGGCCCTCCACGATGCCGGAAATCCCGCGCCCTGGGAGCGCCTTGAAATCACTCAAGGCCGCAGCCGTGATGCCTTCCACGCTGGTACGCTTGCGCATGGACCGGGCGAGCGGATGCTCACTGCCCTGCTGTAGGGTAGCCGCCAAACGCAGAACCTCTGTGCGGAGTTGATCGGCTGCCGGGGACACATTTGTCACCATCGGCTTGCCCTCGGTCAGCGTCCCGGTCTTGTCGAAGGCCACGGTCGTGACGGCGTGCGCCCGCTCGAGCGCCTCGGCGTCCTTGATGAGGATGCCATGCCGCGCGGCCGCACCGGTGCCGACCATGATCGAGGTCGGCGTGGCCAGGCCGAGCGCGCAGGGGCAGGCAATAACCAGGACGGAGACAGCCGTCACGATGGCTGCCTCCACGTTGCCGGTGAAGCCCCACCAAGCCACGAATGTAACGATGGCGATGAGCAGGACCACCGGCACGAAGATGGCGCTGACGCGGTCAACGGTACGCTGGATGGGGGCCTTGGACGCTTGCGCGCCCTCCACCATCCGGACGATCTTTGCCAGCATGGTCTCGGCACCTACGGCGGTCGTCTCGACCATCAGCAGGCCATCGACATTGATGGAGCCTCCGGTGACCTTGGCCCCTGCGGCCTTCTCAACCGGCAGCGGCTCGCCCGTCAGCATGCTCTCGTCGACACTGCCAGTGCCCTCGACAACCCGGCCATCGACCGGTATGCGCTCGCCGGGCCGCACAACCACGAGGTCGCCCCGCCTCACTTGGCCAACCGGCACCTCGATCTCGGCGGCGCCGCGACGAACGCGGGCGGTATCCGGCCGCAGGCTCATCAGGGCACGGATGGCGACCGCGGTCTGGCCCTTGGCACGGGTTTCCAGCCATTTCCCAAGCAGCACAAAGGTGATCAGGACCGCCGAGCCCTCGAAGTAGAGGTGCGGCATTCCATGCCCCGGATGCGCGGTCAGGAGCATGTAGATGCTAACGCCCCATGACGCCGTCGTGCCAATGGCGACCAGGAGGTCCATATTCCCGGCGCCTGCCCGGACGGCTCTGTAGGCGGCCCTGTAGAAACGCCATCCAAGCCAGAACTGCACCGGAGTTGCCAGCAGGAACTGGAGCCAGCCTGGCGGCATGACATCGTAGCCAAGCAGGTCGCCGACCATACCGACCACCAGCGGCAGCGACAGCACCGCGCCGATGAAGACGTGCTGGAGCTCTTTGCGGCTGCGGTCTTGCGCCTCGTCCGACGCCGTGGTGGTGCCCTCGGTGGCGGGTCTGGCTTGGTAACCCGCCTTTTCGATGGCAGCCGCCAGGGTCGAGGAGTCGATGCCATGACCGGTGACATGGGCACGCTCAGTCGCGAGGTTCAGGGCCGCATCGGAGACACCGGGCACCTTCCTCAGCGCCTTCTCGACCCGACCAACGCAAGACGCGCAGGTCATACCCTCGACGCGGAGGTCAAACTCAGTGGTCGCGGGTTCGTAGCCCGCCTTCTCGATCGCCTCGACAACGCCCAGGGTGTTCGGAACTGAATCGGCGAAGGAGATGCGTGCCTTCTCTGTTGCCAGGTTCACCGATACGTCCGCTACGCCCGGCACCTTGCGGATGGCCCTCTCGACCCGGGCAACGCAGGACGCACAGGTCATCCCGCCGACGGTGATGTCGATCTCCGACGCGGCCAACTCCTGCGGTCCCGTCCATTCTCTTGCAACTGCATCAGCCATGGTTGGCTCCTTCATCCTTAGCTGACCATGGAGATGGTCCTTCCAGTCATTGGAAGGTCAAGGGGGGAATCGGCAGCGGCGGATTCGGCACGTCCGTCTGCATGGATTCAGCCGAGAACTCCACAGATTGCTTCCGCATCACCGGAAGCATGTGGCGCCCAAACCGCGAGATCGTAGCGGGCGATGCTACCTTCTCGCCGGCGCACCGCTCTGGTTCGTCTGGCCCATCATGGCCTGGCAGTGCTGCATCATCTGGGCGTGGTCCATCTGACCCATGGTTCCCGAGGCCATCGAACCACTGCTGCCCTGCATCATGTCCCGGCAGTGCTGCATCATCTGGGCGTGGTCCATCTGGCCCATCTCAGAATGTTTCATGCCCGACTGACTCGTCATGCCTCCCTGGCGTCCCGACGTGGTCGTCCTGGACGCCTCCCCGGTGCCACCGGCGCAGGCGGCGAGCCCAAGCATCAGGGCAGCTAGCGAACTGGCGCGCAAACCGTGACCAAACATCATCGTCCTCTCCTTTCCAAGGGTGGATATAGTTCCAGTGAGATCCCGGTGATCGGCGACGGTCCCGGGAGCAGCTTCCTGGCCGCTCCCGGTCCTCGGTATCACGCGGCGTTGCGGACGTCGTAACCGGCGTCCTCGATGGCCTGCCTGACGGCGCCTTCGTCGGCATCGCCCTGGACGGTCACCTCACCGGCCTTCAGGTCCACGACCGCGCGTTCGACCCGTGGCAGAGCCTCCACAGCTTTCGTGACGGTCTGGGCGCAGTGACCGCAGGTCATTCCATCGACTTTGAACTTCAGCATGGTGTCCTCCTGGTTAGCGGATACCCCCAGTTTCCGGCTTCCTATCGCTGGAAGGTCAATATCCAACTCACGGCGCTTGAGGGCGACCGAGGGTAAAGGACTTGGAGGTTCAGAGTCTGACCTGGATCGGTACTGCTCGTAACCACCGGTGAGGCGAGCACCGACCCGGAATTGGGGTCACTACACGAAAGTGATCAGATTGTCCGGGATGTGAGAACGGACTGGGAACTCATGCTGCAAGCAAGGACTGCAATCTCCGCAACGGCCTGAGACCGGTTTCCGGAAGAGGGTCGGCCCCCCAGACATAGTCACCGGTGAGGCCGATATGCTCCCATCCCAGAGGCGCCACATGCCGCATCAATTCGGAGGTTACGCCATGCCCTTGGCTTGCCAGTTCGGCGAAGGCAGCTTCGAGATAGCGTGTGTTCCACAGGATGATAGCGGACACCAGCAGGTTCAGCCCCGATGCCCGGAAGACCTGGTTCTCGAAGCTGCGATCGCGCATCTCACCCAGGCGGTTGAAGAAGATTGCCCTGGCCAGGGCGTTCCGAGCCTCTCCCTTGTTGAGGCCGGCGTTGGCGCGCCGGCGGAGGGCGGGATCACGCAGCCACTGTAAGGTGAACGCGGTCCGCTCGATACGGCCGAGTTCTCGCAGAGCCAGGGCCAAGCCATTCTGGCGCGGGTAAGCCGAGAGCCGCCGCAGCATGGTGGAGGCCGTCGCGGTGCCCGAGCGGATCGAGGTCGCCAGCCGCAACAACTCCGTCCAATTGGCCGCGAGGTGCTCGATGTCGATGGTTCCGCCAACCAAGGGCCGCAGAATGGCGGGTGCCTCCCGACCGGGCAGCAGGTAAAGCCTCCGGTCCTTCAAATCGCGGATACGCGGGGCGAAACGGAATCCGAGCAGGGCACATAGGCCGAAAACGTGATCGGACATTATATGGACATTTGGCTCCAAGGAGCCTTTCGAGCGTTCTTGTGACGACATCGGACACAGGGGGCATCTATGGCCAGGATCGAGCGCACGGAGGGGCAGTCGGTGCGGTATCGCTTGGTCTCGGCAGCGGGTGAGCCGGTGCCGATCGTCCAGGATTTCCTCGCCCACCTGCTCGCCCGGGGTTGTTCACCCAACACGGTAGCCGCCTACGCCTTCGACCTGCGCCACCTCTGGACCTTCCTGGAAGCCTCGGGTCTGCCCTGGAACCGGATGCTGCCCCCCGATGCGATCGGTCTGCTCGCCCATCTGCGCAGCGTCGCGGTTCGCCGGAGGCGGCGCGCCGAGCCGTCCTTGCTTGCGGCGGGCGGTGATCGCGTGCTGGGCCTGTCTGCTGCGGCTATCAACCGGGCGCTTGCTGCGGCGGCCTCGCTTTACGAGTTCGCCATCGTCGCGGGGCGTCTCGATGGCCCCAACCCGCTGGCGTGCGGGGAGCACAAGAACGCCGTTCCGGTGACGGACCGCCATCGGCCGTTCCTGGATGGCATCGCGCGGCGCTCGCCGATCCGGCGCGGCATGCGGGTGAGGACGGCGCTCCGGTTGCCCCGCCCGCTCGAGCCCGAGCAGGTGGCGGCGCTGGTCGGCTGCCTGCGCTGCAAGCGGGACCTTGCCCTGGTCAGGCTCATGTTGGACGGGGGCCTGCGCCCGGGCGAGGCATTGGCGCTGCGGGTCGCGGACGTCGCCTACGGCCGGCGCCGGGTGGTGATACGGCACGATACCGAGCACCCCAAGGGTGTGCGGCCGAAATCGCGCACGGAGCGCGTTGTCGACCTGCACGAACCGGAGACCCTCGCCGCCGTCGCCGACTACATGATGTCTGAGAGGCCGGTTGAGGCGGACTCTCCCTACCTGTTCTTAGTCGGTGGCCACGGCCGACGCCGACTGGAGCCGCTGAGCTACGCGGCGCTGGCCAAGCTTTTCGCCCGGGCAGCAGCGCGCGCCGGCATCCGCGAGGCCTGGGTCACTCCGCACGCGCTGCGCCACACACACGCCACACGCATGTGGGAGGGTGGGATGCGCGAACTGGCGCTGCAGCGCCGGCTGGGACATGCCTCACCGGTGTCGACGCGCATCTACACCCGGGTGTCCGATGCCGCCGTCGTCGCGGAGTATCGCCGGGCCGTCGGGCTTGATCGGGAGGTCCCATGAGGGCCGGACCCGTTCCGGCGGCGGCGATGCACGCCCGTGATCGCGTTGCCCCCGTCTTTCCGCCGAGGCACTGTGACGATGCCGAGTACGTGGCTTACATCCACGGGCTGCCGCTGGCGCCCATGGTCAAACGCCAACGCATCGCGATCCGACGCCGGTTCGAGCGGTTTTGGCCGGAACTCGCGGACTGGTTCGCGGCGCCCATGGGGGTGCGCGTCGCCCGATTGCCGGCCCGGCACCAGGGCGACGCCGTCCGCATCAACAGCTACGCGGCGCGCAGCTATCTGTACTATCTGGCACTCACGGATCGGATCCGGCTCGATCCGCCCTGGCTGTTGGCCATCGGCGACCTCCGGGCCGTCCAAGTGGCGGCGTCGCTCGGGATCGACCTGGGAATCGAATTGCTTGCGGCGGAGGCTGCTGCCCACGGACTGGAACGGTTCGGCGCCAAGCTCAGCTTAGCCTGGGCGATGGCGCGCATCGCCCTGTGCTTCGGGGCCCGCGGGGCCGCCGCGGTTTCGGACGACCATGTGGATGCGCTGATGGCGGCCATCCGGGAATTCGGCGCTCGGCCGGACGTCGGCGAGTTCTGGGGCTCCGCAGAGCGGTTCCGGGTGTCGCCCGCCAAGGCCTGGGTGACCCACCTCGGCCGACTGCGAATGATCCTTTACCACCGCGGCCAGGCTGCAGCCGAGCCGCGCAAGGCGATGCCGGGCTACGCGGCTCCCGCGCCGCCGCAAGCGGCCATGCTGGCCTTGGTCGAGCGCTGGCTGGAGGTGCGCCGGCTGACCGACAACCCGTCCACGGTCTATCACCTGTCCGTCGGCATGCGGCATTTCCTGCATTATCTGGCGGAGACCGTGCCGGAGGTGCAGGACTTCGGCGCGGTGACCCGCGACCACGCGCAGGGCTTCATGCACCGGATGGCGACGGAGATCCGGCCAACGACGGGACGCATTCTGGCGCCCAACACCCGTCGCGACCGGACAGGCGCTCTGGCGCAGTTTTGCCGGCAGACGGCCGCCTGGGGCTGGGAGGGCGCTCCGCCCCGGCAACTGGTCGACCGGCGTGACTATCCTCGGGCAGCGGAGCGCATCCCCCGGTACATCCCTGCCGACGAGCTGGCGCGGCTCATGGTGGCCATCCGGTCCATGACGTGCGTGTATCAACGCGCCGCCCTACTCGTGGCGCGCTGGTCCGGCGCGCGGCGGGCGGAGGTGCGTCGCCTCGCCATTGACTGCCTTGACCGCTACCCCGACGGGACAGCGCGGCTGCGGCTGCCGGCCGGCAAAACGTTGCGTGAGCGCATTGTGCCCCTGCACGACGAGGCGGCCGAGGCGATCCGGGTGGTGCAGGCGCTGCGGGATGGCCGTCCGGATCGGCCCTGCACCGACGAGGTCACCGGCCTTGGCGTGCGCTACCTGTTCGTGATGAACGGGCGGCGTTTGTCGTTGCACTACTTGTTCGAGACGGCCTTGCAGGCTGCCTGCCGTGAGGCCGGACTGGTCGATGCCCGAGGCCGAGGCACCGTGTCGGCGCACCGGTTCCGGCACACCGTCGGCACTGAGCTGGCGGAGAAGGGGGCCCGCCTGCACACGATCATGAGCATCCTGGGCCACCAGAGCCCCGCGATGTCGATGGTGTATGCGCGGATCAGCGACCCGGAGGTTCTGCGCGATTACCGGTCCGTGCTGGGCCCGGGCGCCGTCATCGCCGGCCCCGGTGTCGAAGCGCTGCGCGCGGGCCGGCTGTCGGATGAGGCCGTGGACTGGCTCAAGCTCAACTTCCTGAAGACCGAACTGGAGTTGGGACACTGCCTGCGGCTGCCCTCCGAGGGGCCGTGCGAGTGCGACCTCTACCTGACCTGCGCGCGGTTCGTGACAACGCCGGCCTACGTCGGCCGGCTACGGGAGCGGCGGCACGTCGAGATGGCCTTGGTCGAGGATGCGCGCTGCCGGGGATGGCCCCGGGAGGTGGACCGCCACCGCGCCGTTGTGGCCAGGATCGAGGGGCTGCTCGGCGAGTTGGGCGAGCCGATTGATCCGCCACCTCAAGGCTGACCGGCGGCTGACCGGATGGGTCCACAGCAACCCCCCGTGCGCCGCTCCGCCAGCTGCTTGAGGAGCGCTTCGCGGCGCACGGGGCCCCTCTGTGGACTATCCGGACAGCCGCCTCCAGTTCCCTCTTGACTGTCCATGTAACGCTCGCGCCTCCGGTGTCCGTGTAGTGCTCCTCGATGTCCAAACCGCTCTGGTGATGGAGAAGGCCGTCGATGACGTGGGGTGCCTCGCTGGCAGTCGCTGCGATCACCTTTGTGTGGAAGGGGCCGTATTGATCGGAGACGTGGGTGTAGAAGGCGATGCCCGGCTCGTTCCCATGATGGGCATTTACATCGCCGACAGCTTCGCCGCGTCCGCCAGCACGGTAGAACTGCCCATCGGAGGATGACGTGCGGCCGTCACCCCAGACGGCAGCCAACGGCAAGGCTCGGTGCGTGTCGATGATGCGGGCGAGCGCCACCATGTAGGTGTCGTCGCGGACGTGCCAGTCGTGCATCCAGGCCAGTTGCCGCATGGATGATCCCCGGCAGGCTTCCGACATCCGTGACAGGCCGAGGTTGATGCCGTCAGCCAGGACAGCGGTCAACGCCGCCGCCCGGTCGTCGGCGGGTCGGCCACTCCGTTGGTGCGTGAAGCAGCCGGAGAAGTCGGTCCAGCCATCCACCTCCTGCAGAAGGTCGGTGATCTTGACCCGTGGCATGAGATCGTAAGCTCGGCGGCCAAGGTCTTCGGCCTCTGGTGGGGTCGTGTCCCGGATCGGTGTGACGCGGAGTTCGCCGTCGGACAGGTCGACATCTTCAAGCAACCCCTCCTCGGCAAGGTCCGCCACTTCGGCAACGATCCGGTCGAGTTCCGCGCCTCTTCCAGCAAGGTGGCCGTCGGCGCTGCGTGGAACGGCCACGGGCAACGCCCCCTCCTCGCAAAGGATATCGAAGGTCGGACGCGGCATGAGGCAGCTCTCGAAATCCCGGTACTGGCGGCTCCCCTCCACCCAGACGTCGCCTGCCCGCAACCGGTCACGCAGTTCGGACAATGCGCAGATTTCGTAAGCTTTCCGGTCGATGCCCTCCTTCTTGATGACGAAGGGGCGCCAGGAGCGTCGGATGAAGCCGGTCGGTGGCTTCTCAGGCAGAGTACGGCGCCCGGCGGCGTACATGACCCGAATGGTGTCGAGCGCCCGCAGCAACGGCGTCACCGATTGACTGCCGAGAAAGCTGAAGCGATTGAGGAGCGTGGGGGCAAAGGCTCGAACGGTGGCGTAGCGGCCAAGCATCTCGGTGCGCGGGTCAGCGATCTCCGGCTTCGCCAGGGCTTCGCTGTCGGTGACGCATTTCATGAAGCGGAACCAGCCGACTCCTTGGTCGACGGCCTCGTAGGGATCGGCGCCGGCCTCCCGCGCGCCGATCACCGCCTTGCACGCGGTCAGCAGCACCCGCAGTTGGATCTGGGTATCGCGAACGGAACGCAGGGTGTTTTCCGCCGTCCGGCGCTCGGCCTTCCGTGCCAGACTGCCGATCAGCTTGTCGAACATCGACAGGGTAACGTCGGTCAGATCCATCTCCAGCCGGATCGCGGTAGCTGCGAGCACAGCACGCCGACGCGACGTCGCCAGATCCTGAAGATGCTGCGGCGTCATCCGCAGGCCTTCGGCCGCAAGCCGCTCGAACGCGACCTCCGGCACGCGTCCGCGCAACGACCGGTCGATGCCGAGTTCCTTCAAGGCGGAAAGGCGCTCAATGACCGCCAGCATGTTGCGGGCGGTGGGGGCCGCCGGCACACGGCGCAACCAAGCGAGCATCGTCGCTTCGGTGTCGGCCCGCAGGGTCAGCAATCGGTCCAGCGCGTCGATTGTGCGCTGGTCGATACCATCGACAAGGGCACGATGCAGAACCCGTTCGGCCCGGCCACGAGCCTGATGGAGCATCAGTTCCAGGATCGCTGCCGAAGGGATCAGAATGCGACGGCGCCGGAACTCATCGATCAGGGTGGTCGCCAGAATGATCGGGTCCCGTGCGATCTGTGCCTTGGAGGTCAGCCAGGCCGCGAGGTCGCGAAAGAGGGTTCGATCAAAGGCACGGTGGCCGGTCCGTGCCATGATCGTGGCAACCTGCTCGCGCCGGTTCTGGTCACGTCGACTGTAGGCGATGAAATCGTCGGGCTCGGCGCCCACCTGCCGGGCGACGAACGCCAGCAGCGCGATGGGCGGGCGCTCGTCCGGCCCGGGAATCCGCCCAGGATGATGGAGATAGCAGAGCAGAATGGCGCAGCCCAGGCGGGTGTGCGTCGTGCGCCGGAGGGTGATGATGTCGAGATCGTCCCTGCTGAGCGTATAGTGGCGCACCATCGCGCGTTCGTCGTCCGGCACCGCCAGGAGCCTTGCCCACTGGTCCTCGGTCAGCAGTCGCCGGCGCGCCATATTTCCAATCTCCCATTACCTCGTTTTCGGGAGAGAATAGTGATGCGTGTCTGCGGGTGTCACGGAGTGAGCTGACCCAAACGCCACTTCCGGTCTTGGTCCGGGTAGCGGCAGAACAGGAAACTGTCATAGGACCGATCAAGAACCGGAGGCAGTACCCTTGGGAGTTTGAAGGGCAAATGCCCGGTACAGCGTCGATGCATGGACATTGAGAATTCTGGCTGCCTCGCGGGGAGACCGCCCTTCATCGACTAGGCGTCGAGCGAGAGCGATCTGGTCAGCGGTCAACTTCGGTGGTCGGCCGAACCGCACACCGCGCGCTTTGGCAGCCACGCGCCCCGTGCCAGTCCGCTCGGCGATCAGGGAACGCTCGAACTCGGCGATGCCGGCGAACACGGTCAGGACCATCCGGCCGGCTGGCGAGGTGGTGTCGGCCCATGGCTCCGCGAGCGACCGGAGACCAGCACCGGCTCCCTGGAGTTGCTCCGCAATATCGAGAAGATCGCGGGTCGACCGGGCAAGCCTGTCGAGGCGCGTGACCGTCACAATGTCATCGGCCCGGAGCTGGTCGATCAGCCGGGCAAGCTGTGGCCGGTCGCGCTTTGCCCCGGAGGCCTTTTCCTCATAGATCCGGCGACAGCCGGCCGTCTGTAGGGACGCCCGCTGCTGCGAAAGATCCTGGTCGTCCGTGGAGACGCGCGCATAGCCGATGAGCATGGGGCATCCGTCGCAAAAGTCATCGCAGAACTCTTTCCTTTTGCGATAGACTTTTGCAACATCAAAAGCCCCAGGGATCCTGTGACCTTCGACGATAAGTGGCGGCCTTTCTCCAGCGCTATGTGGCGCCGATGACGTAGCTACCGGGCGAGGGTGCGGTAGACGGTCGGGCGCGAGACCGAGAACAACTCGGCTAAATCGCTAATCGAGTACTCACCGGTGTCGTGCATACGGCGCAGCTCGCGCTGCTGCTTTTCGGAGAGCTTGGGCTGTTTGCCGCGGAGTTTGCCGCGGGCGCGAGCGATCGCCATCCCCTCGCGCGTGCGCAGGCGGATGAGGTCGGCCTCGAACTCGGCAAACGTGGCGAGGATGTTGAAGAACATCTTCCCCAGGGGATCCGCCGGGTCGTAGACGCTCGAGCCGAGCGCAAGCTTGACGCCACGGGCGACCAGCTCATCGGCGATGGCGCGCGCGTCGGGAACCGAGCGCGCCAGCCGGTCAAGCTTCGGCACAACGAGCGTATCGCCGGCGCGCACGGCGGCGAGCGCCTGGTCGAGCCCCGGCCGGGCCCGGTTCGTGCCGGTCAGTCCATGGTCGGTGTAGATGCGCTCGGGTGGTACGCCGAGGCGCTCAAGCGCTGCCCGTTGGGCAGCGAGGTCCTGCTTGTCGGTCGAGCAGCGGGCATAACCGATGGTGATCGCGGACATGGCCGAAGCGTACGATAAGGGCCCCTTCAATGATAGGATCATCGTACCATTTCAATGAGACGGGAAGCTCCGTGATCCGAGCGGCATGGTCGGCACGGTGCGCACCGTCCGTTGAGCGATCCCCTTGCGGACGGCGGGGGAGCGCCGGTTTCGGGAGACGGCCATGGCTCCGGAGAGGACGACGGCCTCGTTCGCGGCCCTAAACGAGGAGGGCCAGGCGCAGGCGATGGCGCGCTTCGCCGCCTTGCGGCCTCATCTCGAGGACGGCGTTCCCCTGGCGCGCGCGGCGGCTGACGCTGGCGTGCCGCTGCGAACGGCGCAGCGTTGGCTCGCCCGTTACCGCCGGGACGGGCTGGCCAGCCTCGCGCGTCGTGGCCGCAGCGATGCCGGCGCGCGTCGCGCGCCCGACGAACTCGTCACGTTGATCGAGGGCATGGGGTTGAAACGGCCGCGACTGTCGGCCGCCACCATCCACCGTCGGGTCTGCGACGTCGCCGCGGCGCAGGGATGGCGCGCGCCGTCCTACGGCACGGTCCACGCCATCCTCGCAAGCCTGGACCCGGCGATGGTGACGCTCGCGCTGGACGGACCAGCCGCCTACTGCGACCGTTACGAGCTGATCCATCGGCACCGTGCCGAGACGCCCAACGCGCTCTGGCAAGCCGACCACACGCTGCTCGACGTTCTCGTCCTCGACGAGGACGGGAAGCCGGCGCGGCCGTGGCTCACCACCGTAATCGACGACCGCTCCCGCGCGGTCGCCGGGTACCTGGTGTTCCTCGGCGCGCCTTGCGTGCTCAACACGTGCCTTGCGCTCCGTCAGGCAATCTGGCGCAAGGCCGACCCCGCCTGGCCGGTCTGCGGCGTGCCGGACGTCCTCTACGTCGACCACGGAAGCGATTTCACCAGCCGGCACCTTGACCGGGTGGCGGCGGACCTGCGGTTCCGGGTCGTCTACTCCGCCGTCGGCCGCCCGCAGGGTCGGGGCAAGGTCGAGCGCCTGTTCGGCACCATCAACACCGAGCTGTTGCCCGAGTTGCCTGGGCACCTTGTCAAGGGGAAGCCCGCCTCGACCCCGACGCTGTCGCTGGCGCGGCTCGACCGCGAGGTCGGCGCCTTTATCGCCGGCACCTATCATACCCGGATTCACGGCGAGATCGGCGAGACGCCCCTCGACGCGTGGCGCGGCGAGGGCTTCCTGCCCTGCCTTCCCGACAGCCTCGAGGATCTTGACCTCCTGCTGATCCTGCATGCTGAGCCGCGCCGCGTACGGCGCGACGGCGTCCGCTTCCAAGGACTGCGCTACGTCGCCCCGACGCTCGCAGGCTTCGTCGGCGAGGCGGTTACCGTCCGCTACGACCCACGCGACCTGTCCGAAGTCCGGCTCTTCCACCGCAACGCCTTCCTCTGCCGCGCGGTGAGCGAGGAACACGCTGGGGAGGTGGTGACGCTCAAGGACATCCAGGCGGCGCGACGTGCCCATCGCCGGTCCTTGCGTACGGCGATCAACGAACGTGTGGCAAAGGTCGCCGATTTCCTGCCCCGCCACGACCAGCCGTCGAGGCAAGCCCCGCCTCCGCGACCGGCGGCGTCATCGGCCCGGCCACGGCTGCGTGTCTACGAGGAGGATGATCCGTGACCGACGGCGAGCGGGAGGGTGCGTTCATCGCGACGAAGGAACACCGGCGCTTTTCCGAGTTCGCCGATGCCGTGCGCAAGCACCGCTACATCGGCCTCTGCTTCGGCCCTGCCGGCGTCGGCAAGACCTTGTCGGCGCGGCGCTACGCGAAGTGGGACGTTGCCGAGCCTCT
Source organism: Azospirillum sp. 11R-A (assembly GCF_049472615.1). Taxonomy (NCBI): domain Bacteria; kingdom Pseudomonadati; phylum Pseudomonadota; class Alphaproteobacteria; order Rhodospirillales; family Azospirillaceae; genus Azospirillum; species Azospirillum sp. 11R-A. The sequence goes on along the minus strand of NZ_JBCEBL010000033.1, from coordinate 8,239 downwards.
GCTTATTGAATGGGGACCACGCCAACCCTCCGATGCGAAGGTGTACGCAGCGATCGCCGGCACCCGAACTGTTTTCTACACGCCCACGGTCTGCTGCCCGTTCCGCGAGTTGCGCGACGGCATTGCCAAGCTGATCTCGCGTGCGGGCGTCTGCATTGACGAACATCTGCATCGCGATGACCTCGTCCGCACGGGAGCCCAGGCCAATCCCGCCGAGCTGCTCATTGTCGATGAGGCCGAGCGGCTCTCGACCGCCGCAGTCGAGCACCTGCGCGACATCTTCGACAGAACCGGCATGGCTGTGATCCTCATCGGCATGCCGGGCATCGAAAAGCGCCTGTCGCGCTACCCGCAGCTCTACAGCCGTGTCGGCTTTGCTCACCACTACCGTCCTTTGCAGGGCGACGAACTCACCTTTGTGCTCACCCGCCACTGGCGGCAGCTCGGACTTGCCCTCGACGAGGCCGACTTCACCGATGCCCAGGCGATGGCCTCGATCGCGCGGATCACGGGCGGTAACTTCCGCCTGCTCCACCGCTTGTTCGTCCAGATCGGGCGAATCCTGAAGATCAACGGCCTGTCGGTGATCACCGACGATGTGGTCGAGGCGGCGCGGAGTACACTCGTCATCGGCGCCACATAGCGCTGGAGAAAGACCGCCACTTATCTTCGAAGGTCACAGATCCAATCCGGCACCCACCTGTCGCGAAACTTAGGAGTTTCGCGAGGCAAGCAACCGTTGCGGTTTCGCCGTGAGGTCAATATTGCCGGACGTTCAAAGATTCCGAGCGTTCAAGCCGCTGGAAAGGGTGGCGGCAGCGCGCATGCGGAGCGGTTGGCGCCTTCAGCGCCATCGTCGATCTCGATTTGGCCTTCACATGCATCGCTGCAGCTGAACCCGTCTTCTGGCCCCATGCATAGAGGGGCAGATGTCCCTCGTGAAATGATACCGGGAAAGTTGAAGGARCTGTTCATTCCATCCGCCTCGGGAGGTGCCCAGGTTACAAATCCGTATAGAATCAGTGACCGCCCATTAAGACGACTTCGACTATCTTGTTTGACCGGCTGWGAGGATCAGAGACGGACATTTCGAGGAGRGATCGGGGGGCTGCGCCAATGAARATATTGATCATTGAAGACGATCCGGAAACGGCGGGCTATCTCCAGACCGGTCTGCGAGAACAGGGGCACAGCGTTGAATGCGTGGGCAACGGGCGCGACGGCCTGCTTCTCGCCGCGGGACAGCCGTTCGACGCTTTGGTCGTCGATCGGATGCTGCCAGGCCTCGATGGACTCTCGGTGCTGAAAACCTTGCGCGGTGCGGGGGTGAAGACGCCGGTGCTGTTGCTCACCGCCCTCGGTGGGATCGGCGACCGGGTGGAGGGGCTGGAGGCTGGAGGCGACGACTATCTGGTCAAGCCCTTCGCCTTTGCCGAGTTGCTGGCCCGTCTCAATGCTCTGGTGCGGCGTCCGCCGCTGAACGACGTCCCCACGGTGCTCCGGGTGGCCGACCTCGAAATGGACCTCCTGAAACGCTCCGTGACCCGAGGAGGCGAATCCATCGATCTGCAACCGCGCGAGTTCCAGCTGCTGGAGTATCTGATGCGCAATGCCGGGCGCGTGACGACCCGCACGATGCTGCTGGAGCATGTCTGGGACTTCCACTTCGATCCCAAGACCAACATCGTAGAAACCCACATCAGCCGCCTGCGGGCCAAAGTGGACCGCGGCCGCAGCAGAGAGTTGATCTGCACGGTACGCGGGGCCGGATACACCCTGAATGACGACCCTGCCTAGACTGTTCCGTACCGCCAGTTTCCGGCTGGCCGCCGCCTTCGCTCTCATCTTCGCGGTGTCGGCGCTGATCCTGGGGGGAGTGGTCTATTGGACCACCCACGCGGCGTTGGAGCAGCAGATGAACAGCCGGATCATGGCCGATCTTGACCGGCTCCGCGGTGAATTCCAGACCGGCGGTCAGGCGCAGCTCGCTGCCGAGGTGCGGCGCACCGCTGGCCGTCCCGGCGCGCTGCATGAACTTGTCGCCGATGCAGGCGGCACCATTCTGGCCGGCGATATGACGACGGTTCCTCAGCCGGGCTGGAGTACCATCGAACCGCACCGGATGCCCAGCGACGAGAGCGAACTCGTGGGGATCCGCACCCTGACGGTCCGGTTGCCGGACGGCACACTGCTGGCGGTCGGTGACGATCTTGAATGGATAGAGGATGCCGACGAGGCGATCTTCCACGCATTTTCCGTCGCGGTGCTGGTAACGCTCGGGCTTGGGATCGCCGGCGGTGCTCTGTTGAGCGTGGCTTTCCTGCAGCGGGTGGATGCCATCTCGCGCACGGCGGAAGCGATCATCGCCGGTGACTTGGCCAGTCGCATCCCGGTGCGGGGAACCGGCGACGACCTCGACCGGCTGTCGAATACGCTTAACCACATGCTCGGCCGCATCGCCGATCTGATGGAGGGGTTGCGGCAGGTGTCCAACGACATCGCCCACGATTTGCGCACTCCGTTGGCGCGGCTGCGCCAGCGTCTGGAGCGGGTGCGGACAACCGCCGCATCGACCGACGACTACGCGGTCGCAGTGGACGCGGCCCTGGCGGAAACCGACACGCTGCTGGAGACCTTCGCCGCGCTGCTGCGCATCGCCCAGATCGAGGGCGGCGCTCGACCGCCGGTTCGCGACCCGGTGGAGCTTCACGTCATCGTGGAGACAGTGGTCGAGGCCTTCACCCCCTCGGCCGAAGAGGACGGCAAGGTCTTGGTCAGTCCACGGTTCGACCCGGCGGTGGTCGCGGGCGACCGCGAATTGCTGACCCAAATGCTCGTCAATCTCGTTGAGAACGCCATTCGCCACACCCCGGCCGGAACGCGGATCGAGGTGGCTCTGGCCGCCGGTCCAGGAGTGGCGCGGCTGACGATCGCCGACGACGGTCCCGGTGTGCCGGCGGAAGAGCGCGGGTGCATTTTCCGCCGCTTCTACCGGCTGGAGCGGAGCCGCACCACCGATGGCAGCGGGCTTGGTCTCAGTCTGGTGAAGGCCATCGCGGACCGTCATGAGGCGACGGTGTCCGTGACGGACAACGGCCCGGGCCTGCGGGTCTCGCTTGACTTCAATCTCCGTGACGGCGCGTCTGCCCGGCCGGCTGGGGAATGCCCCCCGGTCACGACGCAGCATTCGAGGTGACGCAATGTCTGTCTCGCTCCACGACCTGATTCCCCAACTTCTGACCGGTTACGGTTATTGGCTGATCGCCGGTGTGGTTGCGCTGGAGAGCATGGGTCTGCCCTTACCGGGAGAGACGACGCTGATCGCCGGATCGATTCTGGCGGCGGCCTCCCCCGATTTCCGGATCGAGTTCGTGATCGGCGCGGCGGCTGCTGGCGCCGTGGTGGGGGACAATGTCGGATTCCTGATCGGCCGGCACTACGGCTACCGGTTGCTGATGCGCTATGGGTCGCTCATGCGGCTGACCGAACCGCGGCTTCGGCTTGGCCAATACCTGTTCCAACGGCACGGGGGCAAGGTCGTGCTGTTTGGACGGTTCGTTGCGCTGTTGCGGGTGCTGACCGCTCTGCTCGCCGGCGCCAATCGTATGTGCTGGCGGCGCTTCCTGATCGCGAATGCCTGCGGCGGACTGCTCTGGTCCATTGCGTTCGGTCTGGGTGGCTGGAGCTTCGGGCAGGCGTTGGAGCGCTATCATGGCCCCCTGGCGGTCGGTGCCGGCGGCATTGCCCTGGTCGCCGCCGTCGTGGGTTGGCGATATGCGCGGCGTCATGAAGAACGCCTGCAGCGTGCCGCAGACCGGGCCTTCGCCGATCACCGCCAGTCTCCCGAACTCACCCGAACGCTCCAGCCCTAGCCTTCGGCGTCACGCGCGAAGCGCCCCGCACCGCCCATCTGTCTGCCGGGGCTGTCATCACATCGAAACAAGTGGACATCGCTCATGGAAGCTCTGAATCGGCATTTGTTCCTCCTGCTGAACGCTCCGCCCGATCCGCAGGCTATGCTTCTGCTGCTGGCGCGCTTCCTGGCGGATGACGTGGTGGTGCTGGCGGCGGCGCTGATCGCGGTGCTGTGGGTGTGGGGACGGCACAACGGGCGTTCTGCCCTGGTCGGCGCCGGCTGCGCCCTGTTGACGGCGGCCCTGATCAACACGGTGATCGGCGCCTTCTGGCAGCATCCGCGCCCCTTCATGATCGGGTTGGGGCACCAGCTGATCCCGCATGCGGCCGACTCGTCCTTCCCCAGTGACCATGCGACCTTCATGTGGACGATCGGGATCAGCCTGCTGCTGCGCGGTTCCTGGCCGCGGCTGGGCTGGGGGATAATGGCCTTCGGCGTCGGCGTCGCCTGGGCTCGCATCTATCTCGGTGTTCACTTCCCGCTGGACATGGCTGGAGCGCTTCTGGTCGCCGCCACGGCATCGCTGCTGGTCGTTCCGGCCCGGCCCTTGGTTGATCGACTGCTGACGCCGGCCATCGTCCGGCTTTACGAGGGAACCGTGCGGTTGCTGCATCTGCCCGCTGCCCTGTTCCCGCTGGACCGCGGGTGAGGGCGTGGTGGGGCATCTTCTCGAAGCACTCGGATCGATCATCGCGTCGGTCATCGCGACGCTGGGGTATCCCGGCGTCGCGATGCTGATGGCGCTGGAATCCGCCTGCATTCCGCTGCCGTCGGAGGTCATCATGCCCTTCGCCGGCTATCTCGTCTCGACAGGACACTTCAACCTGATGCTGGTCGCCACCGTCGGCGCCATCGGCTGCAACCTGGGATCCGAGATCGCCTATGCGGTGGGACGGCGGGGCGGACGGCCGCTGATCCGGCGCTGGGGCCGCTACGTCCTGCTCGACGAGCATGACCTCGATCTGGCGGAGCACTTCTTCTCCCGGCTCGGCGGACCGGCGGTGCTGGTGGCCCGGATGTTGCCGGTTGTGCGGACCTTCATCGCCCTTCCCGCCGGAATGGCCGGCATGCCGAGGCTCCGCTTCCATCTCTACACCTTTATCGGCTCCTGGCCCTGGTGCTTCGGGCTGGCCTATGTCGGCTACGCGCTGGGAGAACGCTGGAACAGCGACCCGACGCTGAGGGACTGGATGCATCGCTTCGACGTTCTGGTGATCGTCGTGATGGCGGCGGCGGTGGCCTGGTTCCTATGGCGGCGACTGAGCACCCCGGCGAAGCCGAACCGTTGATCGCCCCCGTTGCCTGCCGGCACTCCGGTCCGAATTGGGCCGTACCGCTGGCGAGTTGCCGGTCTTGGTTGCCCGATCCAAAGGGTCTGCCGCCGGTCATGGCGAAGCCGCGGCCTCGATCTTACCAAACCGTATAGCGCTCGCCAAAGGCTGGTAAGCCAGCCCCGCCTAGGATCGTCCGTACCGGGGCATGGCGCCCTGCAACAGGAGCGATTCGTATGAAGACCGTCATGAAGCCCGCGTCTGCGATCTGTGCGGCACTGCTGGTGGCTGGCATCGGTTATGGCGCGCAGGCCGCCCAGAAGACCCATGAAGACGCCAGTGACCTGTCGGCGCTGTCGCAGGCGAAGATCTCGTTGTCGCAGGCGGTGACCGCCGCCGAACAGGAAACCGGCGGCAAGGCACTGTCTGCCGACATCCTGCAGGATAATGGAAAGGTGGCGTTCGGAGTCGAGGTCGCCAAGGACAAGGCGACCGAGACTGTGGTCGTGGACGCAGCCTCCGGCAGTGTTGTGAAGCGTCATGTCGCAAAGGGCGATGGTGAAGAACAGGAAGACAACGACGCCGAATGATCTTGATGCCGTCTGTGTCTGGCCCGGAAGGAGACTTCCGGGCCATTTTCTTTGGATCGGCACCGGCTCCGGCGCCCTTGAGGGCATGTCGAATATGCCGGCGGCCCCCTCCCGCACAACCACCGCCGACACATGGAAAAGCGCGATGGGAATGCCCACCGCGCCTCTTTCCTTCGGAATGTCCGGCTATTGGGTCGTCAGCCCCGTCAAACCGGCAGACGCTGATCGGCGCGATGGTCACTCAGCCATGTGTGCCGTTGCTGTCCATGGTATCGAGCAGGGTCGTCAATGCCTTCTTGCACGCGGCCACCGTCGGGGCGCTATCGCGCAAAGCCGACAGTGCCCCGTCGATGGCGTTGTCGACCGCATGCCACTGGCTCGGTGCTCGGGGCTTCAGGCCCGCTTCCGCCTCGTCCCATGACGTTTCAAGATCCTTGATGCGGATCTTCGCGCCCGCAAGGTCCCCTTTATCGACCAGGGCCGCCGTATCGACGACAATCTTGCGGAAGCCCGAGATGTCGCCCAGTCCGGCAGACGCTTCGGCCTGCGAAACCGCGCCTGCTACCGGCATGAAATATGTGACTGCCACGGCACCCGTGGCAACGAGCGCAACAGCGGTGAGTGCGATCCAGGAGTGTTTCATCGACGATCTCTGCTTTGCATGAAGGAAAGGATGATCAGGCTTCATCGCCTACGGATGCATTGCGATGCTGAGCGGTGGTGACGCTCACCATCGCCACCAGGGCCACGATGACGACCAGGAAGACGGCGCTGGTCATGATCGTGCCGAGCCCCAGACCACCGTACTGCTGGGCCTGCGACAGGAAATCGCCCAGCGATGCGCCAAGCGGCCGCGTCAGCACATAAGCGATCCAGAAGGTCAGGATCGGGTCGGCGCTGCGGTAGTAGGCCAACGTGACAAGCGCGATCAGCCCGCCGAAGACGAGCACGCCGAGCCGGAAGCCGAGTTGGAGCGCCTCGGTCGCAAGATCGCCGGCCGCCGTGCCCAGGGCGAAGGTGAAGAGGATCGCCGTCCAGTAGAACACCTCGCGACGGCTGGTGACGATGGTGTGGATCGACAGGGTCCGTTCAGCCGCATACCAAGTGGCGAAAATCGCCGCCAGGGCCACCGCGAACACCGTGGTGCTGACGTAGAGACTGACGTTCAGGCCGTCCGTCAGCGCATCCGTGATCTGGGTGCCGACGACGCTGACCAGAACGACGGTCAACCAGTAGATCCAGGGCACATAAGCCCGCGCACGCAGTTGCAGCAGCAAYGCGCCGCCCAGCAGCATGGCCATGATCCCGCCGGTCAGGCCGGTCCCCAGGCCGACATGGACGGCCAGATAGTCGGCCCCGGTTTCGCCCACCGTAGTGGACATGATCTTGATGATCCAGAAGATGAGCGTTACCTCCGGCACCTTGTTCAGCATACCGGTGCCGGACGCTCGTGCATCGTGTGTCGCGTGCATTGGATGGCTCCTTCGCATGTTCGCGGTGATTTCGCGGCTCGGAAGAAGCCTAGGGTCGGCAAGGTTCGCCGGCGGTGGACCCGATGTTGAAAAATCCCAATGTCGGAAGTGAGTGCCACCGGATCATACGCCGCCCGATAAAAGATATCCTGGTGGCGCCTCTTGTCCCTTACCGGCAGCCCACAGAAACCCTACAAATACCCAATGTTTGACCGAAGGAGGTGCGCGCCTCGTTTCTGATGTTGCGGATCATTTGCATTTTCAGGATGCTGCCCCTCCACAGCCCACGCCAGCTCGAACTCTCGAAGATAGGGAGGCGGACCGTCTATCTGCGGGTTTATCCGGAGGATCGTGTCGACGACACGAGGATCGGTGTTGCTCCGCCAGCCACTTGGCGGCTTGAGCAAAGGCGTCCGAGCCGAGGTGGTCGGCCTGGATGAGGGAGCGGTCGCCACGACGCTGCCCACTGGCGAACTGAGTGGCGGCTCATCGAAATGAGCGGCGGCAAACCGAAATGGGGCTAATCGACGGAGAGGTCATCGAAATCCTGTTGAAGGATTTCCTACTCGCGCCCTTTCGCGATCAGTGGCAACGACCACTTATTTGCCCGCCGCGATCGATGACCAGTGTGCTCTGCTGGTCCTCGCTTTTGATCGGCACGAAGCGCATGCTGGGGCGCTGGACGGCCGCGCAGATTGCCGCGGCATCTGCCCGGTTGTTCTTGTGACGCTTGACGGTGGGCTTCACCTACTGCGGCGGCATCAGGTCCCCCTTATGCCCGAGCATACTGATTTCTTGAGCCCGCAAATGTCCGCTGGCGCACGCTTCTATGCCGATCACTCAGGCGCCAAGCTGGCCAAGAACGTTAGCCGCCTTTATGCACCAGGGTGAATCGTCATTTGGCCGCTGAACGGGGATGTTCATCGGGAGGTTGCGAAGGCGCACGCCGTCGACGCCGCGATGATGGCGGTTTTTTGATGGGTGTGGGTT
>NZ_JBCEBL010000032.1:0-87593 GCF_049472615.1 Azospirillum sp. 11R-A | reverse complement strand
GGTCCAGTCCGTTGAAGCGCAGCACCAGCCGCCCCGATTTGCCGCCATGGATGCGGATGGTGCCGCGATAGAGGAAGAAGAATGGCTCGCCGGAACACGGGCCTCACAGCTCACATAGCTGAACAGCCCCTCGCTGTGGTCGTCCGATCCCCGCATCATCCCCCCAACGGCCGCTTTCTCTTCAACCGGAGAGAATCACGACTGGTCAGCACAGCACAGCCTTTTTCCGCGGCCTGATAGGAGGGCTGGGGAAGGAGCAGCGTCAGGTCATCGAGCTGCTTTTCACTTTATTGAGATGGAAGAGCGAATAAGGTGTCTCTTCCCCCGCTCGATGATGCGGTTGACATCGAAATCCACCACGCGGCCAGCAGCCAGATCTCTCATCCCGCGATCCACATTGGATTTCAGAGATAAAAGCTCTCGGCGCTGTGTGACACGCTCGTTTTTTTCCATGGAAACCTCCCTGATGTGCCATCCTCGAACGGCTTCATAACAGCCGTCAACCCGTCCCCTCCACCATCCCCCGCGCCCGCCGCAGGTCGGCGACGAAGTCGCGATAGGCCTGTTCCGCCCCCTCCCCCGCCGGCAGGCGCAGCAGGTAGGACGGGTGGACGGTGACCAGCCCCTCCCAGTCGCCGAATCCCATCGGCCCGCGTTCCCGCAGCACCGACACGCTGCGTCCGCTCAGCGCCAGGGCCGCGGTGGCGCCCAGCGTCACCACCAGACGCGGGCGGACGAAACCCAGCTCCTTCATCAGCCACCAGCGGTAATGCTTCACCTCGCCGGCGGTCGGCGACTGGTGCAGGCGGCGCTTGCCGCGGGCGACGAACTTGAAATGCTTCACTGCGTTGGTCAGGTAGGCGGCGTCGCGCTCGATCCCGGCTTCCTCCAGCGCGCGGGTAAGCAGCTGCCCGGCCGGGCCGACGAAGGGGCGGCCTTCCATGTCCTCCCGGTCGCCGGGCTGCTCGCCGACGATGGCGATGGCGGCCCCCACCGGCCCCTCGCCCAGCACCGCCTGCGTCGCCCCCGGCACCAGCGGATCGGCAGCCCGGATGATGCGGTTCAGCTCGGCCAGCGTCGCCGGCTCCTGCCGGGCCATGGCGGCGACGGCCTTGTCGGGGTTGCGGCGGCGGGGCGCTGCCGCCTCCGCCTCGATCATCGCCTGGACGCGGGCGGGGGCGCCGCGGATCATTCCGGGAATGGCCGCCGCCTCCGGCAAATTGGCCCAGTATTTCCGCGGCATCTCCGCCCGCATCGCCGTCGGGTTCACCCGCGCGGGATTGAAGGTGCTCTCGTAATAGCGCTGCCAGCCCTCGGCGAAGCGGTCGTCGCGGTCGAGCCCCTCCGGCCTCAAAGCCGCCGGCCCGACCGTCAGCGAGCGCCGGTCCCAATGCAGCGAGCCGACCGGCGTCAGGATCGTCCAGACCAGGCTCTCGAAGCGCTCGACGAAGAAGGAGGCGGTCGCCTCGACGATGAAATTGTCGGGCTCGAACCACGCGACGTAGCGCTCCCCGCCCCGATCTTCGGAGTTGGCCGGATCGCGAACCTCGCGGAAGCGCAGGAAGGCGTGCATCTTGTGCAGGTCGCGCCGCACCGCCTTGTCCAGCAGCGCCAGCCGGTGGACCAGCGGGTCGGCATGGTGGTCGAGGATGTCGCGCTCCCCCCGCACCACCCGGCAGACCAGCCGGTGCAGCAGGGCGTAGCGCTCCGGATCGCGGTGGCAGACCACGCTTTCGATCAGCGCCCCCACCGGGCGGGGCAGCGGAACCGGCGGCGCATCGGCCGGCAAGGGCGCCGTCCCGGTTTCAGGAGCGGTCCCGAACAGCGACGGCGCCGCCCCGCCGCTCCACACCACCCCGTCCGGATCGGCGCCGAGCGCGACCAGCCCGCGCAGCGCGCGGCGGAAACCGTCCAGATCGGCGCCGTCCCTCAGCTCCACATGCCGCATGGCCGATCCCCTCAGAACAGGCTGAGCTGCTTGGGCGGCGCCACCAGCCTTTGCCGCAGATCGGCGCGGTCGGTCAGCCCGCCCGGATGGTGGTCGGCGGCGATCAGGAAGGCGCGCGCCCGCTTCAGCCCCGACGACAGCCGCGCCACATCCTCCAGCCGCAGGGTGGTGTGGCGGCGCGCCTCGACGATCTTGTCGACTGCCCGCGCGCCCAGCCCCGGCACGCGCAGCAGCATCTCGCGGTCGGCGCTGTTGACGTCCACCGGGAAGCGCTCTCGGTTCTTCAGCGCCCAGGCCAGCTTGGGGTCGATGCCCAGATCCAGCATCCCGCCCTCGCCCCCGGCGGCGATCTCGTCCACCGTGAAGCCGTAATAGCGCAGCAGCCAGTCGGCCTGGTACAGCCGGTTCTCGCGCTGGAGCGGCGGCGGCTTGGCCGGCAAAGCGGAACTCGCCTCCGGGATCGGGCTGAAGGCGGAATAATAGACCCGGCGCAGCCCATAGCGGCGATAGAGCGTGTCGCTGGTCTCCAGCACCGACAGGTCGGTGGAGGCGTCGGCGCCGACGATCATCTGGGTGCTCTGACCTGCGGGCGAGAAGCGGCGCTTTTCCTCCTTGGCCTCCAGGATGCGTTCGCCGACCTGTCCCATCACCGCCTTGATCGAGCTGCCGTCCTTCTCCGGCGCGAACTCCTTCAGGCTGCGGTCGGAGGCCAGTTCGAGGTTGATCGACAGCCGGTCGGCCCACAGCCCGGCCTGCTCGATCAGCCAGGGGCTGGCCTCCGGGATGGTCTTCAGGTGGATGTAGCCGGCGAAGCCATGGTCGCGCCGCAGCGTGCGCGCCACCAGCATCAGCTGCTCCATCGTGTGGTCGGGCGAGCGGATGATGCCGGAGGACAGGAACAGCCCTTCGATGCAGTTGCGCTTGTAGAAGCCCAGCGTCAGCTGCACCACCTCGTCGACGCTGAACCGCGCGCGCCGCACGTTGGAGGAGCGGCGGTTGATGCAGTAGGCGCAGTCGAACAGGCAATAGTTGGTCAGCAGGATCTTGAGCAGCGAGACGCAGCGCCCGTCCGGCGTATAGGCGTGGCAGATGCCGGCCCCGGTGGTCGAACCGATGCCGTCCGGCCCGCCCGTCCGCCGTTTCGCTCCCGACGACGCGCAGGAGGCGTCGTATTTCGCCGCATCCGCCAGGATTTCGAGTTTGTCGAGCAGCGCGTCATCCACCGCGATGGCTTCCCTCTTCCTTTCAGAATGTTCGCAATATGTTCTTCCGGAAGGAAAAGGCAAGCGGGGTGTCTTGAAAGCGGGCCGGAACGGGGCCACGTGCTCTACAACCGGATCCGGGCCCCTCTGGCGACTTAGACGTGGTCGCGATGTCGGATCTCTTCACCTGCTCTTGCGCCGACGGGCGTGACCGCACTTGGAGGGACTGATGCCCTTGCCCCTGAGACAGCGCCCCCCGGCTTCCGGCTTTCCCTGCTCCCGATCTTTCCGCGACGCGCGCCGACCCTCCGGCGCGCCGCACGGCTTTGCCGCCGCTCCGGGCGGTCGGCCTTGCCGCCCTCCGGGCGGTCGGCTTCGTGCGCCTCCGGGGCGCCGGGCCCAGACCCTGACTCCTTCCCCCGCCTCATTCCCAACCTTTTGATGAAGACGAGCATCGCCATGGACCACACCGAACGCCAGATCATCGACGACTTGTTCGCCAAGCTGCATCAGGCCGAGGCGCAATCCGGCCCGCGCGATCCCGAGGCCGAGGCGCTGATCCGCGAGCGGATCGCCCGCCAGCCGGCCGCCCCCTATTTGATGGCGCAGGCCATCGTGATGATGGAGCAGGCCCTCGCCGCCTCGCAGGGCCGCAACGAGGAACTGGAGCGCCAGCTGCGCGAGCGCCCGGCCGCCGCTCCCGCCGCCCCGGCCCAGTCCGGCGGCGGCGGTCTGTTCGGCAGCCTGTTCGGCGGCAGCAGCCGTCCCGCTCCGCAGCCCTCATATCCGGCCTCTGCCCCGGCCGCAGCCGCCCCTGCGGCCGCCATGCCGGCCGGCTCGCCCTGGGGCCGTCCGCCGGCTGCTGCCGGCACGCCCGCCTATGGCGACCCGCGCGTCGCCGGCTATGCCCAGCAGCCGCGGGCCGGCGGCGGCTTCATGGCCGGCGCTATGCAGACGGCGGCCGGCGTCGCCGGCGGCATGCTGATCGGCAGCGCGCTGTCCAGCATGTTCTCCGGCGGCGAGGCGGTGGCGGCCGAGGCCGCCGGTGCTGCCACCGACGCGGCCACCGCCGCCACCGACCATGTCGAACAGACGGTCGAGGACAGCGGCTGGGGCGATTTCGGCGGCGAAGAGGAGATGTGAGACCATCCCTGATGGCGGCGCTCCGTTGAACTGAGCGCCGCCATTGCGGAGAAAATTCCTATATGATGGCGTCGGTCTCACCGTTGCGGAGCCGACGCCATGTCTTCCCCTCCCCCCTGTTCAGGATCGCCTGTGCCAAGGCATGGGAGGGGGACTTCCCCGACCGATGGAACGCCGCCGTCCGCCCTGTTCCGCAGCGTTCCATCCGGCCCCGCCGCCGACCCAGCAGCCGGCCTGCCGGATGGAACGGCAGCGCCCGGCGTGTTTCACGCTGTTCCAGCCGTCTCTCCAGCCGTCTTTCCCATCGGCCCTGGCGATGGAACGCCGCCGCCCGGCACGTTCCACGCTGTTGCAGCCGCCTGCGGCTCCGCCCCGCGCTTCAGGCCTTCACGATGCGGTCGGCGAATCCCTCGACGGCGCGCATGGCGTTGCGGGTATCGACCACCAGCGGGCAGTGGGCGGCGAGGCCCTGCCAGTCGATGCCGTCATGGTCGGTGACGATCACCGCCGCGTCGAAGCCGGCGAGCCGCTCCGCCGTCCATTCGACGGACCGGCGGCCGGCAAGGGCGGAATGCTCGCGGGTGACCGGCAGCACGGGGATGAAGGGGTCGTGGTACTCGACCGCCGCCCCGCGCTCCAGCAGCATCTCCATCAGCCGCAGCCCCGGCGATTCCCGGCTGTCGTCGACGTTCTTCTTGTAGGCCATGCCGACCAGCAGGATGCGCGACCGGCTGAGCCCGATCCCGGCCTGCCGGTCGAGCGCCAGGGCGAGGCGGTCGACCACATGGCGCGGCATCATCGTGTTGACCTCGCCCGCCAGCTCGATGAAGCGGGTGGAGATCTGGTACTCGCGCGCCTTCCAGGTCAGGTAGAAGGGGTCGATCGGGATGCAGTGGCCGCCCAGGCCGGGGCCGGGATAGAAGGGCATGAAGCCGAAGGGCTTGGTCTTCGCCGCCTCGATCACCTCCCAGATGTCGATGCCCATCGGTTCGAAGACGATCTTCAGCTCGTTCACCAGGGCGATGTTGACGGAGCGGAAGATGTTTTCGGTCAGCTTGGTCGCCTCCGCCGCCCGCGTGCCCGACACCGGCACCACCTGCGGCACCACCTGCTCGTAGAGCGCCACCGCCAGCCGGCGCGCGCCCTCGTCGTCGCCGCCGACCACCTTGGGGATGGTGCTGGTGGTGAAGGTGATGTTGCCGGGATCCTCGCGCTCGGGCGAGTAGGCCAGGAAGAAGTCGCGGCCGCTGGCCAGCCCGGTTTCCTCCAGGATCGGCCGCATCACCTCGTCGGTGGTGCCGGGCCAGGTGGTCGATTCCAGGATCACCAGCTGGCCGCGGCGCAGCCGGTCGCGGATCAGCCGGGTGGAGGCCTCGACGAAGCTCAGGTCCGGTTCGCGCTGCGGCGACAGCGGGGTGGGGACGCAGACGATCACGGCATCGCAGGCGGCGAATGCGTCGGCATCGGTCGTCGCCCGGAACCGCCCGGTCGCCGCCGCCTGGGCGACACGGCCGTCGGCGATCTGCCGGATGTAGGAGCGTCCGCCGTTCAGCGCCGCCGCCTTGGCCGGGTCGATGTCGAAGCCGGTGACCGTGAAGCCGGCCCCGGTCAGCGCCAGGGCCAGCGGCAGCCCGACATAGCCGAGCCCGACCACCGCCACCCGCGCGCTGCGGCCGCGATAGGCGCTTTCCAGGGACTGGATGTCGGGTGCCTGCATGTCGGGCTGGGTGTCCGCTGTGCTCATCGTGCCGTTCCGTTCGAAAGGACTGGACCGCCCGGACAGGTGTCCCGCCTGCGGTCGCCGAATGTGTGACGGGCGGGATGGCTTTGCGCAACCCCCCCTTCCGCCGGCAACACCCGTCCATGGCTGCCGGGGATCGGAAACTCTGGCGCCGGGACCGGGAAGGATGCCAACCTCCCCGGACTCCGTCCGTCCAAGACCCGCCAGCCCAGACCCGATCTGCCATGACAGCCCGGCACCCGCCCCTTCTTCCCCAAGAGATCGCCCCGGTGGACGACCGCCAGTCGGCGTTGACCGCCCTCCATCTGGGCGGCGATCCGGCGGCCCTCTTCGGCTATTTCATGGCGCTGCGCGAGGAGAGCGACCGGGCGCTCGCCGGCCTGCCGCCGGCCGGCGGCAAGCCCTATCCCTATGGCCGCTGCGAGGAGATCACCCGCGACCTCTTCGCCCGCCTGTCGCAACGTCTGGCCCAGCCGGCCGGCCCGGTGGAGCGCGCGCTGCGCGCCTTCGTCGAGGGGGGCGGCGTGCTGCAAAGCGTCTGGGGCGTCCTGCGCGGGCAGTATTTCCAGAACGCGCTCCAGATCGGTGCGCTCTATGTCGACGTGTCGAACGACACGGTGGTGGTCACCAAGCCGAAGGTGGAGATCCTGCCCGTCGCGGAGTCCGGTCTGGTGCCGGTGCGCGACCTCGACCATTTCCGGCAGACGGCGGAGCGGTATTGGGGGGCGGCGCTCTACGCCAACCATCTGGCGCCGACGCTGGCCCCGCTGCTGCCGGTGCTGTCGGTCAGTCCCGGCCGGCTGGCGCCCGGCCTGCAATCGGCCTGCGACTACATGATCGCGCTGATGTGCCGCGACCGGTTCGAGCAGGCCGAACGCTGGTTGGAGACCGGCCCCGCCCCGCCCGCGGACCTCGCCGAGGCCTGCCTCTCCGCCATCCCAGCCGACCTGCGCCCGCTGACCGGCCAGCCCCGGCAGGAGGCGGCAGCCGCCTGCCGCCGCGCGCGGGAAGCCGCCTGCTGGGCCGACCCCGACTGGCGCACCGCCCGCGTGCTCGACTATCTGCGGCTCATGCGCGGGCCGGGAGGTTAGGCCTCTTCCCGGCCCTTCATCCCCTCACAGCCGGTCCGTGCCGAAGGTGTCGCAGGCTTCCAGCCGGCCGCTTTCCATGCCGGTGCGGAACCAGCGGACGCGCTGGGCGGAGCTGCCATGGGTGAAGCTGTCGGGGCTGACGGTGCCGCGCGCCTGACGTTGCAGGCGGTCGTCGCCGATGGCACTGGCGGCGGTCAGCGCCTCCTCGACGTCGCCGGGCTCCAGCATCTTGCGGTCGCGGTTGGCATGGTTGCCCCAGATGCCGGCGAAGCAGTCGGCCTGCAACTCCAGCCGCACCGACAGGGCGTTGGCCTCGGCCTGGCCGCCCGCCCGCTGCTGGGCCGCCTGCACCTTGTCGGAGATGCCCAGCAGGTTCTGCACATGGTGGCCGACCTCATGGGCGATGACATAGGCCTGGGCGAAGTCGCCCGGCGCCTGGAAGCGGTCACGCAGCTCGCGGTAGAAGCCGAGGTCGATGTAGAGCTTGCGGTCCATCGGGCAGTAGAAGGGCCCCATCGCCGCCTGTGCCCGGCCGCAGCCCGACGACACCGTGCCGGTGAACAGAACCAGCGTCGGGTCCTGATACTGGCGCCCCATCTGCTGGAACAGGCCCTGCCAGGTGTCCTCGGTGTCGGCCAGCACGACGGAGACGAAGCGCTTCAGCTCGTCGTCGGCCTGGCTGCGCGGAGCGGCTTCGCCGATCTGGGTGCGGTCTGCCGTGGTCCGGTCTCCCTGCTCGCCGCCGCCCAGCAGCACCGTGGGATCGACCCCCAGCACCATCGAGACCAGCAGCACAACGATGACGCCGCCGACGCCCAGCCCGCCCGGGCCGATGCGGAAGCCCCCGCCCCCGCTTCCAAGCCCGCCCCCGCCGCCCAGGCCTCCCTGTCCGCGGCGGTCCTCGACATTCTCGCTTTCCCGTCCGCCCTGCCACCGCATCGCCACCCTCCTTCGGCCCCGCCCGTCCCGATCGTCAGGTCCGGTGGAGACGAAACCATCGAGGGCTTTCCACGTTCCCTGCGGATGCGGCGGCAAGATGGGGAACCGGTGCGGAACGGCTTGAAAATCCCACCCCGCTCCCCATCTGGAGAAAAGCCGAAAACCGTCTGGGCAGAACCGCTCGGGCTGTGCCGTCCCCCACCTTTCCCGTTCCGGCGGGAGAGAGTCTTCGTGGGGGCGCCGGCCGTTTGGAACATGCCCATACCGGGGCCTGTTTTGCTTTATCGGAGCCTCCTGCAGCGGTGTTGCGCCGCGGCGGCTCCCGTTCACGACGCCACACAAACAAGAGCCGGCCGGCACCGAAATCCATCGGTCCGCCCATCCGGCCTGGAGGATTTTCATGACGACCCCGATCGTTTCCGCCCTTTCGCAGACCGCCGGCCATTTTGCCGCCCAGCCCGCCTTTGCGCCGGTCCAACGGGCCTCCACCCGCCTCACCGCTGGCCAATTCGCCGCAGTTGAGAGCAAAAAGCCCGATTTTCGCTCCAGTCCTGAGCCGTCCGGCTTGACCCGGGGCGAACTGCGGCAGATTGTGCTCGACATCCTGGGCTGATCCTATCGGCCCGGGCTCGTCCTTTTCTACCCATCCACGACCACAGGAGATCACCATAGCCAAGCTCTACGACGCGGACCCCGTCCGCGAAGGCCCGCGCCTCAACCGTGAAATCACCGCCCGTATGGTCCGCCTCGTCGGCGCCGACGGCGAGATGGTCGGCGTGGTGCCGCTCCGCCAAGCGCTGGAAGCCGCCGCGGATGCCGACCTCGACCTCGTCGAAGTGGCGCCCCAGGCGGATCCGCCTGTCTGCAAGATCCTCGATTACGGCAAGTTCCGTTTCGAGGAGCAGAAGAAGGCCAACGAGGCGCGGAAGAAGCAGAAGATCATCGAGCTGAAGGAAATCAAGCTTCGGCCGAACATCGACGATCACGATTATGACGTGAAGATGCGTTCCGCCATCCGCTTCATCGAGGAAGGCGACAAGGTCAAGATGACCATGCGCTTCCGCGGTCGCGAGATGGCGCACCAGGATCTCGGTCTGAACGTGCTCGTCCGCGTGCGTGACCAGCTCCAGGACATCGCCAAGGTCGAGCAGATGCCCCGGGTCGAAGGCCGCATGATGGTCATGGTGCTGGCCCCGCGCTGAGCTTGTGCCAAAGGGATCTCGCGGGGCGGTTCGCCGCCCCGCCCCTTTCTCGCGCCCGTCTTTTTCTCCCGACGGCCTTTTTCCGTCCCGAGCGTAAATTCCTCCGCGAATTTGCCGATTATCGAATTTTCCTGCCCTCAAATCGCGCCGGATTAATCCCGGAACATCCCGCGTGATGCGGCGGAATAATACCCGACTATTCGCATTGGGTTATTGACCCGGTCGGCGTCGAACGGGAATCATCGGACTTCCCGTGTCTCACTCTCCCCCGTGTTCCGGAAAGTCGTTGTTATGAAGGACGAACGTGTCGCGCCCGCCTGGGAACCCATCTCCGGCGAACGGCAGTTCCGCCTGCTGGTCCAGAGCGTGGTCGACTATGCGATCTTCATGCTCGATCCCACCGGCGTCGTCCGCAGCTGGAATGCGGGGGCGGCCCGGATGAAGGGCTATGCCGCCGACGAGATCATCGGCCGGCATTTCTCCAGCTTCTACACACCGGAGGACCGCGCTGCCGACATGCCGCAGCGCGCGCTTGCCACCGCCCTGTCGGAGGGCAGGTTCGAGGCGGAGGGCTGGCGCCTGCGCAAGGACGGCACCCGCTTCTGGGCCAGCGTCGTCATCGACCCCATCCGTGACGAGACCGGGATTTTGCGCGGCTTCGCCAAGATCACCCGCGACATCACCGAGCGCCGCAAGGCCCAGCAGGCGCTGGATGAGGCGCGCGAGGCCCTGGCCCAGGCGCAGAAGATGGAGGCGGTCGGCCAGCTGACCGGCGGCGTCGCCCACGACTTCAACAACCTGCTGCAGGCGATCAGCAGCAGCCTGGAGCTGATCGACCAGCGGCTGTCGGCCGGGCGCAGCGACATCGCCCCCTTCACCGCCACCGCCCGCGCCGCGGTGGACCGGGCCGCCACCCTGACCCGTCGCCTGCTGGCCTTCGCCCGGCGCCAGCCGCTGAAGCCGGAGCGCGTCGATTTGAACGCGCTGGTGGCCGGGCTGTGGGACCTGCTGGGCCGCTCGGTGGGCGAGCAGATCCGGCTGGAGCGGCGGCTGGGGGAGCCGCTGTGGCCGGTCCATGCCGACGTGAACCAGATCGAAAGCGCCCTGCTGAACCTGGTGATCAACGCCCGCGACGCCATGCCGGACGGCGGATGCGTGACGGTGGAAACCGCCAACGCCGCGTTCGCACCGGCCGACCTCGTCAACGATCCCGGCGTGGAGGCCGGCGACTATGCGGTGCTGACCGTGCGCGACAGCGGGACCGGCATGCCGCCCGACGTGCTGGCCCGCGCCTTCGAGCCTTTCTTCACCACCAAGCCGATCGGCCAGGGCACCGGCCTGGGGCTGAGCCAGCTCTATGGCTTCGCCCGCCAGTCCGGGGGCTTCGTCCGCATCGACAGCGCGGTCGGCCGCGGCACCGCGGTGCATCTCCACCTGCCGCGCGATCATGCCGCCGCCGCCGCTTGCACCGGGCGAGCGGAGCCCGCCGCCGTGCCTGCGCTGCCGCCGCCCGGCCGGACCGGCCGGGGCACCGTGCTGGTGGTGGAGGACGAGGAGCTGGTCCGCATGCTGCTGGTGGAGGTGCTGGAGAGCGACGGCTACACCACGCTGGAAGCCGCCGACGGCACCTCGGCGCTTGCCCAACTGACAAATGCCCAAGCGGGAACCAAAGGCGTGGCCGGGGCAAATCCGCCGGTCGACCTGCTGGTGACCGATGTCGGGCTGCCCGGCCTGAACGGCCGTCAGCTGGCGGAGGCGGCGCAGGCGCACTATCCCGATCTGAAGGTCCTGTTCCTGACCGGCTATGCCTTTCAAGCCCTGGACGACAGGCACGGCGACGGCGAGGATGGGCTTGGCCACAATATGCGTATGCTGGCCAAGCCTGTGGCGGTCGACGCCTTCCGCGCCATGGTGCGGAAGCTTCTGTCCGATGGCCTTTCCGACAGCCCTTCCGACGGCCCGGCCGGCGGATGACGCCCGTTGCCCTGTCCCATCCTGCCCCGCCTTTCCCCCGGCATCTAGGGAGACCTGAGACGATGCACCCGCTCGCCCGCGTCTCGACGCTGCTGCTCTCCCTGACCGTTCTCACGGTTCTGGTCGCGGTCCTGCTGACGCCCCTGCCGGCCTTGGCCAAGCGCTCGGTGAAAAAGACCTCCGGTCCGGTCGCCGCGGAGATCCTGATGGACGCCGGCAGCGGCAAGGTCATCCAGGGGCGCAACGCCGACACCCTGACCTATCCGGCATCGCTGACGAAGATGATGACGCTGATGCTGACCTTCGAGGCGCTGGAGCGCGGCTCGCTGCGGCTGGACCAGAGCCTCGTGGTGTCGCAGCATGCCGCGTCGATGCCGCCGTCGCGGCTGTGGCTGGCTCCCGGCAGCACCATCACGGTGGAGCAGGCGATCCTGGCGCTGGTCACCCGCTCGGCCAACGACGTGGCGGTGGTGCTGGGCGAGGCGCTGGGCGGCAGCGAGACGGCCTTCGCCGCCAGGATGACCGCCCGTGCCCACGCGCTCGGCATGCGCCGCACGGTCTTCCGCAACGCATCGGGCCTGCCCGACCGGTTGCAGCGGACGACGGCGCGCGACATGGCGATCCTGTCCCGCGCGCTGATCCGCGGCCACGCCCGCCATTACGCCTATTTTCAGCGCCGCAGCTTCGACTGGCAGGGCGACACGGTCTATGGCCACAACCGCCTGATGGCGCGCTACCCTGGCATGGACGGCATCAAGACCGGCTACATCGCCGCCTCCGGCTTCAACCTCGCCGCCTCGGCGGTGCGGGACGGCCGCCGCCTGATCGCGGTGGTGATGGGTGGGCACAGCGCCAACTCCCGCGACGACCGGGTTGCCGACCTGCTGGATGCCGGCTTCAAGCGTCCGACCAGCCCGGTCAGGCCGGCGCCCGTGCAGCCGGATCTGCTGATCACCAAGAACAGCGCCTCGATCGCCCAGCGCAGCACGGCGGTGAGCGTGGGCGCCCCCGCGGTGAAGCCATCCGCTGCGAAATCCACCGGCGGCCCTTCCACCGGTGGTTCCTCCACGGGTGGTCCCTGGTCCATCCAGGTCGGTGCCTTCGCCAGCCAAGCCGCCGCACAGAGCAGCGCCCGCGCCACGGCCAAGCGCCTGGGTGCCCTTGCCGCCGGCACCAGCCCTGCGGTCGTCCGTTCCGGCGGTCTTTACAAGGCCCGGCTGACCGGCTTTGCCGCGACGAAGGCCGATGCGGCCTGCACCGCCCTGAAGACGGCCGGGAAGGGCTGCTTCGCGCTTCAGGACCGGTGACGCGCCGCGGAGGGCGTCTTTAGATTTCGTTTTGGATCGGGGGCCTGTTCTCGGCTATGTAGGGGACGATGGCCACCCTCTCCGAAGCGACTCTTCTGGCGTTTGATCTGCACGCCGCAGGACGGTTTGCCGAGGCGGAAACCCTCTATGCCCGTGTGCTGGAGGCCGAGCCGGGATATCCGGACGCGCTTCATCTGTCCGGTATCCTGCTGGGCCAGATCGGACGGCTGGAGGAAGGGCTGGTCCGGATCGCCGAAGCCGTGGCCCGGCGGCCGGACTCGGCGGAGTATCTTCTCAATTACGGCAATCTGCTGCGTGCCGCCGGCCGCACCGGGGCCGCGATGGACGCCTACCGGCGGGCGCATGCCCTGGGCGCGCCGCAGGCTGCCGAGCCGCTGTCCGGGCTGCTGCTGGAGCACGGCACACGTTGCCTGGACGGTCGCGATCCGACCGCTGCCGAGGCGGCCTTCATGGAGGCGTCGCGTTTGCGTCCCGGCGATCTCCGCATCCGCACCGGGCTGGCGGATGCCCGCTTCGACCGGCAGGACTGGGAGGCCGCCCTGGCGGCTTACCGCGCCGTTCTGGCGCTGTCTCCGTCCTCGCGCCTCGTCTGGTACAATTCCGGGGTCGCCGCCTGCAACGCCGGGCGGATGGCGGAGGCGGCGACCGCCTTCCGGTGTGCCGGTACCCTCGCCCCCGATCATCTGGATACGCAGGAATACCTCGTCGCGACGCTTTTCCACTGCGGGCGGATGGCGGAGGCGGCAAGCGAAGCCTGTGCCATCCTGACGTGGAAGGCGAAAGCGGCGCGGGAGGGGCAGCAGGGCGTCGGAGTGGCGCCGCTTCCCGCAGCTTCGCAGGACGGCCGGACGCGGCGGATCATCAGTTTCAGCCTGTGGGGCTCCGCATCCCTGTACATGCAGGGCGCGCTGGAGAATGTCCGGCTTGCGGCCGAGTTCTATCCGGGCTGGACTTGCCGCATCCACCATGACGAGTCCGTGCCGGCATCCGTTCTCGGCGAGCTTGCCGCGGCGGGGGCTGAGCTGGTCGCCATGGAAGCGGGCAGCGGACCGGCGCGAGGCCTGTTCTGGCGCTTCCTCGTCTCCGACGACCCGACGGTCAGTCATTTCCTGTGCCGCGACGCCGATTCCCGTTTGAACAGCCGGGAGCGGGCCGCAGTGGATGCCTGGCTGGCCTCCGGCCTCCCCTTCCACGTCATGCGCGATCACATCATGCACACCGATCTGATGCTGGCCGGCATGTGGGGCGGGCGGGCCGGCATTCTGCCGCCGATGGCCCCTCTGGTGGAGGTTGCCGCCCGCGCCGAAGACGGACGCTTGGGGGACCAGCGCTTCCTTGGTCGGGTCGTCTGGCCGCTGATCGAGGGCCGCTGCCTCGTGCATGACAGCGCCCATGACGGCCATGGGCTGCCCTTTCCCGATGTGCCGATCGATGCGCGCTTCCGCTTCACCCATGTGGGGGCTTGCCTGAAGGACACCTGACGCCGGTGTGCGATCTCAGCACCCGATGTCGGCACCCATGGCGGCGCGGGGGTCCCGCAGTGCCGTCATGATGTGCCCGATCAGGGCCGATGGCGGGATGGGCTTGGACAGGATGCGGATGCCGGGCTCGCGTCCCAGATCCTGCAGCACCGCCTTCTCGGCATAGCCGGTGACGATCAGGACCGGCAGGCCGGGGCGGTGGCGGCGGACGAGGCGGGTCAGGTCGGCGCCGGTCATGCCGGGCATGGCGAAGTCGGTGACCAGCACGCCGATGTCTTCGTCCGCCTCCAGCAGGGCCAGGGCCTCCTCGCCGCTGGCGGCCTCCGACACCATGAGGCCGGCCTCGTCCAGCACCGCCGCATTCGCCATGCGCACCAGGGCGTCGTCCTCGACCAGCAGGATGCGCAGGGCGGCGGACGGCACGGGCAGGGGTTCGGTTCCGGTCGAGGCCGCCGGGCCGCCGGGCGCGTCCGCCCTGCTTCCCGGCCCGATTTCTGCCAGGCTTTCCGCCGGAGCGTGGGGCAGGTACAGCGTCACTGCGGTACCCAGGCCGGGATGGCTTTCCAGCCGGATGCCGCCGCCGGACTGGGCGGTCAGGCCATGCACCATGCTCAGCCCCAGCCCGCTGCCCTGCCCGACCGGTTTGGTGGTGAAGAAGGGGTCGCAGGCCCGCGCCAGAACGTCTGGCGGCATGCCGGTCCCGCTGTCGCGCACGGTCACGGCGACATAGCCGCCGGGCGCCAGGGCCGGGGAAATGCCCTCCCCCACCGTTCCCACCGGCAGGCTGCTGACGGTGACGGTCAGGGTGCCGCCGTCCGGCATGGCGTCGCGGGCGTTGATGGCGAGATTCAGCAGGGCGATGTCGAACTGGTGGGGATCGACCAGTGCCGGCGGCACATCGGCGTCGAGATCGATGCGGATGCGGATGGCGCCGCCCAGCGTGCGCTCCAGCAGCGTCGCCATTCCCAACACCTGGGCGCCGAGATCGACCGGCGCCGGGGCCAGCCGCTGGCGGCGGGCGAAGGCCAGCAGATGCTGGGTCAGGGTGGCGCCGCGGTCGACCGCCTGGCTCGCGACCTCCAGGGCCCGGCGGCTCTCCGCCCCGCGCAGCTCGCCGCCGGCTTCCAGCATGTGCAGGCTGGAGCGCACCGCCTGAAGCAGATTGTTGAAGTCGTGGGCGACGCCGCCGGTCAGTTGGCCCAGCGCTTCCATCTTCTGCAATTGGCGGACATGCTCCTCCGCCTCGTCGCGGGCCTCCACCGCCTGCCGCCGCTCGCCGAGTGCGCGGTTGGCGGTCTCGTAGGCCAGGAACTGGCGGGCCATCGCCCACAGCATCAGGGCGACCGCCACCGCGCTGACCAGCCCGGCGGCGGCGATGACGACCGCCTGACTCTCCCAGCGCGCCAGAATCTCCCCGCGCGTGCGGCTGACCGCGACGACCAGCGGGTAGTTGCGCAACTGCTGGACCGACAGGATGCGGTCCTCGCCGTCGATTGAGCTTTTCAGGGTGGTCGCGGCGGTGCCGGACTGGGAGAGCTGACTGTCGATGATCGGGTCGGTGGCGACGATCCCGATCCTGTCCGGCGTCGGCGGGAAGCGCGCCAGCAGCATGCCGTCGCGCCACCACAGGCTGAAGCCGCTGCCCGGCGTCACATGGAGGCTGCGGTAGAACTGCTCGAAATAGGACAGGCGAATGACCCCGACGACCAGCCCGGCCAGCCTGCCGTCCGGGTCGTTCACGCGCCGGGCGATGTAGAGCGTCCAGTCCCGCGTGACCAGGCTTTTCGTTGGACGGCTGAGATAGGCGCGTCCCGGATCGGCATCCTTGAGCGTCAGATAATAGTCGCGCTGGGACAGGTCGAGCACCGGGGCCGGGAACTGGCGGGTGAAATTGACCAGGGTGCCGTCGGCGGCGATCAGGCTCAGCGCCTCCATCTGCGGCAGGCTGGACGCCTTGGCCTTCAGGATTTCGTAGACCTGCCGGTCCGTCCGCAGCCGGCTGAAGGCTTCGGGGCTGTGCCGGTTCTCAAGCGGGATCTGCTCGGCGATCCCGCTGACGGTCAGGTCGATCCCTTCGATGGTGCGCGCCGTCTGCTCGGCCAGCGAGGCGTTGAGCGTGCGCAGGCCCAGCATCGCCTCGGTCACCGTCTCGTCATGCAGCCGGTCCAGAACCATCGCGGTGCCGCCGCACAGCACCGCCAGCAGGCCGATGCCGAGCGCCCCGATGCGCTGGAGCGGGCGGTTTTCCTTCAGAAGCCGCAGCATGAGGCCCGCTTCCGGTCCGCCTTTGCCGCCGCTCCCCCACTCATGTCCGAGCCTGCTCCCTTTATCGTCGCCATGGCGATCCGATCCTCCTGCAGGCCACCTTGTGGCGCCTGCCGGAGTTACGGAAGGTTTCGACACTGCATGAGCTTGACTATAAACCCCGTGGCCCGCCGGGCAACCGCTTCCAGGTCATAGGGCGCGCCCGCCCGCTGCGGCGCTTCGTCCCGGCCAGAGTGTGATCGGTTCAAGCGGAATTGCTTGAAGCGTGAATCACACGGAAAACCAAAAGCCAGGGCTTCAGTGCCGGTCGTGCAGGCAGTGGGCGTGGTCGGCCAGCACCTCGATCACATGGCAGCTGCGCACCTGATCCTGGGCGCAGCCCTCCACCATCCGCCGCACCTCGTCGCGCAGGGCTTCCAGCCGGGCGATCCGGGACTCGATCTCGGCCAGATGGGTGCGGGCCAGCAGGTCGGCTTCCCGGCAGGGCTGGCCCGGATCGTCGGCCATGGCCAGCAGCTGGCGGATCGCCTCCACCTCGAACCCCAGCTCGCGGGCATGGCGGATGAAGCGCAGGCGGCGGACCGACCCGCCGTCGTAGGTGCGCCGGTTGCTGCCGGTGCGCGGCGCTTCCGGCAGCAGGCCGATGCTCTCGTAATAGCGGATGGTCGGGATCTTCACGCCGGTCTGCTTGGCGAGTGCCCCGATGGTCAGGGGCGACGGCGGGGTGGCGGGCAGGCTGGACATTGTCGGCATTTCCCTCTTGATCCTCCAGTCACTGGAGGATCTAGGCTTTGGAAGAGCTGCCGGCAACGGCCATGATCGAGGAGCTTCTTCCATGCACGGACCGATTTCCGACTCCATTCCCGATCCTCTGGCCGGGACGCAGGCCGGCACCGCCCTGCGCACCAGCCGCTACCGGGTTTCCGGCATGGATTGCGGCTCCTGCGCCGCCAAGATCGAGACGGCGCTGCGCCGGGTGCCGGGGATCCATGAGGTGCGGGTGTCGGTGCCTGCCGGAACGGTGACCGTCTCGCATGAGAGCATGCTGGGCGCCGATGCGGTGGTGCGTCCGCTGACGACCCTCGGTTACGGCGCCACCCCTGCCGATCCGGTGGTGGAGGCCGGACCGCCAAATTGCGGCGGGGGCTGCTGCGAGACCGAGGCCCAACCGCATTCTCACGCTCACTCCCACTCCCATGATCATTCCCACGGGCACTCCCACAGCCATTCCCACAGCCATTTCCACGGCCACGACGATCCGTCCGAAGCGCTCTGGTGGCGGGGCCGCAAGGCTCGGCTGACCCTGGCGGCCGGTGCGGCCCTGGCCGCCGCGACGGCGCTGGGACTGCTGGTGCCGGCGGCGGAGCCCTGGGCCTTCCCGCTGGCGCTGCTGGTCGGGCTGGTTCCGGTCGCCCGCCGTGCCCTGGCGGCGGCACGGGCCGGAACCCCTTTTTCCATCGAGATGTTGATGACGGTCGCCGCCATCGGCGCGCTCTTGATCGGCGCGGTGGAGGAGGCGGCGACGGTTCTGGTCCTCTTCCTGGTCGGCGAACTGCTGGAGGGGGTGGCGGCCGGCCGGGCGCGCGCCGGCATCCGCGGCCTGACCGCACTGGTTCCCGACACGGCGTTGCTGGAACAGGACGGCGGCGCCCCGCACTCCGTTCCCGCCGCCGGGCTGGCGGTCGGCTCCGTCATTCTGGTGCGGCCGGGCGACCGGGTGGCGGCCGACGGCGTCGTGCTGTCCGGCCGCAGTGCGGTCGACGAGTCCCCCGTCACCGGCGAAAGCGTGCCGAAGCCGAAGGCCGAAGGCGACGAGGTCTTCGCCGGCACCATCAACGCCGACGGCGCGCTGCGCGTCCGCGTCACCGCTGCGGCGCGCGACAACACCATCGCCCGCATCGTCCGGCTGGTGGAGGAGGCGCAGGCGAGCAAGGCCCCGACCGAGCGGCTGATCGACCGCTTTGCCCGCTTCTACACGCCGGGCATCGTCGGGGTGGCGGCGCTGGTCGCCGTGGTGCCGCCGCTGCTTTCCGGCGGCGACTGGACGGAGTGGATCTACCGCGCCCTGGCGGTGCTGCTGATCGGCTGCCCCTGCGCGCTGGTGATCTCCACCCCGGCGGCCATCGCCGCCGGCCTGTCGAACGGTGCGCGGCGCGGGCTGCTGCTGAAGGGCGGCGCCGTGCTGGAGGCGTTGGGCGGCATCACCACCGTCGCCTTCGACAAGACCGGCACCCTGACGGAAGGCAAGCCCCGCGTCACCGACCTGATCCCCCTGCTGGGCAGCGAGGCGGAGTTGCTGGCCGATGCCGCGGCGCTGGAGGCCGGATCGAGCCATCCGCTGGCCCGCTCCATCCTGGTCGCGGCGGCCGAACGCGGCATCGCCCCGCCGGTGGCCGGCGAGGTCACCGCCCTTCCCGGTGCCGGCCTGACCGGCAAGGTGGCCGGCCGTCTGCTGGCCCTGCTGTCGCCCCAGGCCGCGGCATCGTCGCTGAGCGCGGCACAGGCGGACCAGGCCGCCGCCTTCGCCGAGGCGGGGAAGACGGTCTCGGTCCTGATGGTCGACGGCATCCCCGCCGGACTGATCGCCATGCGCGACGAGCCGCGCCCCGATGCCCGCAGCGGGATCGAGGCGCTGGAGCGCGCCGGCATCCGCTCGCTGATGGTGACCGGCGACAATGCCCGCACCGCCGGGGCGGTCGCCGGGATGCTGGGCATGGCGGCGCATGCCGAACTGCTGCCGGACGACAAGCTGCGCATCGTCCGCGATCTCCAGGCCCGGGGGCAGCGGGTGGCGAAGGTCGGTGACGGCATCAACGACGCCCCGGCGCTCGCCGCCGCCGATGTCGGCATCGCGATGGGCGGCGGCACCGACGTGGCGCTGGAGACGGCCGATGCCGCCATCCTGCACGGCCGGGTCGGCGACGTGGCGGCGCTGGTGGCGTTGTCGCGCCGCACCATGGCCAACATACGTCAAAACATCGCACTGGCTCTGGGCTTGAAGGCGGTCTTCCTGCTTACCACCGTGCTTGGTGTCACCGGGCTGTGGCCCGCGATCCTGGCGGACACCGGCGCCACCGTGCTGGTCACCGCCAACGCCCTGCGCCTTCTGTCCATCCGCCCGTGAACGTTTCGGGCAAAGCATTGATTCTATTGGGAGAAATTCTATGAGCATGACGCGGCGGACGATGATGCGGGGGGCGGCGCTTGCCGTCCTGGCGCTCGGCCTCGGGTCCGTGGGGCTGCCGGGCATGGTCCGCGCCGCCGTCCCAACCGGCAACGCGGCGGTGGAGGTCTGGAAGGCGGCGAGCTGCGAATGCTGCGAAGGCTGGGTGCGGCACATGCGCGCGGCCGGCTTCGACGTCACCGTCCACACCGTCGACGATGTGACGCCGATGAAGCGGATGGCCGGCGTGCCGGACGACCTCGCCTCCTGCCACACGGCGCGGGTCGGCGGCTATGTGCTGGAAGGCCATGTGCCGGCCGAGGATGTGACGCGGCTGCTGGCCGAACGGCCGCAGGCCCGCGGGCTGGCGGTCCCCGGCATGCCGCAGGACGCCCCCGGCATGGATATGGCCAGCGGTCAGCCTTATCAGGTCATGCTGTTCGGCGCTGCCGGCGGTCCGCAGGTCTTCTCCCGCCACTGATCTTCTTGCCGGACCGGGGTGGCGGGCGAAGCGCCATCCCGGCCGGGGAAGAGTTTGTCTTTGACTCTATCCCCTCCAGGGGGATAGGATCTGGAGATGAGCAAGCACCATTCCCATCCCGACATCGTCAAGCGCCTGAAGCGTGCCGACGGTCACCTGCGCGGTATCATCGAGATGATCGAGGCCGAACGCCCCTGCCTGGACATCGCGCAGCAGCTCCACGCGGTGGAAAGCGCCGTGCGCGAGGCCAAGAAGCTGCTGATCCACGACCATCTCGACCATTGCCTGGACGCCGCGGTCGATGCCGGACCGGAGGAGTCCCGCCGCTCCGTCGCCGAGTTCAAGGCGATCACCAAATACCTCTAGGGGGGCCGGAATGCCGGATTTCGCCGCCCTGTTGCAGCAGGGAGCCGGGCAGGCCTGGCTGTTCGTTCCCAGCGCCATCCTGCTGGGCGCCCTGCATGGGCTGGAGCCCGGCCATTCGAAGACCATGATGGCCGCCTTCATCGTCGCCATCCGCGGCACGGTGTTGCAGGCGGTCCTGCTGGGGCTGGCGGCGACGGTTTCGCACACGCTGGTGGTGTGGGTGGTGGCGCTCGCCGGCTTGCAACTGGGCCAGGGCTGGGACGCCGCGACGACCGAGCCCTATTTCCAGGTCGCCTCGGCGGTGCTGATCGTCGGGGTGGCGCTGTGGATGATGGCGCGGACATGGCGGGAGCAGCATTCCCATCACCATCATGACGGCCATCACCACGATCATGAGCACGACCATGATCGCGGCCATCATCATGGTCACCACCAGCATGACGACGAGCCGGAGGATGCGCACGCGCGGACGCATGCCGAGGAAATCCGCCGCCGCTTCGATGGGCGGCCGGTCACCACCGGCCAGATCGTCCTGTTCGGCCTGACCGGCGGCCTGATCCCCTGCCCCGCCGCCATCACCGTCCTGCTGCTGTGCCTGCAATTGAAGGAGGTCGCCCTGGGCGGTGTGCTGGTGCTGTGCTTCAGCATCGGGCTGGCGCTGACCCTGATGTCGGCCGGCGTGGTCGCGGCGCTGGGGATGCGCCATGCCGAGCGCCGCTGGTCCGGCGCCTTCGGCCGCATCGCCCGCCAGGCCCCCTATGTCTCCGGCGCTTTGATCCTGGCGGTCGGACTTTACGTCGGTCTGCACGGGCTGTCGGGGCTGGGATACCATCTCGCCGGTTCGCCCTCCGTTTCCTCCGCCGTCCAGCGGGCGGGATAGGCCGGACAGATCATGCTCTCGGCGGCAAAGAGATGGGCGCGTGCGATCAAGCGCGACGTGCTGGCGGTCTATCTGGCGGCGCGCGACCCGCGCACCCCCTGGGGCGTCCGGGCCCTGGCGATGGCGGTCGCCGCCTATGCGCTGAGCCCGATCGACCTGATCCCCGACTTCATCCCGGTGCTGGGCTATCTGGACGACCTGCTGATCGTGCCGCTCGGCATCCTGCTGGTCGTCCAGCTGATCCCGCCGGAGCTTCTGGCCGAACACCGGGCCGCCGCGGCGCGCCGGTCCGCCCGGCCGGCCAGCGTCGCCGCCGCTGGGGTCATGGTCGCCCTCTGGCTGGCGGCGGGCGTCCTGCTGTGGCGGTGGCTGTCGCCGTCGTTCGAAGGCTGGCTGGTCTAGCCGTTACGCTCTCACGCCATCCTCGCCAGGATCCCGGCCACGACAGCGTCGAGGTCGCCACCGCGGTAGAGCGTTCCCTCGATGCCGGCCCGCTGTGCCGCCTGCACATCGGTGTCGCGGTCGCCGATCAGGAAGCTGCCCTTCGGCTCCACCGGCCATTCGGCCATCGCCTGCAGCAGCATCCCCGGCTCCGGCTTGCGGCAGTTGCAGTCGGTGCGGTAGGGCGGCTCGCCATGATCGGGATGGTGCGGGCAGTGATAGAAGGCGTCGACATGGGCGCCAACGGCGCGCAACTCCTGCTGCATCCAGCGATGCAGGGTGCGCACATGCTCCTCGCTGTACAGGCCGCGGGCGACCCCGCCCTGGTTGGTGACGACGAAGACCAGGAAGCCGGCGTCGTTCAGCCGCTTCACCGCCTCCCTGGCTCCCGGCATCCAGGCGATCTGGTCGGGACGGTGGGCGAAGCCGATGTCTTCGTTCAGCACACCGTCGCGGTCGAAGAAGGCGGCCTTGCGGCGGCCGGCATTCCGGGCTTGGGGGGATGTGTCGGGCATGATGGCGGCGGCGGGACTCTTAAGGGTCGGTCGGTTTGAAAAGCCGCGTGGGCAGTCCTGTTGTCAACCCGGATGCCGCTTTCCTCAAGTCAAACGATCTCAAAATAAAATGACATGTCTTCATGAAAACACATGGTGAGACCATGCCATTGCCTCACTCCCGTTCGATGCGGCGGACGCAGCCGAGCAGCAATTCCTCCAGATTGAGCGGCGGCATGTCGATGTGGATGGCTTCGAAGCCGCGGTTCCGCGCCCGGACCATCAGGTCGTGATTGGCCGCGGCGATGGACAGCAGGACAGGGCGGACGGCACTGCGCATCGCGGTCAGCCGGTCGAAGACGGATGGCCTCGGCCCTCCGGCTTCCCGGCGCTCCGGTCCGGTCTCCCCCAGCACGATCAGGTCGGGAACGATGGGACTGGACAAGGCGGCAGGAGACCGCGCCAGCAGAGCCAGCCCTTCCTCCATCGTGCCGCCCGCCACGACCTCCCAGCCCAGCGTCTCCAGGTAAAGCCGCAGCCCCTCGCGCAGCAACGGATTGCGGTCGGCGACCAGGACCCAGCGCACCCGGCCTCCGGTCGCCCAGTGCTGCGGCGATGGGCCGGCATGATCCATTCGGCCGTCATCGATCATGGACGCGGTCATGGGGGCGTGCTCCGGTTCGAAGGCTCCTGTCTGCGGCAGGGATTCTGTCCGGTGACTTTTGAGGAAAATTCCGCGGATCGCATCCTCCACATGACGGAGGAGACGTTCGAACGATGGTCATATGCAACCGATGGCGCTTGAGTACGAAATGTTGCCTACGGGAAATTGATCTGCAACGGAGGATTTCCCTGTAGTGGACGCCGCTGACCAGCTGATCGAGGACATCTACGACGCCGTGACCTTCCCGGAGCGCTGGGGTGGGGTTTTGGAGCGGCTCTGCGCCTTGACCGATGCGACGCACGGCTTCCTGTTCACCGCCGCCCCCCGCCATGACAGCCTGACCGCCGCGTTGTGGGCCCGCCACAACATCACGGACAGGCAACTGGCCGACTACACCACGCATTTCCGCCACCGCGATGTCTGGGCGAACGCCGCGGCGGCACGCGGTCTGCTGAACCGCTGCGTCGTCCGCCGTGGCGAGGAGCTGGTGCCGGATGCGGTTCTGCGGCGCTCGGCCTTCTTCAACGAGCTGCTGCGGGATCACGGCATGGGCCGGCTGTGCGCACTCACCCTGTCCGACGGCGGCGAGCTTTCGTCGGTGCAGCCGGTGCTGAGCCTCCATCGGCCCCCCGACGCTTCCCCCTTTCCCGACGAGACGGTCCGGCTCCTTCAGGACTGCGCCCCGCATCTCCAGCGGGCGATGCGGCTGCGCGTCCGGTTGCTGGCAGGCCGGGACGGCCGGGAGGAGGCCCGCTGGAGCGGCCGCGCCATCGACCGGCTGCCGATGGGGGTCGCCCTGCTCGACGCCGCCGGGCGGGTCGCCGGCCTGAACCGGGCCGGGCAGGCGATGATTGATGGGCGGGACGGCCTGCGGCTTGTGCAGGGGCGGTTGCAGGCCGAACAGGGGGGCGAGGCGCGCCGGCTTGCCCATCTGCTGGAGGCTGCGGTGTCGTCGGGCGGAAAGGGGACTTCGGCGCGCCGGGGGGAGGCGGCCGATCTCCGGGTGTCGCGTCCCTCCGGCCGGGCGCCCTATCTGCTGAGCGTTCTGCCGCTGTCGCCCGAGGCTGCTGGGCCGTTCGACGATGCGGATGGTGGGGGCAGTGGTAGGGGCGGCGGTGCGCGTATCCGGGCGATGGTCTACATCGTCGATCCGGCCGTGGTGGCGCCGGGGCTGGGGAGGCGGCTGGGTGCCCTGTTCGGCCTGACGGCGGTGGAGGCCGGCCTCGTCGCCGACCTGCTGGCCGACCTGACCCCGGCCGAGGTCGGTGAGCGTCGCGGCGTGGCGATCAGCACGGTGCGCAGCCAGCTGCGCAGCGTCTTCGCCAAGACCGGAACCACCCGCCAGAGCGAGCTGATGAATCTGGTGAACCGCTGTCTGATGCTGCCGGAAGAGCCGTGATTGCCGCAGCCGTGTATGCCGGAGCCGTGACGGTCAAGGCAGTGCCGACATCAGCAGGAGGCCGAGATAGATGCCGATGAACAGGCCCAGCACGATGCCGTAATCGGCCTCCGTCATCGGGTTGGAATCAGGGTCGAACTGCCGCATGAATACGCCTTCTGCGCCGTTGGTCCTGCCTGAATAACAATGGACATCGGCGGAGCGTTGCGACATCGGCGTGGCATAGGGGGCGCGCCACGGGAGGCGGGCCATTCCGGGACCGGATCCCTGCGAACCGGTCCCGTCTGCGATAAGGGCGGCGATAAGGATCGTCTTGCGCCCGCTTCAGGTGGAGCTTTCCGCCTGCCCGGTGATGGCGGGCTTCGCCGGCATCTCCTCGGCAAGGGCGCGGTAGGCCAGCCCGCCCGCAAGGCCGCCGGCCAGCGGGGCGAGCCAGAACAGCCAGAGCTGCTGCAGCGCCCATCCGCCGACAACCAGGGCCGGACCGGTGCTGCGCGCCGGGTTCACCGAGGTGTTGGTGACCGGGATGCTGATCAGGTGGATCAGCACGAGCGCCATGCCGATGGCCAGCGGCGCGAAGCCGGCAGGAGCCCGCCGGTCGGTGGACCCCAGGATCACCAGCACGAAGAAGAAGGTCAGCACCAGCTCGATCGCCAGGGCCGAGGTGATGCTATACTGGCCGGGCGAATGCGCGTCGTACCCGTTGGCGGCGAGGCCGTTGACGGCCAAGCTGTAATCGGCCTTCCCGGTGGCGATGACATAGAGGACCAGGGCCGCCGCGAAGGCGCCGACCAGCTGGGCCAGCACATAGGGCAGGATGTCCTTGGCCGGGAACCGCCCGCCGGCCCACAGCCCGACCGTGACCGCCGGGTTCAGATGACAGCCGGAGATGTGGCCGATGGAATAGGCCATGGTCAGGACGGTGAGGCCGAAGGCGAGCGACACGCCGAGCAATCCGATCCCGACCTGCGGAAAGGCGGCGGCGAGGACGGCACTGCCGCAGCCGCCGAAGACCAGCCAGAATGTTCCGAGAAACTCAGCGGAGCTGCGCCTAATCATACTCATGCCAACCTCCTACTGCTGTCAGGGTTGCCGAAGGCCGGCGGATGCCGGTGCGCAGACGAGGATAAATCCACTTCCGCGGGAGGGAGTTCGCGCGTTCGGGCAGGGCGATGTGGCAGAAGAACAGGGTGGGTGGAACAACCGGATCGGGATATTGCCCACAGGGTCCGATGCCCTGCCGAACCTTTGTCCCGTGGAGCCCTGGAATGGACGGGGCACGTCTCCTTGCCGGAATGCAAGCCGGCCCTTTCCCCCACCCTGCGACAACGCTTTGTTTAAGCTTGATTCCCTATAGAATTGATTGCCAGGATATGCAGCATGTTCTCTGGCCGTTCGACCGATCCCGGGCGATCGATGGGGGGAGTTCGCAATGGCGGAGCAGGGTGAGCGCGACATGGACGGCGGGGCGGCCGCCGATCCCAGGCCGGGCGCTTTCCCCTTGTGGCCGGGCGACGGCAGCGCGTGCGGCATGGATGGAGCCGGCGTGCTGGACGCGCTGTTCTCCACCAACGCCGCCCCCATCCTGCTGATCGATCCCGGACGCGACGGCGCCATCGTCGATGCCAACCCGCGGGCCGCCGTCTTTTACGGCCACAGCCGGGACCGGCTGCGCAGCCTTCATGTCTGGGACATCAACCAGCTCGGGCGGGCGATCCTGCCGGCGATGCGCGAGATCGCGTCTTGGGAGGGTGGCCATTACCCGCAGCGTTTCCACCATCGTCTGGCCGACGGGTCGGTGCGCGATGTCCAGGTCTATGCCGGCCCCATCCACCTCGGCGGGCGCAAGCTTCTGCTGTGCATCATCCACGACATTAGCGCCGTGATCGAGGCCGAGCAGTTCAACCGCCTGCTGCTGGAGAACGTGCAGGTCGGGGTGTGCGGCATCGACCGCTCGGGTGCCGTCACCTTCGTCAACCCCACCGCCACCCGCGCCTTCGGCTTCCGCCACGAAAGCGAGCTGATCCGCAGCCATATCGGACGCTTCCTGTTTCGTGACTCCTTGCGCAGCGGCCCCGATGAAGGTGGCAGATCCCATCCGGTGTTCCGGGTTGCGGAGGCCGGAGAGCCGGCGCGTGACATCGAGACGGTGCTGTACCGCGGCGACGGCACGTCCTTTCCCGTACGCCTGACCGCCAGCCCGATCCGCAACAATGACGGGATCGTCGGCGTGGTCATCAGCTTCTTCGACCTGACGGAGGAACGCGAGCGGGAAGCCCAGGCGAGCGATCTCGCCAATGCCCTTCCGGGTGCGGTGTTCCAGGCCGAACTCCATCCCGGCGGAGGCTTGCGCGCGACCTATTTCAGCACCGCCGCAGCCTCCCTGTTCGGCGTGCAGCCGGATGCCGATCTGACCGCCGCGCGGACTCTGGCGCCTGTGATGGCGCTGAAGGGGTGGGCGCGGGTCCGGCGTGGCCTGCGGCAGGCCGGCCGGGCCGGCCGGGTCTGGGAAGGCGAGATGGAGATCGCCGGCGGACGCTGGGTGCTGGGCCGCGCCCAGCCGCGCCGCCGGCACGACGGCACCGTGCTGTTCAACGGAGTGCTGCTGGACATCACCGACCGCAAGGGCCTGGAGGCGGAACTGCAGCAGGCGGCGATGCACGATCCGCTGACCGGGGTGTGGAACCGCCGGCGCTTCCAGCAGGCGGTCGGCGAAGCCGCGGCCAGGCTCGAGCGGTACGGGCGCCCCTATATCCTGGCGTTGATGGACATCGACCATTTCAAGCGCTTCAACGACACGCATGGGCATCAGGCGGGCGACGATGCCCTGCGCGTGGTCGCCGCCACCTTGTCGGACCGGCTGCGCCGCTCGGACGCGTTGGCGCGCTGGGGGGGCGAGGAGTTCGCCCTGCTGCTGACGGAGACCGACCTGCCCTCCGCCCTGGGCGTTCTCGAAGCTCTGCGGCAGAGGGTGAGCGCGCAGCGGATGGCGTGCGGCGGGTCGGTCACCATCA
Organism: Azospirillum sp. 11R-A; assembly: GCF_049472615.1. NCBI lineage: Bacteria > Pseudomonadati > Pseudomonadota > Alphaproteobacteria > Rhodospirillales > Azospirillaceae > Azospirillum > Azospirillum sp. 11R-A. The sequence continues at coordinate 60,377 of NZ_JBCEBL010000032.1, read as the reverse complement.
GCATCGGCGTCGGCCAGGCCAGGGCCGGCGAGGATATCGACAGCCTGCTCCAGCGCGTCGATGCCGCGCTGTACAAGGCGAAGGCCGCCGGCAGGAACCGCGTCGAACAAGCCTGAGCGGCGGGATCGGGATCGGTCTGTCCTGCCGGGACATGCCGTGGAGCGGACGGACCGGGCTTCGCTGACCGTCCAAGGGGAAAATCCACGTCAACCCCTTGTTCTGGAAAGCTCTTCCAAAAACATATGGCGGCTCCCCACGAGGTAAGATAATCATCCGTTTGCAGGAATTATATCCTTAAAACGGATGAAGGTCCAATGGGACGAATGCCCTCCCGTCATTCGCCTCCCCCCTGACCGTCTTATCGGAGTCCCGAGGCCATGCTGCTGCACGCATTGCTCAAACATGTCGAAGCCGAAGGGTTGGGGACCGAAGGAGGGTCCTTGTTCCTGGGCCGGGCGCCGCAGGACACCGCTACGGGATCGATCTTCCTGCCGCGGGGCGGAACCCGCCGCGACTATGCGCAAGGCCTTCGACGGCTGTCCTTCCAGGTCCGCACCCACGATCCCGACTATCTCGCCGGGGAGGCCCGCGCCCTGGCGATTGCCGACGCCCTGACCCTGCGGGCGGCTCCGGCCGGGGGCTGTTTCGTCATCTCGTGCCTGCCCCAGCACGAGCCGCTGATGCCCCACGACGAGACGGCAAGCACCTTCACCTTCATCGTCAACTATCGCGCCGACTGGCGTGTCGCCTGACTAGGAGACTATACCCATGGCCATCACCACCGAAGACATCGCCCTCGGCATCTGCGACGTCACCTTCGACGGCATCGATCTCGGCTCGACCAAGGGCGGCGTCGAAGTGACCGTCAAGACCACGAACTATCAGGTCAAGGCCGACCAGATGGGCGAGACCCCGATCAAGGATGTCATCACCGGCACCGAGGTGTCGGTCAAGGTGCCGATGCTGGAAACCAACCTGACCAAGCTGCTGGCGGTGATGCCGCAGGCGGTCGGCGTCGGCGCGGCCGGTGCCGAGGTCGGGGTCGAGATCCGCTCCGGCGTCAACATCGACCTGCTGGCCATCGCCGCCCCGCTGAAGCTGCACCCCACCGCCCTGCCCGCCTCCACCACCAAGGACGATTTCGTCGCCTTCAAGGCCGCGCCGCTGCCCAACTTCACCTTCAAGTACGAGAACGGCGGCGAGCGCGTCTACGAGGTCACCTTCAGCTGCTATCCGGACGGCACCGCCGGCAACCGCATCGCCGCCTTCGGCGCCCCCGTCGCCGCCTGACCGCGATGGTCAACGGCCGCGGGGGCTTTTGTCCCCGTGGCCGCCCTCGCGGACCTTGCCTGCCACCAGCGACCGGGACCCTCCATGCCCCAGCCCACCATCCTGAACCTCGATGAGTTCCGCGTTTCCCGCAGCGTCGTCATCGGCGGGCGCGAGCGCATCCTGAAGAACATGACCGTCGAACAGTTCCTGCAAGCCGGGGACATCGAGCGGAAGCTCGAGGAGGCCGGCAGCGAGCGGGCGCAGATCCCGATCCTGGTCGATGTGATCGCCGGCCATCTCGAGGACACCCCGCGCGAGGAGATCCTCGGCCTCGATCTGGGTCAGCTCCTGGTCCTGCTCGCCTTCATCCGCGGGATCGATCCGGCGGAGACGCCGCCGGGGGAGCCGCGGGCGGGCAAGCGGGGGAGCCGTCGGGCCCGCTGACGCGGCTCGACTTCGCCTACTGCTTCGCCCGCGTCAGCCGCTTCTATGGCATCGACCCGTTGCGCCTGCTGGCGCTGCCGGTGCGGATGTTCTGGACCCTGTTCAACGAGATCGACCGGCTGCGCGCGGAGGAGATGGCCGACTGGCTGCCGGTGCATCTGACGGCGGCCGGCGTCGGCGCCCGCGAACTGCACGACCGGCTGCGCCAGCGGGTCGGCACGCCGCTCGCCTTCGCCGACCTGCCCGATGGCGGCCGGGCGGCCGGGGAGCCGGGCCTGACCGAAAAGGCCAGAACCAGACTGCGCGCCCGCTTCGGCTAACAGAAAGGGAAAACCATGGCTGCCACCGCCCAACCCGCGACCATAACATTGAACTTCGACATCAAGCCCTTCGCAGTGACCGTAAACGGCTCGGCGGCGTCCGTCGTCCTGCAGGCTGCCGGTCAAACTGCGGCGACGTCCGGTCAGCCGGCGGCTTCCGCTCCGGCCGCAGGTGGGAACGCCAATGACAAGAAGGATTTCTTCCAGACAAAGCTCGGAGAGGCTCAGACAAAATACGAGAGCATGATGGGGGAATATAACCTGTCCCTCGGGCAGCGTGCTCAGATCGACTTCGGTGACGGTGTCAAAAATTTCGTCGAGAGTTGGGAGGGCGGCATTCTCAGCATCATCAACAAAAAGGCGAATATCGGTTCCGCCTTCGATAAAGTGATCGTCGGCATGCGGACGAAGCTGCGCGACTTCTTCGTGAACTGGGCCTCTGAACAGGTTGCCGTCGGCGCCTTGGATCTGCTCGGCATCAGGACGAAGCCGAAAGATTCTGCCCAGGCCGTCGCGCAGGCGGGGGGAAACGCGACCTCGTCCGCCAATGCGGGAGCGGCAGGCAACTCCTCGCTTAACCAGGCGACCAGCGCAGCCGCCAGCCCGAGTGCTCCGACAGGTGAACTGGGCTTCTTCGATGCCGTCATGTCGTATCTCAAACCCGACAGCCTGCTCGGCACCATCTGGTCGAAGATTTCCAACCTCTTCAAGTCGGATGGGCTGCTCGGCGGCCTGATGTCCAGCATCTCCGGCCTCTTTTCCTCGCTGTTCAAACCCGAAGGGCCGCTGGGCGGCATCCTGTCGGGCGTCGCCAGCTTCTTTTCGGCGTTCTTCCACACCGGTGGCATCGTCGGTGAAACCGGCCGGCCGGGGCGGATGGTGCCCGCCGGGCTGTTCGCCGGCGCTCCCCGCTTCCACACCGGCGGTCTGGTGGCGGGCGAGGTCCCGATCATCGCCCGCAAGGGCGAGGCCGTCTTCACGCCGGAACAAATGACGAACGCAGACCGCCTGATCCAGGCGGCGCAGGATGGCGGCCCTGCGGTGACCCAGTCGGTGACGGTGAATGTCGCCGGCGGCTCCACCGGCGACCGCGAGCAGGACAAGGCGCTCGCCGAGCGGATCGGCGCGTCGGTCAAGGAGCAGCTGCGCGCGATGATGGGCAACGAGCTGCGCCAGCAGATGCGGCCCGGCGGCATGCTGAACAACATGAGCTACGGAGGCTGAGCGATGGCCGGCGAAACCACGAGCCAGAACGCCACGAGCCAGAACGGTGTCCCGGTCTTCCTGCCGCCCTGTCCGCCGGTGACCGGCAGCACCATCGAGCCGGAGGTGAAGGTGCTGACCGCCGGTTTCGGCGACGGCTACACCCAGCGGGCGCCCGACGGCATCCACAACATCCGCGACCAGTATTCGCTGAGCTGGGAGTATCTCGACACCGATCAGGCGCGGGCGATCGAGGAGTTCCTGCGGGCGCGGCAGGGCGCGGAAAGCTTCCTGTGGAAGCCGCCCGGCGAACCCGACCACCGGCGCTGGATCTGCAGCAAATGGAAGCGCGCCCGCACCCATTACCTGTTCTCCAGCATCTCCGCGACCTTCGTCGAGGTCTTCGACCTCTGACCCCACGCGGCCGCTTCGCTCCCTTCGACGGCGGGGGCGGCGCCCATCCAAGGAATCCCCATGAGCCAGACCAACATCCCCAAATGGGATGAACGGCCGGCGCTTGCCGCCGCCGCCCAGTCGCCCGATCCCGGTGCCTATGTGACGCTGTTCACGCTGGACCTGACCATGTATCCCGGCGGCACGATCCATCACTTCACGCCCTCGGGCAGCGGCGGCGAACCGGTCCTGTTCGGCGGCATCGCCTATGTCCCGGTCGAGATGGAGACCGAAGGGTTCGAATGGACGGCGACCGGGGCGCTGCCGACGCCGCGCCTGCGCATCGCCAACATCAACCGCCAGATCTCGGCGCTGATCTACCAGTTCTCCGACCTGCTCGGCGCCAAGGTCAGGCGGCTGCGCACCTTCGACCGCTATCTCGACGGTCGGGCGGAAGCCGACCCGCTCGCCTTCTTCCCGCCCGACCTCTACCGGATCGAGCGCAAGAGCGCCCACACCGCCACCCATGTCGAGTTCGAGCTGTCGGCGGCCATCGACCAGGAGGGCGCCATGCTCCCCGGCCGGCAGGTGCTGCGCGATGGCTGCACCCGCCGCTACCGCCATTGGACCGGATCGGGGTGGTCGTTCGACGGCGTCGACTGCCCCTATTCCGGCAGCCGCTGCTTTACTGCGACCGGCGAGAGTACCGGCGATTCGGCCAAGGATGCCTGCGGCAAGCGGCTGGCCGACTGCCGCCTGCGCTATCCCAACTCGACCGATCTCCTGCCTTTCGGCGGCTTTCCCGGCGTCTCCCGGATCCGGGTCTGATGCGGGTGCCCCTCCCCTCACACTCAGAGGAGCCAGCAGCGCATGTTCACCGCTGACGCCATCCTCGCGATGAAGCGCCACGCCCTGGCCGACTATCCGCGCGAGAGCTGCGGCCTGGTGGTGGCCGGCACCTACCGGCCCCTGTCCAACCGCGCCGCCGACCCGGCGGCCCATTTCCGCATCGACGATGCCGACTACCTCGCCCATGCCGGCGCCATCGACGCCATCATCCACAGCCATCCCGACGGACCGCTCCACCCGTCGGCCGCCGACATGCGCGGCCAGATCGACAGCGCGGTCCCCTGGGCGATCCTGGCCACCGACGGGGAGCGCTGTTCCGATCCGATCCTCTGGGGCGACGGCGTGCCGGTGCCCGATCTGATCGGCCGCGAGTTCCGTCACGGCGTGACCGACTGCTACGCCCTGGTGCGCGACTGGTTCCAGCTGGAACGGGGCATCCGGCTGCCGGATTTTCCGCGCGACGACGAGTGGTGGCACGCCGGCAAGAACCTCTATCTCGACCATTTCGCCGACGCCGGCTTCTCGGTGGTCCGCTCCGGCGAGGCGGCGGCCGGCGACGTCGCGCTGATGACCGTGCTGTCGCCGGTGCCCAACCATGCCGGCGTCGTCCTCGACGGCGGCCTGCTGCTGCATCACCTGCCGCGCCGCCTGTCGCGCCGCGAACCGTTCGGCCCCTGGCACCGGCAGATCGTCCATATCCTGCGTCACAAGGATCTCGCTCATGGCTAGGATCCATCTGCACGGCGCGCTCGGCCGCCAATTCGGGCGCCTTGCCGACTATCAGGTCCGCGACGCCGCCGAGGCGATCCGGGCGCTCGCCGCCAACCATCCCGATTTCGACAAGGTCTTCCGCGAAGGCTCCTACCGGCTGGTCCGCGGCCCGCGCTCGCGCGGCGGCATCGACCTGACCCTCGACACCCTGACGCTCGGGCTCGGCAGCACCGACCTGCACATCATCCCGGTTCCGGCCGGCGCCAAGAACGGCGGTGCCGGCAAGGCGATCATGGGCGCGCTGGTAATGGCGGTCGCCTTAGTCGCGTCGATTCCCACGGGGGGAACCTCGTTGGCGCTGGGCGCGGAATTCACGGTCGGAGGGGTCGGGCTCGGCGTCAGCTATGGGTCGGTCGCCCTGTTCGGCGCGGCGATGATGCTGTCCGGCATCAGCCAGATGCTGTCGCCGACGCCCAAGGCCAACCTGCCGGACAACACGCAGAGCTATCTGTTCTCCGGTCCGGCCAATGTCAGCGAACAGGGCGGGTCGGTTCCCCTGGTCTATGGCCGCTGCTGGGTGGGTTCGACGGTCATCTCCTCCGGCATGGATACGGAGCAGATCGGAACCGTCCAGCCCCAGCCGGCGGCATCCGCCGCCACAGCCGCTTCGGATGGAGGTCCGGCAGGCGGCATCCAGGGGGCCAAGGGCGGCGGCAAGTCCGGCCGCGGCGGTTCCGGTGCCACCGAAGACCCCAACAGCCTGCAATCCGCCGCGACCGCCCGGGTGATCGATCTGCTGAGCGAGGGCGAGATCGTCGGGCTGGTCAATGAGGGGAAGAGCATCTACTTCGACGGCACGCCGCTGATCGCCTCCGACGGTACGGAGAACTTCAAGGGCGTGACCTGGGAAGAGCGCCGGGGCATTCCCTCGCAGGAGCCGATCAGCGGTTTCACCGCCAGCGAGACCACCGTCGGCGTCGGGAGCGAAGTGAAGAAAGCGGCCCCGGTCGTCCGCACCATCCATGGCGACGAGGTCGATGCCGCCCGCATCGTGCTGCGCTGGAACGCGCTGACCGAGCAGGACACCTCCAACGGCAACCTGCGCGGATCGGCGGTGCAGGTGACCATCGAGGGGCGGGCGGCCGACGGCGGCTGGAAGGTTCTGGTCAACGATACGGTGACCGGCAAGACGACCAGCGCCTATGAGCGGTCCTACAAGGTCGGGCTGCGCGAACTGGGCAGGAGCCCATACGACATCCGCGTCACCCGCGTTACCGACGACCCGCCCCGCGCCGCGATCCAGAACAGCTTTTCCTGGTCGCACTATGCCGAGATCGTCGAGTCCAAGTTCGGCTACGACAATTCGGCGCTGGTCGCGCTGACGGTCAAGGCCGAGCAGTTCGGCAACTCGATCCCCGAGCGGGCCTATGACGTCAAGGGCCTGAAGATCCAAGTTCCGTCCAACTACGACCCGGAGACGCGGACCTATACCGGCCAGTGGGACGGCAGCCTCAAGACCGCCTGGAGCGACAACCCGGCCTGGGTACTCTACGACCTGCTGACCAACAGGCGCTACGGCCTGGGCCAGTCGATCTCCGCCGAGGCGGTCGACCGCTGGTCGCTCTACACCATCGGCGTCTATTGCGACCAGCCGGTCAAGTCGGGCCGGCTGGACACTAGCCGCCGCGACATCATGGAGCCGCGCTTCACCTTCAACGGGGTGATCTCCGGCCGGACCGAGGCCTACCGCGTCCTCCAGTCCATCGCCTCGACCTTCCGCGGCCTGATCTTCTGGTCGGCCGGCGGCGTGCTGGCCCGCGCCGACATGCCGGCCGATCCGATCAAGCTGGTCACCCCGGCCAACGTCATCGGCGGCAGCTTCACCTATTCCGGCACGGCGCTGAAGGCCCGCCACACCGCGGCGCTGATCACCTTCAACGACCCCGATGACGGCTACCGCCCGACGGTCGAGGTCGTCGAGAATGCCGGGATGATCCAGCGCTACGGCTGGCGGCCGATCGAGGCGACGGCCTATGGCTGCACCCGGCGCAGCCAGGCCCGACGCCTCGGCCTGTGGATGCTCGACAGCGAGCAGCACGAGACCGAGACCGTCACCTACCGCTGCTCCTTCGACCATCTCGACGTCATGCCGGGCGACGTGGTCAAGCTGGCCGACCCGAACTGGGCGCTGGTGCGCACCGGCGGGCGGCTGGTCGCCTACGACCCGGAACGGCAGGTCGTCACGCTCGACGACACGGTGACGCTGGAAGCCAACCAAAGCCACGTGCTGGCGCTCACCCTGCCGGACGGACGGCTGGTCGACTGCCCGGTCCGCCGCCCGGTGCTGGAGGACCACACCACCGGCCAGCTCGTCATCGACGCGGCTCCGCTCGGCGGCGCGGTGCCGCAGCCGCATGCGGTGTGGATCCTGACCGCCACCAACCTCGCCCCACGCCTGTTCCGGGTCCGCGCCGTCACCGAGAAGTCCCCCGGCGTCTACGAGGTCACCGCCCTGCTGCACGAGCCCGGCAAATATGCCCGGGTCGAGGAGGGCGTGCAGATCGAGCCGGTGGCGACCCAGAGCGCCGCCAACGCCATCCCGTCCCCCGCCAACCTCGCGGCGGTGGAGAGCGCCTACTGGGTCAACGGCCTGCCGCAGGCCCGGCTGACCGTCAGCTGGACGCCCAGCGACGATGCGCGCATCGCCGGCTACCGCGCCGACGTGATGACGCCGGGCGGCCAGTGGCAGGAATGGAAGGTCACCCGCGCCGGCAGCTTCGACATCGAGCCGGCGGCGGAGGGCGTCTACACGCTCCGCATCACCGCATTGGCCTACGACAACCGCCGCTCTGCGCCGGCGGAAATCCGGGCCACGGTGCGTGGCAAGGGAACGCCGCCCGGCCAGCCGGCCGGGCTGGTCGCCAAAGGCGGGTTGCGCCAGATCGCCCTGTCCTGGGTCAATCCGCCCGACACCGACCTTTCCCACATCGAGGTGCTGGAGGGGGCGGCGAACGACCTGCCGGCTGCCGCCGTCATCAGCACGGTCAAGGGCAACGCCTTCGTGCGCGCCGGGTTGGGCGGGTTGGTCACGCGCTATTACTGGGTGCGCGCCGTCGATCTCGGCGGCAATGTCGGCAACGTCAATTCGAACATCGGCACCGGCGCCACCACCGAGCAGATCTCCCACGACGACCTCGCCGACAAGCTGGTCTCGGAATCGAAGCTCGCTCCCTTCATGGCCGAGCGCATCACCGGGATCGAGAAGATCGCCGAGACGGTCACGTCGGGTCTGGTGCGCGTCAACGACAGTTACGGCCGCATCCGCAGCGAGATCGGCAGGCGCGAGGCCGACGTCGCGGAGGTGAAGGCGGACGTCAGGCAGGTCCGGGACGACACGCAGTCGCTGGCGAGCCGGGTCACCACCGTCGCCGCCCAGTTCGACGGGCAGATCGCCACCGTCAAGGAGGAGCTGACCGCGCTGGTGACGGCGGACGAGGCGACGGCGACGCGCATCGACACGGTGGCCGCGGCCTGGGACGGCAATCTGGCCGGCGTGCAGGCCAAGCTGACCGCCACGGCGAACGACACCCGGACCAACGCCGAGCGCATCGACAGCGTCGTCGCCGGCTATGACAAGAGCCTGGCCGGCTATGACAGCCGCATCACCGCCAACGCGACCGCGACCGGCGCGCTGACCACGCGTCTGGATGTGATCGGTGCATCGGTCGACGGCGTGAAGGCGGGGCTGACCAGCGAGCAGACCGCCCGTGCCGACGCCGTCGGTGCCCTCGCCAGCCGGATCGACAGCGCGTTCGTGGCGATAAAAGATGCTTCCGGGTCTTTTCAGGAAAGCGTCAACCTGGCGGTTACTGAGGCAAAATCCGCGGTCAACAAGGTAACTCTCCTCAGCGGCACGGTCGGTAATCACACCTCGTCCATCGAGCAGGTCTCGAAAGTGACCGACGGGCTGTCGGGGCAGTGGACGGTCAAGATCGACAACAATGGCGCCGTCAGCGGGTTCGGCCTTTCCTCGGACCCGGCCGATGAGAGCGGGGTGCGATCCGAGTTCTATGTGCGGGCCGACCGTTTCCTGATCGGCATTACCGGCCCCGGGGGCAGCATCGACCATCCCTTCGTCATCGGTCGGGTGGATGGGGTGCCCCGCATCTCCATGTCCGCCGCCTTCATCCAGGACGCCTCGATCGACAGCGCGAAGATCAGGGATGCAACGATCTCCAGCGCGCACATCCAGGATCTGACGATCCGGGGCCAGAAGATCGAAGATTTCGCCACGTCCAATATGAATGCGGCGCAGGGAGCGTGGGACGCGACCGTCGGTCTTCAGACAATCGGGAAACGTGTGCTGATCACCGCAGTGCGTGGTTGGCAGATCGACATCGTTACTGGCTACGGTGGCGGCGAGAGCAGCTCAGAGATCTGGTCTCCATCCTGGGTTTCCGTTGCCTATGCTTGGATAGAGCATCCAGGGCCAGGTTACTACACCTGGAGAACAGCAACGTCTGATGCCTATGGGAGAAATCCACGCAATTTCTACTGCGCAATTTCAGCAGTCGAGTTGAGAAAATGATTCAATCACTTAAAAAGATCCAAAGAGAAGCTCCGCCGATAGTTCAGAGCGATTCCGGCGCGGCTTCAGGGCAAAATGGAAACCCAAGCTCTTCCTACGTTTTCTATAAGCCGGAAACCGGTGAAATCCGGCAAACCGCCTGCATCGGGCCGCTGGAAGTGCCGCACATGCATCTTCCGGGCTGCGAGCGGTTGCAGGCGAAGGCTTCGGTCTTCGACGACTACGTCGATCTTTCAGGCTCCGAAGCCACGGTGCGCACGCGTCCCGAAATCGAGAGTCTGGACGCTCTGTCCATCCCGGCGACCGTGACCGTCACCTGCCGGGCCTCCGGTGCGGTCGGCACCTACACGGTCGAGGACGGCAGCTTCGATTACGACGATCTGCCCGGCACCTACGACGTGCGCGTCAGCGCTTGGCCTCATCATGACGCCCATTTCGTTTTGGAGATCACGCCATGAAGGTGACGCCAGTCCGCACCCGCGACGAGATCGCGAAGCTGCGCCAGCAGGCCTACCTCGCCGCATGGCCGGCGGCCCGGCAGCTGGAAGCCCAGCAGGACATGCTGAACGGCAACCCCGCCAAATGGGAGCGCATGCGCGCCGACTTCTCGGCGATCCGCGCACTCTACCCCTATTCCGACACGACCCCCAGCGAGGAGAACTGACATGGCCGGCTGGTATCGCCAAGGCACCGTTGCCCTGACCCCCGGATCGGCCGCCGTCGCCGGCGCCGGCACCATGTGGATGGGCGTCGTGCGTCCGGGCTCCGCCTTCACCACCGACGGCAGGACGCTCTACGAGATCCGCGAGGTCGCCAACGACCGCACGCTGACTCTCGACCGCCCCTGGGAGGGCGAGACGGCGGCGGCCTCCGCCTATGCCGTCATCGCCGCGTCGGCGACCCTGTCCAACGCCGAACTGGCCGGCGAGATCGCGGCGATGGTCGCGAAATGGGCGGTGCGCGAGGACCAGTACGACGACTGGCTGGGCGGCTCCCCGAACGGTGGCCCGAATGCCGACGGCAAGTACCCGCTGACCGACAGCAAGGGCGTCACCCGTCTGGTCGAGAGCCCGGCCCGCCTGCTTCAGCTTCTCGACGACGGGGTGGTGGAGCATGCCGCGCAGATCATTGCCGCCATCGAGGATGACGTGGCGACGGCACGGCAGGCCGTCACTGCCGCCACGGCGGCGATGACGGCCGTCGGCGCCGACCGGCAGGCCGTGGCGCAAGCCGCTGCGACCGTCGCTGCGCAGACCGGCGAAAGCACCACCGCCGCCGCGACCGCGACCGCCCAGGCGTCCATCGCCGTCCAGCGCGCCGATGAGGCCGCCGACAGCGCCGCTGCCGCGGCCGGGCTGGAGGCGTCCGCCACCGCGGCGCTTGCCGCCGTGGAGACCGCACGCGATATCGTGCTGGAGGCGCGGACCGAAGCCGGCAATGCTGCGACCGGTGCCCTGTCCGCCAGAACGGCGGCCGAGGTGGCGCGCGACACCGCGACCGTTGCGCGGGATGCCGCCCAACAGGCGCGCGACGCGGCGGTGACGGCGCGGACGCAGGCACAGGACTGGGCGGTGAAGACCGATGCCCCGGTCTCCGGCAACCTGAAATCGGCGCTGTCCTACGCCCTGGACGCGGCCTCCCAGGCTTCCGTCGCCACCGGCAAGGCGACGGAAGCCTCCGGCAGCGCCGCCGCCGCCGCCGCGAGCGCCGCCGCTCTCGACACTGCGGCAACCGCTGCGCAGGCCGCCGCCGGCAATGCGGCGACCGGCGCCCAGACCGCGACTGCCAAGGCTGCCGCTGCTGCCATCTCCGCCGACACCGCCCGTTCGGCCGCACAGCAGGCGGAAACCGCCGGGACCGGCAGCGGCACGGCCAGGACCGCGGCGGAGGCGGCCCGCGACAGCGCGGCCACCGCCATGACGGCGGCGCAGGTCGCCGCCTCCCAGGCCGGCCAGTCGCAGACCAATGCCGTCAACAGCGCGCAGACGGCGGCAACGGCGGCGGCGGACGCGATCTCGGCCAAGTCCGATGCCACCGCGGCCCGCGATCTGGCCGTGGCCGCCCGCACGGAGGCCCAGGGTGCCCGCGATCTGTCCCAGGCCTTCGCCCAGGGTGCCGTCGGCTATCAACCCAGCCCCGGCGTCTATTCCGCTTTCCATTGGTCGGAGCAGGCCAAGGGCCATGCCCAGACCGCCGCGACCATTGTCGGCGGCTCCAATTTCGGCATCGTCGGCGACGGCGCCTCGCAACGCTTCGCCGCCGACAACCCCGGTTCCCTGCTGAACCTCGTGCAGGCCCCAGGTGGCAAGCTCACCTTCAGCCCGGGCAACCGCGCGGTCTCCTTCGGCTTCGATGCCACGACCGCGCCGGTGTCGGCATCCGGCAACATCACCGCCGGCACCGTGCAGGGAGCGCTGGAGGAGATCGACCACCGGCTGTCCACCCTGTCGCAGGACAGCATCGCCAACGGCGGCGGCTCGGTGCGGGTGACGGAGGACGGAGCGGTCGAGATCGCCCCGGCCGCCGGCCGGACGGCGACCTACAAGGGTGGTGAGCTGCACACGTCCGCGACCGCCTACGGCAAGGCGCAGACGGATGCCGCCATCGCCGCCATGATCAGTGCCGGGCAGGCGGCCGGTGCGGCCAGGCTGACGACGCCCCGCACCATTGCCCTGTCGGGCGGGGCGACCGGCACGGCGACCGCGTTCGACGGCACCCAGAACATCGCCATCCCGGTGACGGCGGTGGCGGCGTCGGCGCTGACCGGCACCATCGACATCGCCCGTCTGCCGGCAGGGGCGCTGGAACGCCTGTATCCGGTCGCCAGCGATGCCGAGCGCTTCGCCTTGACCACCGCCCAGGTGCAGAAGGGCGACACGGTGCAGGTCGGCGGCACCGGCGGCCTGATGTATCTGGTCGTCGACGAAAGCAATCTCGGCAACGCAGCGGGTTACCGGGCCTACACCGCGGCACGCGCTTCGGCGGTGGACTGGTCCGGGGTGGAGAGCAAGCCGGCTCTGTTGACCGCCCTCGCCTCGCTCGACGCCGGTAGCGGCGTCCTGGTGCAGACCGGGGCAAGCACCGCCACAAAGCGGGCCGTCGGCACGGCAGCGTCGACCGACATTCCGGATCGTGCGGCAGCGGATGGGCGCTATGCCCAGATTGCCGCCAACAACGTCCTCAGCGGCACCGTTAGCGTCCTGAACTCGGCATCTGCGGAGGCCATCCACGTCGGGAACGGCGCCGGAACCAAATTCACTTTCGTCGGATGGAATGAAGCTGGCGGTTTCGGTCGAATTGGCGCTTACGGTTCAAGCGCATGGCAGAATTTCGCCATCTCCGAGGGAGGCTCGCCGACCGCCATCGGCACGACCGCGATGCCGACCGGCGGGGCCAAGCTGAACGTCGCCACCGGCATTCAGGTGGACAACAAGGATGTCTGGCACGCGGGCAACCTCGTTCCGGGCAACTATGCCGCTGTCACCTCGGCCAACACTTTCAACGGCAAACAGACGATACTCGGAGCCGGCGCGAGCTTGCCGGCCAACACGGGCATTGCCTCGGCCATCAGCAACACCGCCGGTTTCGAGATTCAGTCGCAGGGCACCGGCACCCCCGCCGGGGCCGCGTTCATGTCCTTCCACCGCCCCGGCAACTATGCGGTGCATGTCGGTCTCGACACCGACAACGAGCTCAAGATCGGCGGCTGGTCGATGGGCGGTGTCGCCCATAAGGTCTGGCATGCGGGCAACCTGCCCGTGACGGTCTCCGGCAACGCCGTCGATTTCAAGTCCAGCCCGACCGTCAACGGCGCTCCGCTCGCCACCAACACCAACACCAACACCGTCGCCAAGTCGGCCGTCACGGTTCTTCCGGCCACCGGCAGCCTCGACGTTCCCGCCAAATCCATCCTGGGGGTCTACAGCCAGTTCGTCGGCCAAGCCTTCAACGTCGATTACAACACCGAGGCCAACTACACCCAGGAGAACGCCGCCACCGGCACCGATCAGGTCGGTGGGGCTTTCCAGCTTTACAACACAGCCGGCGCTCAGATCGACAGCGCCACCAAGCTGCTGATCCACGCCGATGGCGCCAACGGCTCGACCGAGATCATCGACGAGCGCGGCATCACGCCGTTCGGCACCCATTGCGGCTGGTTCGACGGGTCGTCCTACTTCGCGGTGCCGCCCAGCTACAAGCTGGCTTTCGGTTCGTCCCAGGACTTCACCTACGAGATTTACGCGCGCTTCGACAGCCTGACCAGCAACCCGATTGTCTGGGACACCCGACCGGCTGGCAGCTCGGGCAACAACCCGGCCCTGATCATCCTCAGCAACGGGTCTGTGCGCATCTGGATCAATGGCACCAACCGCGACACCGCGTCCGGCCTGATCGCGACCAACGCCTTCTATCACATCGCCTTCGTGCGCCGGAGCGGCATTGCCGCCATCTATGTCAATGGCGTGTCGGCGTTGACCTGGGCCGAAAGCTACACGCTGCCCAACAGCCAGATCATCATCGGTCAGTCGGCAGCCATTGGCTCGAATACGTTGACCGGCTGGCTCGACCAGTTCCGCGTCTCCAAGATCGCCCGCTATAGCGCCAACTTCACGCCCCCGACCACGGCGTTCGTCACCGATGCCGACACCGTCCATCTGTTCAGCTTCGACGACGGCCACGGCGGGCAGGTGCTGAAGGACCGCTCGGGCAGTGGGCGCGAAATCCAGCTGACAGGTTCACTCTCCACTGCGCAGGCAAAGTTCGGCACCACTTCCGCGCTGCTGTCTGGCGGTTATGTCATCTCCGACAAATCAAAGGGTCATGCCGATCTGCTCTCCATGGGGAGCGACAACTTCACGCTGGATGTTCAGGCGTATCTGTCCTCTACCAGCGCCCCCACTCAGTGCCTGTTCGTCGGCAATTCGGGAACCTACGCGCCGAAAATCCAATATGAGAGCGGTGTTCTGAAAATCTATTTGGCATCTGGGACCGCATCCTTCGATCTCGCCAATGGCGTGTCGTTCGGCTCCTTCTCGGCCAACTCCTGGCACCATGTCGCTATCACCCGCAGCGGCACCAGCGTCTATTGCTTCATCGACGGTGTGCTGGGTGCGACGATCTCGGTTGGGACAAGCTCGATCTGGCCGGTGAACAACGGTGCCGGTTGGGCTTTCGGTGCCGACTTTACTGGATCGAACCAATGGTCCGGCTATGTCGATGAGTTCCGCGTTAAGCGTGGCGAAGCTGTGTGGGTCTCCAGCTTCACCCCGCCGACCTCGGCATACTCCTCTGATGATCGCACCGTTCTGCTTTGCCACTTCGAGGGGGCCAATGGCGACAAAGTCACTTTGGACAGCAGTGGGTCGAGCTACGGTACCAACGCCTTCGGCGACACCATCACCCCCGACCTGATCTTCCAGGGGAGCGCCGCTCTGTCGGCAACGCAGGCGCGTGGCGGTCACGCCACCTCTCTCGCCTTGAATGGCTCCAGCCAGTATGCCTCAATCCAGTTCTCCCCGCCGAGTGCAGGGCACCCCGTCTACTTCGGAGTGAACGCCAAGTTCTGCATCGAAGGCTGGTTCTATTTCAATTCCCTTGGTTATGACCACGGCCTGTTTGCCATCGTTGATAGCAGCAACACCCCCCTGTTGCGCATGTATGCTGCGCAGACCTCCGGCAATCTGACGGTGGCTGTCAACGGCAACAGCTTCAGCGGTGCCGCGATCACCTCGGGCTGGCACCACATCGCTCTGGTGCGCGATGCGCGTGGTTGGGCAATATGCCTCGACGGCACCATCGGCACCTATACCATCCCGCACATCAGCGTTGCGTCCAACTCAAACACGCAGACCCTGTACCTCGGGGCCTATAACAACGCCGGCTCGATCATCAACAATCTGGCCGGAGCCATTGATGCTGTGCGCATCACCAACGGCCAGCCGCGCTATACCGCCAACTTCACCCCGGCAACGTTGGTCGCCGACGACATGACCACGCTGATGTGGGAGTTCAACGGCGCGGTCGGCCAGAAGTGGGTCAAGGAGCTGTCCGGCAACAGCGCGATGATCGCCGCAAACGGCAATGCCCGCACGGTGAAGGATGGCGTCTATCTGATGCCGGCCCTGAGTGCCAATGGCGGGCCGAAGAGTGGCACAGCCCGCGCCAGGTTCGGCGCCGGTGGTGTCGAGTTCGCCTACACCGGTGCTGGCGGGGCGCATCGCTATGACATGCGCGGCGCGCGATGGATGACCTGGATCGGCGGTGTCGACAGTACCTTCACCATCGACGCCTGGGTTTATCTCACCGCGTCTTCACCCAACGTCATCGCGCAGAAATACGACAGCGGCAACGGCAACGGCGTCGAAACGTGGCAGCTGTGGATCAACGCGGGCGGCAACCTTCCGCAGTTCCGTTGGCGCGATGCCGGTGGCAGTACCCGTACCTTAACGGCCAGCACCGCCATTCCGCTGAACACTTGGAAGCATGTGGCGCTGACATACACCCTGCTGGCGAACGCCGGAGCCGCTACCGCAGTGTTCTACATCGACGGCGTCAGGGACACCTCGCTGTCCGACACCATGTGCCGCAACGATGGCGATGGAGGATTCTTGAGCCTGTTCAACGATTGCAACGGAACGGCGCCCTTCTGCGGCACGCTCGACGAAATCCGCATGAGCAACACCATGCGCTGGGCTTCCAGCTTCACTCCGCCAACCATCCCCTACGGCCAGCAGCACGTCACCGGCCCGTTCTATGTGGCGACGCTCGACAGCAGCCGCATCGACGTGTCGGACTGGAGCACGATCCATTCGGCGACGATCACGCAGACCACCCCGCCCGGCACCAGCATCAAGTGGCTGGTCAGCTTCGACGGCCGGACGACTTGGCGGAAGTGGGACGGAGCGGCCTGGGTTGTCGTGCCCCTCAACAGCGGGGCCAGCATCGACACCAACGGCAACGATTATCTGACCCTGCAGAATGCCCTCAAAAACCTGAATGTGGAGAGCTACGGCACCATCGACTTCGCCTTCTCGCTGAAGACGGCCAACCCGAACTTCTCGCCCAGCGTCGATGCGGTGACTCTGGCGCGGGACGAGTACGAACTCGGGGCCGCCAAGATCGACTACACGATCAAGCGCAACGGGGCGGCCGGGGCCGAAATCCACCGCATAACCAACCTGAAGCCCTACCCGGTCAACGTCGTCTACGACTACGTCGCCTGACGCGGGCGGTCCCGGGGCCATCCCCGGGACCCTGGCCTCGATCCGGTGGAGCGCTGTCGCCCTGACGGTCCCGGCAGTGCTCCGCCGGATCCGCTCCCACCCTGTCTCCCCACCTATCGCCCGGGAGTCCCGATCGATGCCCGATCCGATCTGCAAGGCCGCCATCGACCTTGTGAAGCATTTCGAAGGCCTGTCCCTCGACGCCTATCTCTGCCCGGCCGGCATCCCGACCATCGGCTATGGCCACACCGCCGGGGTGACGCTCGGGCAGAGCATCACCGCCGCAAGGGCCGAAACGCTGCTGTCCCGCGACCTCGCCGCCGCGGCGGCCGTGGTCGACAGGCTGGTGACGGTGCCTCTGAATGGCGGGAAGCGCGGTGCGCTCGCCAGCTTCGTCTTCAATCTGGGACGGGGGAATTTCCAATCCTCGACCCTGCTGAAGCGGCTCAACATGGGGGACCATGAGGGGGCCGCCGGCGAGTTCGGCCGCTGGGTCTATGCCACCGTCAATGGCAGGAAAACGCAGCTTCCAGGTCTGGTGAAGCGCCGGGAGGCCGAGGCCCTGCTGTTCCGCCGCAACCTCTTCCTGACCAGGATCGCCGCGGCCGATCCGATGCCGCAGGCCCTCGACGAGCCTGCATGATCCCGTGCTTTCCCCTCGTCGCCGGTCCTACCGCCAAGCCGGGGTGCAGAAGGCTGACCGCCGGCTACGCGCTCTCCGGCTTTCGCACCATCCCCTGATCCCGGGCGCGATCCAACAGGTTCTTCACCGACGACCGGCTCCAGCGCAGGCCGCCGCGCGGCGTGCGCTGTCCCATGCTTTGCAGCCGGCGCGCGATGCCATCGAGCGTGATGCCGGGCTCGGCCCGCGCCAGCCCCGCCACCATCAGCACGAGGTCGTTGCTGTCGACCCGCTTGGGCGCCGCATCGAGAAGGTTCTGACGAACCAGCCCCGCTGCGGCCAGCCGGCGGACGGCGCGGATCAGGCTGTTGGGAGTCCATGGCTTGCGATCCCACGGCCGGGTCCGCCCCTGCGCCTTCAATGCCCGCACGACCTGATCCCATGGTGCCGTCGGGCGCAGAGCCTCGACGGTCGGCAGGAACTCCTGGGCGTGCGCGACGACCAGCTCGTCGCGAGCGGCCTCGCGGCCCTGCCGTGCCTTCTCCAGCGCCGCCGGGTCCCGTCGGCGCAGGCCGGGATTGCCGGGCTCCTTCCCCCTGGCCACCGCGGCCCTGAGCCCGGCGATCGAGCGCTCGCGGATCAATGCCCGTTCCAACTCGGCCGCGGCCCCGAGAACCTGCAGGGCAAAGCGCCCCTGCGGGCTGGTGGTGTCGATCGGGTCGCTCAGCGACTTGAAGGCGACACCGCGCTGCCCCAGCCCGTCGATCACCTCCAGCAGATGGAACAGCGACCGTGCCAGCCGGTCGATGCGCGCCACCACCAGCGTGTCGCCTTTCCTCAGGCTGGCGAGCGCCTTGGCCAGCACCGGCCGGTCACGGTCGCTACCCGAGGCATGCTCCTCGAAGATGACCGTGCAGCCGGCCTGCCGCAGGGCGAGCAGCTGGGAGTCGGTGGACTGGTCTTCGGTGGAGACGCGGGCGTAGGCGACGAGGGCCATCGGGATGTCCTGGGCATTCTGGGCGGAGACGCGCCTGTCGGGCTTCTTGTACAGAATATCAGTCGATTTCATCCACTCGGATGAATATGGATTCAGGATGCAAAAGTGGGAAACTGCCCCGGATTGCGGCCCCGGAAGCCCGTCTTCTGGTTCCGGCATTCGGTGCGCGACAAAAGGCCAGGATCGCCGGCAGGGCCGGGGCGATGCCAGCGTGAGCACCGGAATCCCGAGCGTTGATTGCGCCGCGCGGAAGCGCTTGGAAGCGCCCGTTTCCGACATCGGGTGTATTGGACAGGTTCCAGAATTTCTATTATCAAATATCGATAACTAACTGTTATATAAAGATATGAAGGATTTGCGCCTTTCCGACCCCCTCCTCCTTCTCGGTCCCTTGGAGCGGGCAGCCAAGGCTGTCGGGCGGCTGGCCCAGGCAACCACCGGCAGTCCGGTTCTGGCCGCTTGGCTGCATCGGTCGCGGGTCGAGGCTGTTGCCGACATCGCCGACAGTCAGGGGCGCCGCGTCGATCCCAACCGACTGCGCACTCTGCTGGCTCAGGTGCCGACACGTGCTCTGCGCGACTGGGGGGCCACCATGCTGGCCCTCGACCTGATGCGGCAGATGCTCTCCGACCCCAGCCCGCCGGCATTCGCTCCGACCAGTATGGACGGGGCGCTCGCCCGGATGGAGAAGGCCCATGCCACGGCTGGACCGGCGGTGCTGGTCGCGTGCGGAGTTGGCTTCTTCGCCCATCTGGAAGCCGGCGGAGACCGCAGCGGAGCCTGTCTGGCCGTTTCCCGTTTCCTCGCCGCTCAAGGGATGACGCCGCTGCCGCTGCCCTGCCTGAACGGGGTCGAGGCGATCCGCCGCGCCGAACCGGACGGGATGTGGCTCGTTGCTTTCCTCGACGGTATCGCCCGGCAAGCGGAGCAGGGGGAGGATGGTCTCACCGCCCTGCTGCATCGCTGGCGCGGCTGGCGCCGGCGCGTCGGCGACCGGCGCAGCGACGCCCGTATTCGCCGGGCCGTCGATGCGGTGGCGGCGGAAGGGGTGATCGGCCCGGCCCGGCTGGCTGCCCGGCTGCGCTGCGCCACCAGTGCCGCCACCGATTTGCTGGAGGAATTGCAGCGGCTGGAGATCGCCGTGGAGATCACACGCCGGCGCACCCACCGTGTCTTCGTGGCGGCGGATCTGGCGGCGATGCTGGGGGAGGTGGCGCCGCGGCCCGCGGCGGCGGCCGGAGCCGTTCCTGGGATCGCGCCCGTGGCTCCCGCCGAACTGGACCGGTGGGTGGAACCGGCCGAAGGCGTCGACGATGCGCTTGCGAACCTGGAGCGCATCCTGAAGCGGCAGGACCCATTGCTGGCGCGTTATGGCCGGATTGCGGGGGCGTCGGGCGAGGAGTAGGGGGACGGCACGGTATTCAAACCGGCAAAATCCTCACCTCCCCTCTCCCGTTCCCTGTTGTGGGGCGTTCCCTGTTGCGGGGGAGCCGGATTGCGCCTGACAGCTTGCATGAACCGTTGGCAATCGGCCGATGCAGTCAGCAGCCGTGGTTAAGGGAGATGGCTGTGCGGATGGTGAATTGTTCTGGTCAGCCTCTCTCCAGCGCATTAAGGAACGCAAAGAGCTGTACAGCGGCATTGAAGCAGGAACACCGAAGTCATGGCGACGACCGGCGACGTTCTGCGTCTGGCGGCGGATCACCACACCGCCGGGCGTCTGGAAGAGGCGATGGCGCTGTATCGCCTTGTCCTGCGCGTCGATCCTGTGAATGCCGATGGCTGGCGCCTGCTGGGCAAGGCCGCCAGGGCGGCCGGCGATTATGGAGCAGGGCTGGGCTGTCTGCAGCGCCTTATCGCCCTATCCCCTGCCGACGCCACGATGTTTGCCGAACTTGCGGCTCTGCTGGCGGAGCAGGGTGACGAGGCTGGCGCGCTTGCTGCCTATGGGGTGGCGCTGCGCTGCGATCCGCTGATGGAGCAAGCGGCATTCCAGCGCGGGATACTCCTGTTCCGGCGTGGTGCTTTGAAGCAAGCCGAGGCCGCGTTCCGGGGAGTGGGCCTGCTTGTGCCCGCTCTGGCGATGGCGCACGTCAATCGTGGCGCTGTCCTGCATGCCCTGGGATGTCAGGAAATGGCCGAGGTGGCTTTGGCGCGTGGGCGCCGCCTGGCTCCGGAGGCGGTGGAGGCCGTGCTCAACAGTGCTCTGGTGGCGATAGCCCAAGGACGGTTGCCCGATGTAGAACGATACGGCAGGCGGGTTATCGCCCTGGCACCCGACTCTGTGCAGGGTTATGCCCTTTTTGCCAATGCGCGGGTGCATCTGGGCAGGCCACAGGATGGGGTTGCCGCCTATAATCGGGCCCTGGATATTGAATCGGACAACTCGGAGCTGAAAGTAAACCGCGGTGTCGCCCGGCTTCTGCTGGGAGAGATGGCCGGTGGATGGGATGATCTGGCTGCTCGCTGGGAGACCACGGCGTCGCCAGGAGTGGGCGATGATCTGCCTCGTTGGTCGGGTTCTGCCATACCGGCTGGACGGTTGCTGGTGGTGGGGCAAGCCGGGGTGGGAGATGAGATCCTGTTTGCCAGTCTGATCCCGGACTTGGTCGAAAGCGGCATTGCTTGCCGTTTCGTATGCGATACCCGCCTCGTTTCCTTGTTGCGGCGCTCTTTGAAGGGAACGGAGGTGGTGGGGCGAGATGCCGATCCCTCTGTCATGGCGACACCCGCTCTGGTGGATGACAGTGTGGCACGGGTTCCGGCCAGCGACCTGCCGCGGTATCTGCGGCGCCGGCCGGAGGATTTTGCCGGCCAACGCCCCTATCTGGTCGCTGATCCACAGCGGATTGCCGCCTTGCGGGCCCGTCACCGCGATGTCCAGCTGTGTATCGGCCTCTCCTGGCGCTCGGTTGCCAGTACAGAACGTTCGCTCGGTCTGGAGCAACTCGTGGCGGCTCTCGCTCCAGGGGTGGCGGCAGCCGGAGGGCGGCTCATCAGCTTGCAATACGGTGTCGACGACCAGGAGCGGCGCATCGCCGGCCTTTTCCATGAAACAAGCGTTGACCCATCGGGCGATCTCGATGGCTTTGCCTCCCTGGTGGCGGCGATGGATTTGGTCATCACCATCGACAACACCACGGCGCACATGGCCGGTGGGCTTGGTGTTCCAGGCTGGGTGCTGCTGCCGTTTATGCCGGCGTGGTTCTGGGGGGGGGCTGCGGCCACATCCCCCTGGTACCCGAGTTTGCGGCTCTTCCGCCAGACGGCGCCCGGGGATTGGAGGGGCGTGCTGGGCGAGGTGGGCCGGGCGTTACGGTCCGTGGGAGGAACGCCATAGGATGGGGCGTCAGGCATGAGCGGGAAATTGCCTGACGCCGTGAGCACAGCGGAACCATTCCGCTCCGTCCCGACGCTCGATGGCCGCGTCCGATCTCAGGTCCTGAGCGCCACCAGCTGACGCAGGGCCTGTTCGGCGGCGGCGAACACGCTGTCCCAGTCGCCCGGGGTGGTCTGGCGGAACAGGCGCATCGACGGGTACCAGGGGGTGGTGTCCGCCCACTCGCCCTTGCCGTCGCCATAGACCCAGTAGGGCATGAACTGCAGCAGGTTCCACACCGGGCGGCCCAGCGAGCCGGCCAGATGCGCCACCGAACTGTCGGTCATGATCACCAGATCGAGCCGTTCCAGCACCGCCGCGGTATCGGCGAAATCGTTGAAATGCTGCCCCAGCGGCGTGATCAGGGTGGAGGTGCCGAGCGTCTCCAGCTCCGCCTCTGGCGGGCCCTTCTGGATGCTGTAGAGCCGCACATTCGGCACGTTGAGGAAGCGAAGGAAGCGGCTGAGAGTGGTGGCGCGGCGCGCGTTGTCCTTGAAGGTGACGCGGCCGGACCAGATGATGCCGACCTTGATCGTGCCGTCCGGGCCGGGAACCAGCCGGGCTGCCTTCTCGCGCGCTTCGGCCGTAACGGTCAGGCGGGTGGGCGGCGGCACCGTGTCGATGGTCGTGCCCAGCCGGTGCGGCAGGCTCATCAGCGGGCAATGGACGTCGTAGGGCGGATAAGGAGTGCCGGCGCGCACGAAGCCGTCGATGCCCTCCAGCCCGGACAGCAGGCGGTGCAGCTCCGGATGGCATTCCAGCAGGACCCGGCCGCCGCGCGCCTTGACCATCGGCGCATAGCGCGCGGTCAGCAGCACGTCGCCGAACCCCTGTTCGGTGGTCAGCAGGATGGTCTTGCCGTCGAGCGGCCCGCCGTCCCACATCGTGCCGTCGGCGATGCGGTTCTGGTAGCTGGGCAGCGACAGGCGGGAATCGTAATCGCGGAAGCCTTCGGCATAGCGGCCGACCTGAAGCAGCGTCAGGGCGCGGTCCCACAGCAGCCCCGGGTCGTTGGGCCGGGCGCGCAGGGCGACGTCCAGGATCTCCAGCGCGCGGTTGAACCGGCAGCCGTGCCGCAGCGCCACCACCAGGTTGGACAGCAGGTTGGCGTTGCCGCCAGACAGCACCACCGCATGCTCCTGCGCGGCGATGGCATCGGCATATTGCTCCACGTCGCCCAGCACGTTGCCGAGATTGGTCCAGGCGCCGACATGGCGCTGGTCGATCTCCAGCGCGCGCCGCTGGCAGGCGATCGCCGCCTCCGGCTTGCCGGCCTGCCGCAGCAGGGCGCCCAGCGCGCTCCATACATTGGGATCCCGCGGCTTCTGCTCCAGCATCCCTTCCAGCATCTCGATGCTGAGTCCGTGGGAGCCCTGGCTGGCTGCCGGAATTGGGGCCGGAGCCGGTGTGGGAGTCGGCACCGATGATACCGGAACCGACGATATCGGATGCGGCGAGGCCTGAAGGGGCAAGGCTGCCTGGGAGGACGGCGCCGGGGCGGCCTGGGTGATGTTTGCCTTCATCTCTCGTCGTCGCTGGTGGTCTGCAGTCGGTTTGGAGCAGGAGCAGAGCGCGGGTAGGGGATAGACGGCTACTCAAGGAGAGTCAAACCGTCCCTTCGGCTGCACTTGTGTGCTTCTTGAGGCCGCCCGGCGCTCATTCGGGAGGCTTAGCGCCGCCGCAGATCCTGAAGGTCGATGTCGTCGATCCGGAATCCGGCCTGCCGAAGCGCCTTCAGCACGATCACCTTCTGGGCGGTGCCTTCGCGCGCGGCGGCCTGGCGCAGCTCCTCAACCAGATAATCGGGCAGCATCGCCTGCCACGGCCGGGTCGGCGCCGGACGGACGACGGTGGGAGCCGGCTGGGGCTGCGGTGCGGGCTGAGCGGTGGGCTGGACAGCGGCCTGTGAGATGGGCTGGGAGACGGCCGCCGGCGGTGCCGTCGGCTCCGTCTCGGTCGGCAGGAAGCCCTTGCTCAATCCGTACTGGCGGATCGGATCGATGTCGTTCGCGCCCAGCCCGCCGATCCCGATCCCGCCCAATGGAGGACGAGCCGGCTTGGCGGCAGGCTTAACGGTCGGCTTGGCGGGGCTGTCGGTCGACATGGGCACTCCGGTCAGGGCGATGCCGGCTCCAAGAGGGCCGGCCGAATAAGCCATGAAGCATTATCATGACTTGGTGTCCTGTCTTCGCGACATGTGGCGGGTGGCCCCTGTGCCATGACGGAAAGCCGACCGGCGTGGCGCGGGGAGCACAGGGGGATAGCAAGGCATCATTCCAACACAAAAAATCATGACATAAAAACATGAAAACAAGTGTGGGCTTGGAGGCTCCAAGAGGGGATGGAGGAGCGGCCATCGGCGGAGGAAGGATGGCCTGTCCATCCGGAGCGGAAGCATCGCCGGAGGAAAAGCGGGGGCGGCAAGCTCTGTATGAATGGTTATGCTGAAAACAAATCATGAAATGGTGTGCCGTGAGTTCGGCAATGTGGGGGCGAGGCTGTGCCGGTTGTCCGGTATGCCCGTGGCAGTGGGACCGCAAGAAGGGGAGATGCCGTTGTCCCGTATTGGCGGGGGTACCCGGTGAAACGCGATTGTCCTGTCCTGTCTTATTTTGCCCTGTCCGGCCTTTCCTCGGTCAGGAGCGGACCTTTGCAGGATCGGGCAATCGTGATTTGAGGATACCGCCTCGCTGCGCAACGGCGTTGTCAAGATTTCATGAAATGATGAAAAAGCATGTTTTGGTCGGTCGAGTGGTTGGCTTCTCCGGTCTCGTCGAAGCGGCCCTGCTCCGGCCTCATGCTTTCATCAGCTCTCATCCTGACAAGAAGTCATGCCTAAAAATCATGACATGATAAATAGCAATCGGATGCCGAGCCTGCCCGCCCCGCTGCCGGTGCCCCTTACATCTGCCGGAGGGGAACACAAGCCAATCTCTCCAGCCAATTTCTCCGCTGCTCCGCACAGGAACCGCCCACCGGTTTGAGGCCCCGGTCTCGATGCGCCCAATCCGCGGAAACGCAGCCCCGCCTCACCCTCAGGTCGCCGGTTGTGCGATAGAAATCATTTCATGAAATCACCAAGCAGAGACATGACCGTATCTCATGTCCTGCAACCGCGACTGCGCTCCCCACACCCTCCGGAAGCCGTCCGGTCCGCCTCACCCCCGCGGGATCAGTGGATTGGCCGGGGAGCTTTCCAGGAAGGCGACGAACTCGTCGGTCAGGGCGCGGACGTTCAGGTCGGCATTGCTTTCGGGATTGACCTCGCCCGGACCGTGGCCGGTATAGGTCATCTCCTTCAGGAGAGAGCGCTCGATCAGTTCGGTGCGGAAGGCCGGGACGCCATGTTCGTCCAGCAGGCCGCGGGCGTGGCGGTCGACGCGGGATTCGATGGCCGCCTGGGTGCGGACGATCACCACGCTGGAGGCCGGGGTGTGCTTCAGCACGCCGACGGAATCCGCCACCACCTTGAAGGTGCGCACCGTCTCCTTTACGTCCATGAAGGACTGCTGGGTCGGGATCAGCACCCCGTCGCTGACCGAGAAGGCGTAGAGCATGGTCAGGTTGCCGAAGCCGGCAAGGTCGATCAGCGTGTAGTCGAAGCTCGGCGCGTTCTCCTGCACCGTCTGGCGGACGTTCGATTCCGTGATCTCGTCCAGCACCCGCACCCCGGCATCGTTCCGCCGCCGTGCCCATTCGGCCAGATGCCGGTTGGGGTCGCAGTCGAGCAGAAGCACGTTTGCCTCGCGCCGGCGCAGTTCGGAGGTGAGCGCCATGACCAGACTGGTCTTGCCGACGCCGCCCTTGGTGGAGGCGAAACTGATGATCCGAGCCATGCGGTGGTTCCCGGTTGCAGAGGGGGAAAGCGGGGTGACCCGAGCGGGAGCTTTGCGGATTTACACGCAAGAACAGGAAAGATGGAAGTGGTTTCACGTCATGAAGAAGAAACATGAAATCATGATATTTAAACATAAAATGGCTTTGTGGTGAGTGGAAGGAATGCCGGGGCGGCGGCGTTTCCCTGCCCCGGCGCTTGTCAGCCCCGGCGTCGCCATGGCATAGCCACCCGGCCCAGCCGTTGCGGGGCTCCCAGCCGGCGGCAAGCTGTGCCGTGCCCGGATCGGCCGCTGCCTGCCTGCGGGTTCTGTGTTCAGCCGCTCATCCCTTCGTCTCCGCCATCCCGTCGCCAGGATCCGCCGCATGACAGACGCCAGCTTTCTCCAGGTCCGGACCGATGCCGAAGCGGGGCGTTCCTGGCACGCCATCGAAGGGCTGCGGCGCATCCTGCAACGGGATCCCGGGAATGCGGACGCCGTAGATCTGTCGAAAACGGTCCTGACCGACATCTTTGCGAAGGGGAGCGACGCCTACCGGCATGGCCGGCTCGAGGTGGCGGTCTGGTGTTTCGCCCTTCTCGCGCAGTATGGCGCGCCGCGCGACACCCTTCGCACCAACTGCGAAGCCATGATCTCCATGATCCTCCAGCGCGCCACGGAGGATGCGAATGCCGGGCGGGCCGGCGACGCCAGGCGCGCCTGCCGGCTGCTGCTGGTCCTCGATCCGGCAATCGCCCAGGCGCATCTGCTCGTCGGGCAGTTCGAGCGCGGCGCCGACGGCGACGGAGCGGTGGCGGCCATGTCGATCGCCCGGGGCCTGCTGCTCGCCCCGGGGACGGCCCATGCCGGCCAGTTGCGCGACATCGCCATCCCGGCCGGCATCCGCGCCCTTGCCGAGTGGCTTGGCCGTGACCGGCCGGCGGCTCCGCTCCTGGGCGCGCTCGGCCGGCTGTGCCCGCCCGGTCAGGCGGAGGCCCTGACCCGTTGCCGCGGGATGACGTTTCAGGCGGAGGCGTGGCCGGGCGCCGGCCGGGCGGAGGCACGCCGGCAGGCGGCCGCGGCCGCGATGCATTGGCTGGGAGACCTCCAGCAGGAGCGGCAGGGCTATCGCGACGCCCTGGAGGCCCACAGCCGAGGCTTCGACCTGTGGAACAGCCCGGCCGGACTGGAGCGCAAGGCGCAGGCCCAGCAGTATCTCGTCATCGAGGGGCTTCTGGAGAGCCTGAAGGGCTTCGCCTACGCCTATATCTACGACATGGACCGGCAGGCCGCGGCCCGTGCCTCCTTCGACAGCCTGTCGGCAACGATGGAGCGCCTGCTGGAGGCGCCCGGCATCGACAGCTGGACCCGGACGCAGCGCTGGACGACCCTGCTCGGCATGCGGTCGCTCGTCGGCTATGCGGCGGCGCTCGGACACAATCCCACTCTTCCGCTGCCCGGCAATCCCTTCGCCGAAGACACGGCCACCGAAGACATGGCCGCCGAAGACATGGCGGGAGGACCGGCCGTCCCGGCGGGGCCGGCATCCCGGCGGGTCTTCGACTGCTGCACTTTCTTCAACGAGGCCGAGATCCTGGAGGTCCGGCTGGCCGAACTCTACGACGTGGTCGAGCGCTTCGTCGTGGTGGAGGCGTCCCACACCCATTCCGGCGAGCCCAAGGCGCTGACCTTCGGCGACCATCGCGAGCGGTTCCAGCCCTACATGGACAAGATCCGCTACGTGGTGGTGGACGAGCTTGTCGGCACCTTCTCCTGGCAGCGGGAAGCCTACCAGCGCGACGCCATCCTGCGCGGGCTGGACGGCTGCCGCGACGACGACATGGTCATCGTCTCCGACGTCGACGAGATCCTGCGGCGCGAGGTGGTGGAGCGGCTGCGCGGCGGCGGGCCGGCCTTTGACACCGTCTTCACCACCGAACTCGACCTGTTCTTCTACCGGCTGAACTATCGCTTCTCCCGCGACTGGCGTGCCGCCGGGGCCGCGCCCTTCCGCTTCATCCGGCAGATCGGCCCCAACGCCGTGCGCTACCTCGCCAAGCAGAACATCGGCCACCTCATCCGCGACGCCGGCTGGCATTTCAGCTGGATGGGCGATGTGTCGCGCTTCGCCGCCAAGCTGAACGCCTACGCCCACCAGGAGCATGCCCAGTCCTTCGGCGAAGGCAACATGGCGGATGTCGCCAGCTTCCTCGACGGCGGCGGCACCCTGCCAGAAGGCGCCCCCGGCGCCCGTGGGGGATACGAGGTTGTGCCGCTCGACCGTCATCCCCGGCTGGTGCGCGACAACCTCGACCGCTTCCGGGAGACAGGCTGGATCCGCTGAGACGGGCCGGCGCCGCCCAGCCTTATCCGGGCTTGACGTCGGCGGTGGTGCCGGCCCGGCGCTTCAGCCGGTGCATCGCCTGCTGGCCGCCGCCGGTGGCGCGGACCGAATAGAAATAGGCGCTGTCGTCGGTCCAATAGCGGCCCTCGCCATCGACCATCACCGTGCTGCTGTGGATATCGGCCGGATAGACGGTCAGGCGCGGGGCCGCCTCCGTCGTGAAGCCGGCCAGATGCACGGCGGCGAGCGCCGCCTGGTCGAGGAACCAGACCGGCAGGCCGCGATCCAGGAAATGGCGGATATAGCGCCGGGTCAGGTCGAGGAAACGCAGGGCGCCCATGGTCGGCCGGATGTGCAGCACGTCGGCGTAGAGCAGGCTCCAGATGTCCAGCCGCTTCAGCGCATGGCTCATCATCCCCAGGTCCGAGTGGGCGGAGGCCGCCAGCAGCGGGTTCAGGTCGCGGATCGCCATCAGGTCGACGTCCAGCATCAGCACCGGCCGCTTCCAACGGGACAGCAGGTCGGGCAGCACCAGGAAACGGCTGCAGGCGTAATAGGTCTTGGCGTTGTCGCCCAGTGGCGCCAGGTCGATGGTCTCGCGCAGGACGATGAAGCGCCCGGCGCCATGGGCGGCGGCCAGGGACGCCACCGTCGCCTCGGCCTCCGCGTCGGGATTGATCAGGTGCAGGGCGATGGCGCAGTCCAGGCCGCTGTCCTCGACGATGGACCGCACCATGGTCGGCAGGAACTTGCGCGCATAGACCGCGTCGCAGGATGCGTAGACCACCAGCGGCCGGTCGGCGCTTCCCGCCCCTTCGGCCAGCGTGGCGCGGATGCCGGCCGGCGGCGGCCCGTCGCGCAGGGACGCCAGGAAGGCCGGGGCGGTGCGGGTGGCGGCATCGCGTCCGCCATGGCGCTCCGCCGCCTGGAGGAACAGGGCGTCGGCCTCTTCCAGCCGGTGCTGCTCGGCGCACAGGCAGGCCAGCCGGCTCAGCGTGAAGGAGACCTCCGGATACAGCTCCAGCGCCCGGCGGTAGGCACGTTCGGCGCGCAGCCCCTGCCCGTCGCGGCGCAGCGCGTTGCCCAGCGCCACCAGCCCGACGCAGTCGTCTCGGCCCTGGAAGCGGTCCACGTCGTCGGCTTTGCCCAAATGGGTCAGAAGCTGCCACAGGTTGGAGCGCCGGGTCTGGTCGGCGGGCGTCAGCCGCCAGGAGGCGAGCGCATGGCCGGCCGCCTCCGCCATGTCCTGTCCGACCAGCAGCCGGGCGAGCGCGTCATGGGCCACCGCCATTCCGGCTTCGCCCTTTTCCGCGTCACGTTCCAGCACCCGGCGGTAGAGCGCCATGGCGGCTTCGGGTCCTCCCGTCCGCTCGGCGTCGCGTGCGGCGTCCAAATCGCTCTGGAGATCGGCGGGCGGCGGGATGGGGGGCATGGCGGTCGGCTTTTCAGGCTGGGGCGGCTTTCATCCCATGACACCCGTCCGGCTGACAAGCTGCCAGCATGCCTTCCGTTCGACCGTATCGTTTCCCCCGAGTCGCGGTTCACCGGCCCTGAATGGTCCATGTTGCAAGGGTGGCCGGTACCACAAATGCGGGTCCACCACCGCCCTGCGGAAATATAGAGGCGATGCCGAGCCAAAACGCTGCCGTTCAGGAGAAGGCGCTTGAACAGTTCGCCAAATATCATCAAATGTCTGTATGGACCCGGGAAAGGGTTCCAGCCGAAACTGTGCCACGCCGGTCGCTCCGGCGTGGCACTTTTATATTCGCAGTCCCGAATGCGCCGGCCGCCCGGACAGTCAGGCAAGCCAGGGGGATGACGGACGCAGCGGGCGGGGCATGGCCCCCGATCCCATTGGGAAACCCGATCCTGCCGGGACCCCTTATCCGGCAGCGCGCTTGCGCAGTGCGCGCTCCAGCCTGTCGATGGTGTCGTCCCAGTGCTGCGGCCTTGCCTGCCGGAACAGGCGCATGGTCGGGTACCAGGGGCTGTCCTCGCGGTCGAGCATCCAGCGCCAATCCGGGGCGAAGGGCACCAGCACCCAGACCGGGACGCCGAGGGCACCGGCGAGATGGGCGACGGAGGTGTCGACGCAGACGACCAGATCGAGGTTCGCCATGATGGCGGCGGTGTCGGCGAAGTCCTTGATGTCGGGCGACAGGTTCAGCAGCGGGAAGCCGCCCGGCGGGTTTGCCGCCTGCCCTTCGGTGGGYCCCTTCTGGATGGAGACCAGTCTGACGCCGGGGATCGAGGCCAGCCGGGCGAAGGGGGCCAGCCCGATGGAGCGGTTCCTGTCGTTGCCGTGGGTGGGCGATCCGGCCCAGACGATGCCCACCTTCAGCCCGCCCCCGTCCTTTGCCGCACCCTTCAGCCGCTCGCCCCAGCGCGCAACCAGATCGGGCTCCGCCGACAGGTAGGGAACGCGGTGCGGGATGGTGTCCATCTGGGTGCCGAACACCTCGCCCAGGCTCAGCATCGGCAGATGCAGGTCGAAGTCGTCGGTGCCGAGCTGGCCGCTGACGACCCGCTCCACGCCGGGCAGGCCGGCCAGCACCCGTTTCAGCGGCGCCGGCACCCCCAGGATCACCCGGCCGCCGCGCGCCGCCACAAGGGGAACGTAGCGGCAGAATTGCAGGCTGTCGCCCAGCCCCTGCTCGCCGTGCAGCAGGATGCGGCGGCCATCCGGCGGTTCTCCCGTCCAGCGCGGCTTGGGCATGGCGGCCTGGGCGGGCGCGTCCTTGCAGCGCAGCCGCCACTCATACTCGCGCCAGCCCTCCTCGAAACGGCCGCCGACCAGCAGGGCCATGCCCAGGTTGCGGCGGGCATCCGGACCGGCGGGGTCGATGGCGACGGCGCGGCGGAAGCCGGTGACCGCCTCGTCCAGCCGGTTCTGGTTCAGCCGGGCGTTGCCGTGGTTGGCATAGCCGCCGGCGAAGCCCGGATCGACGGCGACGGCGCGGGCATGGGCGTGCGCCGCGTCCTCCAACCGTCCCAACTCCTGCAAGGCCAGGCCGAGGCTGCTGTAGCCGGCGGCGAAATAGGGATCGAGCGCCACGGCGCGGCGATGCCACGCCGTTGCCGCCTCCGCCCCGGCCCCCGTCTTGTCCAGGGAGCGCAGCGCGATGCCCAGGTTGTTGCAGACGGCCATATGGGTGGGGTCGATGGCGATGGCGCGGGCATAGGAGGCGACGGCATCCCGCAGGTCGTCGCCCTCCTGCAGGACATTGCCCAGCCCCGCATGGCCCTCCGACCCGGCGGGGGAGAGGCGGATCGCCCGGCGATAGGCGTCCCGGGCATCGGCGGGGCGCGACAGCCCGCGCAGCAGGCCGCCCACATTCTCATAGGCGGCGGCGAAGTCGGGGCGCAGTGCGATGGCGTTGCGGTAAGCCGCCGCCGCCCCGGCTGCATGGCCCTGGTCGCGCAGCAGGTTGCCCAGATTGAGCCGCGCTTCCGCTATGGCGGGATCGATCCGCAGGGCACGGATCATCAGGCGGAGTGCTGTTCCCCCCTGTCCGGCGCGGCGGGCGACCAGCCCCAGCAGATGCAGCGCGTCGGACTGCTCGGGCGTGATCTCCAGGATACGGCGGTAGATCCGCGCGGCCGCGGCCAGATTGCCGCTCTGATGATGCCGCACTGCTGCGGCGAGCGCGTCCTGAATGGTCGCCATGCTCGATCGGTCGTCCCTGGCCCTTGGGTGTCTTCGTGTGGCGGCTGTCCGGCGGCGCCTGTTGCCGCAAGGGAATAACGGGTGTTCCCGAATTCTCCAAGCGCATCCTCGCTGCCGCGGCAAACGAAATACAGGCCGTGTTATCAACTTGTAACAACGTGGCCGTCATCGTCGAAGCCAGAGCTTGGCGGCAGATCGGCGGCGAAGTTGTGAAGGTCACGCAAGTCTTCGTCGCTGCACACTCGATTCGAGAACGGCTTCCTCCTTCCCGGGGGCACGCTCCCGCCTGGAAGCCCTTGGAACTGTGGGTACCACCAACTTCGCGCGTGCTGTGGCGATTTCGCCATACCGGGCATTTCGCAAGGCATTGCAAAGGCTTGGGGGAATAGCACTCCGCCATTCAGGATAACCGCTTCACAGAGTGTCACAAGACCGGCCAGTTCGGTCTACCCACTTCGGTAGAAACGGATTGCCATAGGCGCAGTCCTTCGGATAACAAGGGCACGGTGTGTTAGGTCGCGCTAGGACTGAGTCTGTCTGCCTGCATCCAGTGTGGCGCACACCTTAGAATGGTTCATCCGCCGGCGAACCAAACCTGAAGGGGATTACTAATGGCTGGAC
The DNA here is from genome assembly GCF_049472615.1 of Azospirillum sp. 11R-A. Classification (NCBI taxonomy): domain Bacteria; kingdom Pseudomonadati; phylum Pseudomonadota; class Alphaproteobacteria; order Rhodospirillales; family Azospirillaceae; genus Azospirillum; species Azospirillum sp. 11R-A. Next base: position 27,929 of record NZ_JBCEBL010000032.1, on the reverse strand, counting down.
CCTACACCGTAGGCGTAACTACGGGTTCAACCCTAACATTGGGGCAGTTCTCTACGATTATCGGTAACGTTGGCACCGATGTCATCACGCTCGGAACGGCCGGTAACACCGTGTCGATTTCGACGCTTGAGACGCTGATCGGCAGCACCGGCACCGATTTCATTACCTTGACTTCCGGTTCCACCCTCCAGGTTTCGTTGCTGGAAACCCTGGTTGGTAGCACCACCACCGACGTGGTCACGATTGGCACGTCCGGCTCCACCATGCTGGTGAACCTGCTTGAGACGATCACTGGCGGTGTTGGGACCGACGTCGTTACGCTGGGCACGTCCGGCAGCACCATCCTGGTTTCCGCGCTGGAGACCCTGACCGGCGGCGTCGGCACCGACATCGTCACGCTGGGCACGGCCGGCAACAGCCTGCTGGTGAACCTGCTTGAGACGATCACCGGCGGCGTCGGCACTGACATCGTCACGCTGGGCACGGCTGGCAACACGGTTCTGGCCGGCGGCATCGAGACGCTGTTCGGTTCGTCGGGCACCGACATCGTCACGCTGGGCACGGCTGGCAACACCCTGGCGCTCACGGCTGTCGAGACCCTGGTTGGCGGCGTCGGCACCGACGTGATCACGCTGGGCAACAATGGCAGCACCCTGCTGGTCAGCGGCATCGASRCCATCACCGGCGGYRKCGSCACCGACGTSRTCAMSCTGGSGRCCGGCGGCAGCACCATCACGGTYGGCGCGATCGAGACGCTGACCGGCACGACCGCCCTCGACGTGGTCACGCTGGGCACGGCCGGCARCACCCTGCTGGTCAACGCGATCGACACGCTCACCGGCGGCGTCGGCACCGACGTGGTCACGCTGGGCACGGCTGGCAACACGGTTCTGGCCGGCGGCCTTGAGACCCTGACTGGCGGCGTCGGCACCGACGTGGTCACGCTGGGCACGGCCGGCAACACCCTGCTGGTTTCGGGTCTGGAGACCCTGACCGGCGGCGTCGGCACCGACGTGGTCACGCTGGGCACGGTTGGCAGCACCCTGCTGGTCGGCGGCATCGAGATCCTGATCGGCGGTGTCGGCACCGACGTCGTCACCCTGGCGGCCGGCGGCAGCACCATCACGGTCGGCGTGATCGAGACCCTGACCGGTACGGCGGCTTCCGACGTCGTGACGCTGGGCACGGCCGGCACCACGCTGCTGATCAATGGGATCGAGAGCCTGACCGGCGGCATCGGCACCGACGTGGTCACGCTGGGCACCGGCGGCAGCACCATCACGGTCGGCGCGATCGAGACGCTGAGCGGCACGGTGGCAACCGATGTCGTGACGCTGGGCACGGCCGGCAACACCCTGCTGGTCAATGCCCTCGAGACCCTGACCGGCGGCGTCGGCACCGACGTGGTCACGCTGGGCACGGCCGGCAGCACCATCCTGGCCAATGTCCTCGAGACGCTGACCGGCGGTGTCGGCACCGACATCGTCACGCTCGGCTCGGCCGGCAGCACGGTCCTGGTTTCCGGCCTCGAGATCCTGGTCGGCGGCACGGCTTCCGACATCGTCACGCTGGGCACGGCCGGCAACACGCTGACCGTTCGTGGCCTCGAGCTGCTGACCGGCGGTGTCGGCACCGACGTCGTCACGCTGGGCGACACCACCAACACGCTGACCGTCGGCGGCATCGAGACCCTGACCGGTGGCTCGTCCACCGACGTGGTCACGCTGGGCACCGCGGGCAACACCCTGCTGGTCACCCTGGTCGAGACGCTGACCGGCGGTGTCGGCACCGACGTCGTTACCCTGGGTTCGGCCGGCAACACCGTCCTGACCAACCTGCTGGAGACGATCACCGGCGCCGCCGGTAGCGACCTCGTCTACCTCGGCACCACGGGCAACACCGTCCTGGTTTCGGGCGTTGAGGTTCTGGTCGGCGACACGGCTTCCGACGTCGTCACGCTGGGCACGGCCGGCAACACGGTGCTGCTGCGCGGCATCGACGTGCTGACCGGCGGTGTCGGCACCGACGTCATCACGCTGGGCAACACCGCCAACACCCTGACCGTCGGCGGCATCGAGACGCTGATCGGTGGCGCGGCCTCCGACGTTGTCACGCTGAGCACGGCCGGCAACACCCTGCTGGTTTCGGGTCTGGAGACCCTGACCGGTGGCGTGGGCACCGACGTCGTTACCCTCGGCTCGGCTGGCGGCACCATCCTCACCGGCTTGCTGGAGACGATCACCGGCAGCAGCGCCTCCGACCTCGTCTACCTCGGCACCACGGGCAACACCGTCCTGGTTTCGGGCGTCGAAATCCTGGTCGGCGGCACGGCTTCCGACGTCGTCACGCTGGGCACGGCCGGTAACACGGTGCTGATGCGCGGCATCGACGTGCTGACCGGCGGTGTCGGCACCGACGTCGTCACGCTGGGCGATACGGCGAACACGCTGACCGTCAACGGCATCGAGACGCTGATCGGTGGCACGGCCTCCGACGTCGTCACGCTGAGCACGGCCGGCAACAGCCTGCTGGTTTCGGGTCTGGAGACCCTGACCGGTGGCGTGGGCACCGACGTCGTCACCCTGGGTTCGGCCGGCAACACGATCCTCGCCAGCCTGCTGGAGACGATCACCGGCGGTGCGGCGACCGACGCCATCACCATCGGCACCGCGGGCGGCACCCTGCTGGTTTCGGGTCTGGAGACCCTGACCGGTAGCACGGCGACCGATGCCGTCATCCTGGGCACCTCCGGCAACACCTTGCTGACCTCGGGCATCGAGTTCCTGCAGGGCGGCGCGGGCAGCGACCTGGTCTTCATCGGCTCGACTGGCAGCACCTTCCAGACGGTCGCGCTGGAGTTCCTGATCGGCGGTGCGGGCACCGACGTCATCACGCTGGGCTCGGCTGGCAGCACCACCACGGTCCGCGGTCTGGAAATCCTGACCGGCGGCGTGGGCACCGACGTCATCACCATCGGCGACACCGGCACCACCATGGTGGTTTCGGGCATCGAGACGCTGGCTGGCGGTGCGGCGACGGACGCCATCACCATCGGCACGGCGGGCGGCACCCTGCTGGTTTCGGGTCTGGAGACCCTGACCGGTGGCGTGGGCACCGACGTCATCACCATCGGTTCGGCCGGCGGCACGCTGCTTGCCAACGGTCTTGAGACCATCATCGGCGGCACGGGTTCGGAACTGGTGTTCCTGGGCACGGGCGGTTCGACGGTCTCGGTGTCGGGCATCGACATCCTGATCGGCGGCGTCGGCACCGACGTGGTCACGCTGGGCACGGCCGGCAACACGGTGCTGCTGCGCGGCATCGAGACGCTGACCGGTAACGTCGGCACCGACATCCTGACGCTGGGCGACACGGGCAACACCGCCACGGTTTCGCTGTTCGAGACGATCATCGGCGGCACCGCCACCGACGTCATCGCCTTGGGCACGGCCGGCAACACCGTCTTCGTCTCGGCCGTCGAGACGCTGACCGGCAATGTCGGTACCGATGTCATCACCCTCGCCTCGGTCCTCGGCAACACCACGCTGGTGTCCGGCATCGAGACGCTGACCGGTCAGGCCGGCAACGACGTTGTCACCCTGGGCACCGCCGGCAACACCGTCCTGGTGTCGCTGCTGGAGACCCTGACCGGTGGCGTCGGCACCGACGTCGTCACGCTCGGCACCGTGGGCGGCACCCTGCTGGCCTCGGGCATCGAGACGATCACCGGCGCTTCGGGTACGGACCTCGTCTTCCTGGGCTCGGCCGGCAACACGGTCCTGGCTTCCGGTCTGGAGTTCCTGATCGGCGGCACGGGCAGCGATACGGTCAACCTGGGCACCTCGGGCAACACGGTCATCGTCCGTGGCATCGAGAGCCTGACGGGTTCCTTCGGCACCGACGTCATCACCATCGGCGATACCGGCACCACCATGGTGGTTTCGGGCATCGAGACGCTGGCTGGCGGTGCGGCGACGGACGCCATCACGCTGGGCACGGCGGGCAACACCCTGCTGGTTTCGGGTCTGGAGACCCTGACCGGTGGCTTGGGCACCGACGTCATCACCATCGGTTCGGCCGGCGGCACGCTGCTTGCCAACGGTCTTGAGACCATCACCGGCGGCACGGGTTCGGAACTGGTGTTCCTGGGCTCGGGCGGTTCGACGGTCTCGGTGTCGGGCATCGACATCCTGATCGGCGGCGTCGGCACCGACGTGGTCACGCTGGGCACGGCCGGCAACACGGTCCTGCTGCGCGGCATCGAGACGCTGAGCGGCAACGTCGGCACCGACGTCCTGACGCTGGGCAACACGGCCAACACCGCGACGGTTTCGCTGTTCGAGACGATCATCGGCGGCACCGCCTCCGATGCCATCACGATCGGCACCACGGGCGGCACCCTGCTGGTTTCGGGTCTTGAGACCCTGACCGGCAGCTCGCTCTCCGACGTCGTCACCCTCGGCTCGGCCGGCAACACCCTCGCGGTGACGCTGATCGAGACGCTGAACGGCGGCGCGGGCGTCGACGTCGTGTCGCTGGGCACGGCGGGCAACACCCTGCTGGTCTCGGCTCTGGAAACCATCACCGGTTCCACCACCACCGATCTGATCACCATCGGCACGGCCGGCAGCACGCTGCTCGCCAACCTGCTGGAGACGGTCACCGGCGGTCTGGGCACCGACGTGATCTTCCTGGGGTCGTCCGGCAACACGATGCTGGCTTCGGGCATCGAGATCCTGGTCGGCGGCACCAACACCGACGTCGTCACGCTGGGCACCGCGGGTAACACCCTGATCCTGCGTGGCCTGGAGACCCTGATCGGCTCCGTCGGCACCGATGTCATCACCATCGGCGACACCGGCACCACCATGGTGGTTTCGGGCATCGAGACCCTGGCCGGCGGCGCAGGCCTCGACCTGATCTCGCTGAGCACGGCGGGCAACACCCTGCTGGTTTCGGGTCTGGAGACCCTGACCGGTGGCGTGGGCACCGACATCGTCACGCTGGGCACCGTGGGCAACACCCTGGTGGTCAACGCGCTGGAGACCCTCACCGGCGGCACGGGTTCCGACCTCGTGTTCCTGGGTTCGGGCGGTTCGACGCTGCTGGCGTCCGGCCTCGAGATCCTGGTCGGCGGCACGGGCGTCGATGTGGTCACGCTGGGCACGGCCGGCAACACGGTGCTGCTGCGCGGCGTCGAGACGCTGACCGGCGGTCTGGGCACCGACGTCATCACGCTCGGCAACACCGCCAACTCGCTGATCGTCGGCGGCATCGAGACGCTGATCGGTGGCCTCGCCTCCGACATCGTCACGCTGGGCACGGCGGGCAACACCCTGCTGGTTTCGGGTCTGGAGACCCTGACCGGTGGCGTGGGCACCGACATCGTGACCATCGGCACGGCCGGCGGCACGCTGCTGGTGAGCGGCATCGAAACGGTGATCGGCGGCACGGGCCTGGAGGTGATCTTCACCAGCACGGCTGGTTCGACCCTCACCGTCTCGGGTGCGGACTTCGTGATCGGCGGCGCCGGCACCGACGTCCTGACCCTGGGTACGGCCGGCAACACCACCACCATCCGCGGCATCGAGACGCTGATCGGCGGTGCGGGTTCCGACCTGGTGATCCTGGGCGACACCGGCAACACGCTGACCGTGGACGTGGTCGGTGCAGCCACCAATGGCCTGGAAATCCTGGTCGGCGGCGCTGGTACCGACGTGGTGACCATCGGCACCTCGGGCACGACCCTGCTGACCCGCGGCATCGAGACGCTGATCGGCGGCGTGGGCACCGACGTCATCACGCTCGGTGACACGGTGAACACCATCACCGTGACGGGCATCGAGACCCTGACCGGCGGTGCGAACACCGACGTCGTCTTCACCGGTTCGGCCGGCGTGACGATGACGGTCTCGGGGGTCGAGTTCCTGGTCGGCGGCACCGGTTCGGATGTCGTCACCCTGGGCTCCTCGGGCAACACGGTCATCACCCGCGGCATCGACACCCTGTCGGGCGGTGCGGGCAGCGACCTGGTGTTCCTGGGCGACACCGGCGTCACCATGACGCTGGGTTCGGGCATCGAGATCCTGGTCGGCGGCGCGGCCACCGACGTCATCACTCTGGGCACCTCGGGCAGCACCCTGCTGACCCGTGCGGTCGAGACGCTGATCGGCGGCGTGGGCACCGACGTCATCACCCTGGGCGACACCCCGAACACGGTCACCGTGACGGGCGTCGAGACCCTGGTCGGTGGCGCCAACACCGACATCGTCTTCACCGGTTCGGCCGGCGTGACGATGACGGCCTCGGGCGTCGAGTTCCTGGTCGGCGGTGCCGGCTCGGATGTCGTGACCCTGGGTGCGGCGGGCAACACCGTCATCACCCGCGGCATCGACACCATGATCGGTGGTGCCGGCAGCGACCTGGTGATCCTGGGCGACACGGGCGTCACCATGCGGGCCGAGAGCGGGATCGAGATCCTGGTCGGCGGCGCCGGTTCCGACCTCGTCAGCCTCGGCGATGGCGGCAACACGGTCCTGCTGCGTGGCATCGAGACCCTGACCGGCGGCACCGGCAACGACGTGATCACGCTGGGCGACACCGGTGTGACGATGTCGGTCTCGGGCATCGAGACGCTGATCGGCGGTGCGGGCACCGACGCCATCACGGTGACCGGCGGTTCGGGCATCCGCTTCCAGGCCGGCACGGGCGACAGCCTGAGCCTGGCTTCGGGCAGCGGCACCGACACGGTGGTGTACTCGTCCTTCACCGACATCTCGGCGCTGGGCGCGAACACCGGCTTCGTCTCGGTCTCGAACTTCCAGTCGGGCACCGACAAGGTGCAGCTGACCGGTACGGCCCGGACCACTGCGGACAAGAACGGCGATGCCTCGCTCACGACGGCCTCTGCTGCGACCAACGGCGTGAACATCGGCTCCAACGAGCTGGTGAGCCTGACCTCGGTCGTCAGCGGCAGCCTGACGGACGCTTCGCTGGCCAGCTTCCGCTCGGCCCTGGGTACGCTGACGAACTCGTCGGCTGGTGCAAGCACGCTGGTTCTGGCCAACAACGGCACCAGCTCCGGCCTGTACCAGGTGGTCGATACCAACGGCGACGGCCAGGTGGCCGCCACCGAGGTCCGGCTGCTCGGCGTGTACAACGGCACGGTCCTCTCGCTCTCCGACATCAACCTCGGTTGATGGCTGGGGGCTCGGTTGATGTCGGGGGGGCCGGTTGATGGCCAGGGAGGGTGGAGCCGTCGCCATGGCGTCGGTTCCGTCGGCCGTCGCGCCGGCTCACAGGTGCTGTTGACATCCGATGGCTTTCGGGAGCGTATGGCGGCGCGGCAGAGCGGATCGGACAGCAAGGGATCGGACAGCGTGGCGGAACCGGTGAAGACGGCGGAAGGCAGGGGCGGCACCCCGGCCGGAGCATCCGCCCTGGCCTTCGATTTCGGCGAGAACTGGGACCATTACTCGCGCACGGTGCTGGACGAGCCGCGGCTGGTGGCGGCCATCGACAGCCTGAAAGGGCTGGTCGGGACCGACCGGCTGAAGGACGCCAGCTTCTGCGATGTCGGCTCCGGCTCCGGCCTGTTCACCATTGCCGCCGGCAAGCTGGGCGTTTCCCGTGCGCTGGGCTTCGACGTCAACCCCACCGGGGTCGAGGTCGCCCGCCGCAACCTGGGCCGCTTCGCTCCGGATCTGGCCGACCGCATCGAGTTCCGCCGCGGGTCTGCGCTGGACAGCAGCTTCGCCGGCTCGCTCGGCCGCTTTGACGTGGTCTATGCCTGGGGCTCGCTGCACCACACCGGCTCCATGTGGCCGGCGATCGAGACGGTAGCCCCGCTGGTGTCGCCGGGCGGTACCTTCGTGCTGGCGCTCTACAACCGCCACTGGACCTCGCCGATCTGGACCCTAATCAAGATCGTCTACAACCTGTCGCCGGGCTTCCTGCGGAAGGTCTGGGACTGGACGCTGGGCTCGCTGATGTTCCTGGCGACCTGGGCGATCACCGGGGCCAACCCGCTGCGCAAGGAGCGCGGCATGGAGTTCTGGGTGGACGTGACCGACTGGCTCGGCGGCTACCCCTATGAATATGCCAGTGCCGACGAGGTGCGGGCGCGGATGGACGCGCTCGGCTTCGACATGCTGGAGGTCCGTCCGCCGCGCGTGCCGACGGGCTGCAACGAATTCATCCTGCGCCGGAGGCCCGCATGAGCGACGACGCATTCAAGTCCGCCACTCCCCTCTCCACTCCCTTGCCCGCGGCGGCGGCTGACCATCCCGGCGGCGTCGATTACGACGACAGCTGGGAGCGTCGCTGGAACGACATGCGCAAATACGGCCCGACCGGCCGGCATCTGCGCCGCATCGTCACCGAGATGGTGCGCCCGCTAAATTACGACAGCTTGGCTGACGTCGGCTGCGGCCAGGGCTCGCTGCTCGCCACGCTGATGCCGCTGAAGCCGCAGGCCAGCTACACCGGTCTCGACTTCGCCGCCAAGGCCATCGACGTCGCCCGCCGCAGGGCGCCCAATGCCGAGTTCGGCCTGCTCGACGTCGCCGCCGGCCATCTCGACCGCCGCTTCGATCTGGTGGTCTGCACCGACGTGGTCGAGCATATCGAGGACGATGTCGCGGCGCTCCGCAACCTCGCCGCCATGACCGGCCGCTACCTGCTGGTCTCCACCCTGCAAGGGCGGATGCGCGACTTCGAGCGCACGGTCGGCCACCACCGCAACTATGCCCGCGGCGAGCTGCAGGCCAAGATCAAGTCGGTCGGGCTGGAGATCGAGCGGGTGGTGGAGTGGGGCTTCCCCTTCTTCTCGCCGCTCTACCGCAACGTCCTGGGCGCCGCCAGCGGCCAGGGCACGGAAGGCGACTACGGCCCCGGCCGCCGCTTCCTCGCCGAGGCGCTGTACCACATCTTCCGCCTGAACTCCTGGTCGCACGGCGACTACATCTACGTGCTGGCTCGCCGGCCGGGGTCGTGAGTTCCCTGCCTCTCCCATGCGCCCGGCTGGTCTTCGCTCCGCCGGGCGCATGGGAGAGGGCATGATCTTCTTTCATCACGTCATGATTTCATGAAAAGGTGTCTTTAGATGCGTCCCCGCCTGAAGGCCCTGGTCAGCGCCCTGCTGGTCGCCCTGCTGCTGTGGCGGGTCGATGTGGCGGAGGTCGGGCGGGTGCTGGCGGTTGCCTCGCCGGGGTTGATGGCGCTCGCCGGCCTGCTGTTCTTCCTGATGCATGTGCTGAACGCGCTGAAGCTGCGGGTGCTGCTGCCGGAGCTGCGGGCGGGGCGGCTGCTTGCCTACACGTTGGTGGCGCAGCTCTATGCGCTGGTGCTGCCGGGCCAGCTGGCGGGGGAGGCGGTGAAGGCCTACCGGCTCAGCCGCGACGAAGGGCGGGGCGGAGACGATGGCGGTCGCATCGTCTCGGCGGTCGCCTTCGACAAGGTGACGGGGATCGCAGGGTTGCTGCTGTTGACCGGCGGAGGGCTGGCGGTGCAGTCGGCACGCTTCGGCGAGGGGCTGCTGGTTGCGGTCGGGGTGGTGCTGGCCGGGCTGGTCGCGGCGACCGCCTTGCTGGCCTGGTCGCCGGCGCGCACGCTGCTTCTGGCTCTGCTGGGCTGGCGTGCCGGGCCGAAGCGCGAGGCCTGGCTCCTCGGCCCGCTGCGCCGCTTCCTGGAAGCCTGGCGCGACCAGACACGCCGCCCGGGGCGGGCATTGCTGTCGGTCGCCGTCGGGATCGCGGTGCAGGTGGCGGCGGTCGCCGGCAGCCAGTCGCTTGGTCTGGCGGTCGGCATCGACCAGCTCTTTTCGGTGTGGAGCGCGGTGATCGGACTGATGTCGGTGATCGTGTTGATGCCGGTCACCGTTGCCGGCATCGGCCTGCGCGAGGCGTCGCTGGTCGGTCTGCTCGATCTGGTCGGGGTGCCGCACGCCCAGTCGCTGGCGCTCGGTTTCGGCATCCTCGCCTTCCAGGCGATGGTGGCCCTGCTGGGCGCCGTCATCGACCTGACCGTCCTGCGCAGCCGGCCTGGGGCCAGGCCGCGCGAGGGCGTCGGTCTATAACGGTCAATAGCCTCCCAGAAACTCCTGCAGGCATTCCAGCAGGCGGTCGATGACCTGATCGGTGAACAGCGGCGACAGCCCGATATACAGGCCGCGGTCGTGGATCGCATCGGCGCCGGGCAGGGCACCGGTCGCCAGATCCGGGAACAGTTTCGCTGCCGGCTGGCGCGCGATGTTGCCGGTCACCACCGGCCGGGTCTCCACGCCCTTGTTCTCCAGGTAACGTACCAGATCGTCTCGCGTGAAGGGCGCGTCGGCGGCTACCAGCAGAGGAATGCAGAACCAGGAGGGTTGGGCCAGCGGATGGGCGCGGGGCCGCGACAGATGTCCGCTGCGGTCGATGGCGTCGAAGATGCGCCGGGCAATCTGCTCCCGCCTCTCGTTGAAGCCGGGCAGCTTGCGCAACTGGTGCAGACCGAAACCGGCCTGCAACTCGGTCGGGCGCAGGTTGAAGCCCCAGTTCACGAAGGTGTAGCGCGGGTCCAGCGTAGGGTCGGCCATGGGAGGAGCCGGCCGGTTGGCGTTGCGCATCCAGCCATGCGCCCGCATGATCCGCAGGTTGTCGGCCACCTCGGCGCTGGAGCAGGAGATCATCCCGCCTTCCATCGTGCAGATATGGTGGGAGAAAAAGAAGGAATAGGCGCCGCCCAGGCCGAAAGTACCGACCTGCTTGCCGTTCCAGGCCGCTCCCAGCGCTTCGCAGCAATCTTCCAGCAGGACGAGGTTGTGCTTGGCGACCAGCGCCCCGATCCGGTCCATCTGGCAGGGGTTGCCCATCAGATGCACCAGGAACAGCGCACGGGTGCGGGGACCGATCTTCGCCTCGAGGTCGTCAAGGTCGATGTTGAAGGTCGTCGGATCGACGTCCACCAGCCGGACCTTCAGCCCGGCCATCAGCGGCGACCAGATGTGCGTCGGCCAGGTCACCGCCGGAACCAGGACCTCGTCCCCCTCTTCCAGAAGCGGGTTGGTCGGGTTGCGCAGCAGGAAGGACAGCAGCAGGTCGGCGGAGGAGCCGCTGTTGACCATCACGGCATCGTTGCAGTCGACATAGCTGGCGAACTGGCGTTCGAACTGAAGCGTCTTCTCCCACATGGTCGTACGGAAGCTGGTCATCGAATGGACCGCCTCCATGATCTCGTCCACGTCGAAGGTCGCAAGGCTGAGGGGATAGAAGTAGCGCCGGGCCTGGGCCTCGTTGCCGCGGTTGCCGACCGCGATCAGGGCATTCAGGACGTCGAGCAGCTTCACTTGCAGATCGGCGGGGGTCATGCGGCGCTCCGCGACTTCAGGGTACGGTAATCGGCAATGGTTCGTTCGATGCCGTCCTCCAATGTGACGAGCGGGTGGAAACCCATCTCGCGCATCCGGGACACATCCAGGCATTTCAGCAGCATGCCGTCGGGCTTTTCGGCGTTCCAGGCGATCTCGCCGTCATAGCCGACCTTGGAGGCGATCAACAGGGCCAGATCGCGGATCGAGATGTCCGTGCCGCTGCCGACATTGATGAAGCGGCCGTCGCCGGGCATCCGCTCCGTCAGCATCAGGATGGCGTCGGCCAGATCGTCGACATGCAGGAACTCGCGCCGGGCGCGGCCGGTCCCCCACAGCTCCACCCGGCCGATGCCGTCGTCCACCGCGTCGGTGAAGCGGCGGACCAGGGCGGACAGCACATGCGAATTCTGGAGGTCGAAGCTGTCGTTGGTGCCGTAGATGTTGCAGGGCATCAGCGAGAAGCCGTCCATCCCGTATTGCCGGTGATAGTATTCGACCATTTTCATGCCGGCGATCTTTGCGATGGCATAGCCTTCGTTGGTCGGTTCCAGCGGGCCGGTCAGCAGATACTCCTCCCGCATCGGCTGCGGGCAATTGGTCGGGTAGATGCAGGAGCTGCCGAGAAATACCAGCCGTGCCGTGCCTGACTGCTGGGCGGCATGGATGACGTTGGTCTGGATCGCCAGATTTTCATACAGGAACGTCCCCGGCGAGGCGATGTTGGCCTGGATGCCGCCGACGCGCGCCGCGGCGAGGATGACCACCTCCGGGCGTTCCTGCTCGAAGAAGGCATTGGTCGCCGTCTGGTCGCGCAGGTCGACCGTGCCCTTTTCGACGGTGAGGATGTTCGAATGTCCGATGGCATGCAGCTTTCGCAGCACAGCGGACCCAACCATGCCGCGATGCCCTGCGACGAAGATTTTTCTGGCCATCAAGTCCATGGCGGCGCTCACCCGAGATTTGGCGGAGATTGGCGGAAACGGGGATGCGATGCGGCGGAGGGCTGCCGAAGCAATCCCGGTCAGTAGCGGACCTGGGTCCAGCCGGGCGGGATCAGGTCACGGGTGTCCAGCCCATTGTTCAGCCATCTGGCCGGTGCATAGACGACCTTGTCCTGGGCGGCGCCGAGCCAGGCAGCCCACCAGGAGAAGCTGCTGTTGGCGATGATGAAGTGCCGGCAGGCGCTCATCAGCCGCAGATCCTCGTAATTGCGGTCGGCGCGGTTGTGGCCGACGAAGACGGTGGGCGCGTCCAGCTTCAGGTTGGCCTGCGCCCAATAGATGTCGTCGGAGAAGACGAAAAGCGTCACCGGGCCGACCCGGTTCTGCAGATGGCTGAGCGACCCTTCGTAATATTCACGCGGGCAGACGCCGTGATGCTGCTGCGTTCCGGGGTTGGAGACGTAGTCCGCGCGGCGGACATGCAGACAGACCGCGTTGGTTTCGGCGATCATGGACAGCACGCTGGCATCCTGCCCTTCGGCCGGCGTCCGGACGCTGAAGTCCGAGCGGATGATGTCGGCGATGGGCTCGATATAGCGGAAGCTCTGGAAATAGCCGCGCATATACATCGGCGGTGGGGCTTCCAGGACGTTGCGGTCGAAGCCGTACGGGTTGCCTTCGCGATAGATCCGGCCCGTGGCCAGGATGTCGGTCAGATCCTCCGCCGTGGCGAGGTCTTCCTGGATGTTCAGGTTCGACAGCGCATAGTGATGCAGCTTGTAGCGGACGAAGCCGGCGATGTTGAGCTTCAGCGGCACGTTGTGGCGCAGGGCCGCGGCACGGGCCGCAGCGTATATGAACATCTGGTTTCCGAGGCCGCCGGTCAGATCCGCAATGATCATCGCCTGCATTCTTTCCCGAAGGGTTGATGGTGGAGCCGGCCTTACGCCGGCTGTCCTGTTCAGAGTTGTTGAGCGGGGGTCGTATCGGCGGAGGGCGCGTCATCCGGGACCAGCCCCAGCATTTCCTCCATCGTCTCGCGGCCCGCATAGGGGGTGTAGCGGATCAGCGGAATGTCGACGATCATCGATTTGCGCCAGACATAGGCGCATTCCATGCTGAACTCGTAATCCTCGGCTATGCCGAAGGCGAGCTCCCCCCAATCCTTCCAGCGAACCTTCTCCAGCACCTCCCGCCGGATCACCGGCTGCCCGGCATGAACCGGGCGTTCGGTGAAGGCGCCGTAGGATTGCTGATCCTGGACGCAGTCGCGCAGCCGGCCCTGCGGGAAGCTGCCGTTGAAGATGGCCGCCTGGTGCCAGATCATGAACTGAAGGGCGCCGTGGACCTGCTGGAACTCCGATCCCGCCCGGCAGTAAGTGTGGTTCAGGTGCATGATGTCGTACTGCTGGAACAGGCGCTTGACGATCTGGACGCGCTGCGGGTGCGGAATGTCGTCGGCGTCCTGGTAGCAGATCAGCTCATGGATCGCCCGTTCAGAGGCCGCTTGGCGGTTCGGCCCGTGGAACATGCGCCTGTGATGCTTGAGGATGAGGATCTCGGGGAACCGGGTGACGCCGATGGCGGCGATCCGCTCCAGGACGGCCTTGTCCGCCATATGCGCGTTGCTGACCGATACGATGACCTGATCCGGCAGTTCGGCGCCTTGCGCATAGGCTTCCAGCAGATCCGGAACCAGGACGACGTCCCGGTGGGTGCATGGGATGACGAGGGAGAGTTTCATCGGATGCGGGCCGGTTCCGGTCGGGGGAGCATGTCGGGCTGAACGGACGGCAGACGACCACCGACGGACATCCGCCCGGCTGCTCGTATTGCCCCGCCTTTTGCCCGCACGTCATCCCACAGTGGCATGGGCCTTGGCAAGACGCAGTAGGGGAGGCGGAGTTGCCGCATGTCGCGGTTCCCGACGGGCCCCGTGCCGAGTCCGCGCCCCAATTAGCCGTTGCGCTCGCTGGACCCAGCGGCCATACCATGGCCCGGCATCGCACCCACAGATGACAGCAGCCTCCGGACCCGTTCGATGACCCTCCTGCTTGCCCCCGGATCCGCCACCACGGACACCGGCACGGTTTCCGTCTCGGTCCTGATCCCGGTCTATAACGAGGAGGACAACATCGCCCCTCTGTGCGGCCGGCTGATCCCGGCGCTCGACGGGCTGGGGCGCAGCTTCGAGGTCATCTTCGTCAATGACGGCTCCACCGACGGGACGGAGGCGGAGTTGCAGCGGGTGGCGTCCGACAGCCGCATCCGCGTCATCAATTTCCGCCGCAACGTCGGCCAGACCGCGGCGATGATGGCCGGCATCGACCATGCCCGCGGCGACGTCATCGTGCCGATGGACGGCGACCTCCAGAACGACCCGCAGGACATCGCCGGGCTGCTCACCAAGCTGGACGAGGGCTACGACGTGGTGTCGGGCTGGCGCGCCGACCGGCAGGACGGTTTCCTGCTGCGCACGCTGCCGAGCCGGATGGCCAACAAGCTGATCTCCACCATCTCCGGGGTGAAGCTGAACGACTATGGCTGCACGCTGAAGGCCTACCGGCGCCAGATGCTCCAGGGCTACCGGCTCTATGGCGAGATGCACCGCTTCGTGCCGATCTACGCCCGCTGGCAGGGCGCCAGGCTGACCGAGATGCCGGTGCGCCATCACCCGCGCCGCCACGGCCAGTCGAAATACGGGCTGGAGCGGGTGCTGAAGGTCGTGCTCGACCTCGTCGTCGTGAAGTTCCTGACCCAGTACGAGACCAAGCCGATCTACATCTTCGGCTTCGCCGGCCTGATGTTCATGGGGCTGTCGGTGCTGGCCGGCATCTATGCGATCTACCTGAAGCTGGTCGACGGCATCTCCTTCATCCTGACGCCGCTGCCGCTCTTGGTGACGATGGGGCTGGTCACCGGCGTGATGTGCATCCTGATGGGGCTGCTGGCCGAGCTGCTGGTCCGCATCTATTTCGAAAGCCAGGGCAAGAGCCACTATTCGATCAAGACCATGCTGAATTTCGACGAGCCGCCGCCGCCGGACCGCAGCCTCCGCGACTGATCGGTCCCGATAAAGAAAAGGCCCCGTACCGTTCCCGGTGCGGGGCCTTTTCGCATCAGGGCGTCGCCGCCACCCCGCCGGGCGGCGTCAGTTCCTTCAGCCCGCCGTCATGGCCCAGCACGAACAGCCGCACCCGCTGGCCGGCCAGTTCGGACGGAACGGGCAGGGCGAAGCCGCTGTCGGTCATCCGCCCGTCCTTGAGGACCGTTGCGACGTCCGGCCGCGCACCGCCGGTCGGGGCGGTCGCGACGATGCGGTCGCCCACCCCCAGCAGGACGAAGGCCGCCGGCGCCGGCACCGCCGCATCGACCGCCCAGCCGAGTGCCGCCAGCGAGCCGGAGGGAAGCTGCGTGAAGCGGTCGAGCGAGCCGAGCAGCCCCCCCCCGAGCAAACCGGCGTCGCGCGGTGCCGCCTCCAGCAGCAGCCGTCCCGACGCCTCATCCAGCTTGCCCGCCTGCAACAGGGTGGCCAGCGTCCCCCGCTCCGGCCGGCTCGCGGCATCGGCCAGGATCGTCCGCACGAAGTCGGCCTTCAGATCGTAGGCGGCCTGGAGGAACGGCGCGATGTTGCGCGGCGAGGCGGACGGGCAGACCAGCGGCTGGCCCCAATCCATCCCGGCCGAGTCCGATCCGGCCGGCTTGCGGATGGCTTGCAGATAGGTGGCGACGCAGCGCTCCGCCGCCCCGTCGCGCTCCGCCACCATGCGGTTGAGGCCGGCGACGCTCCAGTGCCGCCAGAAAGCGTCCGTCCCGGCGCCATGGCCGACGGCGAGCGCCGCCACCAGCACCAGACCGGCAAATGCTCCCGCCCCCGCCCCCGTGCGGCGGCCGAACAGCAGGGTCCAGCCGGCGACCGCGGCGGGGAAGGCCAGCAGCACCGGATAGGCGTAGCGCGGGATGGTGCCGCAGCGCATGGCGTTGGCGATGCCCTCGCCGCACAGCCCGGCCCGGCCCAGCGCGGTGGTCATGGTGACGATCAGCGCCCCGGCGATCAGCCCGGAAATGGCGAGCGCGGCATTGCGCTTCTCCCACCCGGCGCGGCCCAGCAGCAGGCCCGCCGCCGGGATGAGGCAGAGCGCCAGGGCCGCCGCTCCCGCCGCCAAGGACAGCGGTGCTCCCACCGCCTCCACCGGCAGGCCGGCGGCGGTGGCGAAGGCGCCCAGCAGGAAGGCCCAGAAGCCGCTGTGCCAGGGCAGCACCAGCGGCTGGCCGGTGTGGTTGGCGTAGGAGCCGTGGAAGGTCATCCACAGCATCGCCGCGGTCAGCAGCAGTCCGCCGCCGACCGCCACCAGCGTCCGGCCGTCCAGGCGATCGCGCCATTCCTCCTGGCGCAGGGCCAGAACCGCCCCGGCCCCGGCAGCCCCCAGGGCATAGCTGGCGCCGAACACCCCGGTGGAGCCGAAGGCCAGCAGGAACAGCGTCGCCAGCATCAGCCGCCCGCGGGCCAGCGTGTGGAGGAACAGGAACAGGCAGGTGAAGAAGATCGGCTGGGCCAGCCCCATGTGCTGGTAATAGAAATACTCGTTGTTCAGCGTGCCGGTCAGGAACAGCCCGGCCGCCGCCACCGGCACCCCATCCCAGGCCGAGCGCACGCAGTCCCGCAGCAGCACCAGCGCGTAAGCGGCGAGCATGGCGGCGAAGGCCAGCCAGCCGACCAGCCGGAAGGCGAGGAAATCGACGCCGATGGCCTGCCACAGCCCGTGGGTCAGCAGCTTGAAGAAGGGCGCGACATGGTCGCTGTCCTTGGCGAAGATCGACTGGAACGTCAGCGGCTGCTGCACGCCCTGGGCGGTGCCGAAGAAATAGCCCCAGTCGTCCCAATAGGGCAGGCCGGTGCTGGCATGCATGTTCATGCCGAACTGATAGGCGACGATCAGCGCCCCCAGCCCCAGCAGCAGCCCGACCAGGATGCGGGCGGGCGACGAACCGCGGCCGGCGGGGACATCGGAGCGGGCAGCATCGTGCATGTCCGCCCCCCCGCGCGTCCGAGGGAACGGACGGTCCAGACTGTCTAGGCTCATGCGGCGTTTTCCATCGGTGCCAGGGGCGGTGCCGGGGCTGGGCGGTCCAGCGCGGTGGCGAGCGCGGTCCAGGCCCACAGCAGGCCGCGGTGGTCGGCCTGCCCGCTGCGGTGCTCGTCCCAGCGCGCCGCCAGCCACTTGCCGTCCACCCCGATGCGCGCCGCGGTCTCCAGCGGCGGCTGGGGCAGGTGGCGCAGCCAGCGGCTCAAGGGGATGCCGAAGCCCTTCTTGGGCCGCGACAGGATCGCCGGCGGCAGCAGCGGGGCCATCGCCTTCTTCAGGATCCATTTGCGGGTGCCGGCCCGGATGCCGTTCGGCTGCAGCTTCACGCCCGCCGGCAGGCGGCTGACGAAGGCGACGAGGTCGCGGTCGAGGAAGGGCGAACGCGTCTCCAGCGAGCAGAACATGCTGGCGCGGTCGGCCTTGATCAGCAGATTCTCGCCCAGATAGAAGCGGCCGTAGAACTCGATGGAGCGGTCGACGTCGTGCCGGCTGGCGCCCGAGCGCCACAGCGCGTCGGCCTCGTCATACAGCTCGTCGGCGGTCAGCTCGGCGCCGAACAGCCGCGACACCTCCTCCACCGACGCCGGACCCAGCCAGGCCGGCATCCAGTGCGCCGGCCGGTGGCCCAACCCGCGCAGCGCCCGGCGCAGCTTGAAGTCGAAGCTCATGTTGCGGTCCGAGCGCGGCAGCCGGTGGGCCACCGCCTCGGCCAGCCGGTGCAGCGGGCGGGGGACGGCATGGTGGTAGAGCCGCGCCGTGCGCAGCGCGTCGAACGTGTCGTACCCCGCGAACAGCTCGTCGCCGCCATCGCCGGTCAGCGCCACCGTCACCCGTTCGCGGGCGAAGCGCGACAGCAGGTGCGTCGGCAGGATGGAGGGATCGGCGATCGGGTCGTCCAGCCGGCCCAGCAGTTCCGGCAGCATTCCCGCCGCGGTGTCGAGGTTCAGCGTGCGGCAGGCATGGTCGGTGCCGTAGTGGCGCGCCGCGTCGGCCGCATAGCCGCTCTCGTCGAAGCTCGGCTCGTCGAAGCCGATGGTGAAGGTCTTCATCAAGGCCGGGTCGCGGTGGCGGGCTGCGAGCGCCACGATGGCGGCGCTGTCGATGCCGCCGGACAGGAAGAAGCCGACCGGCACGTCGCTCAGCATGCGGCGTTCCACCGCGCGGTCCAGCAGCTCGCGCAGCTCCTCGGCCCACTGGTCGGGACCGCCCGGCGGCTGGTCGTCCACCACCATGCGGTATTCCCAATAGCGGCTGACCGACAGCCGGCGGCTGGCCAGGTCGTAGACCATGCTGCAGCCGCCCGGCAGCTTGCGCACCGCGGCATGGGCGGTCAGCGGCGCCGGGATGAAGCCGTAGGCGAAATATTTGACCAGCGCGGTGCGGTCGAGCGTGTCCGGCACCGACGGGTGCGACAGCACCGCGGTGGCCTCCGACGCGAAGACCAGCCCGTCCGCCGTCTCGGCATAGAACAGCGGCTTCTTGCCGAAGCGGTCGCGCCCCATCACCAGCCGGCCCCGGCGGCGGTCGTACAGACAGAAGGCGAACATGCCGTTCAGCCGCTCCAGCATGTCCAGGCCCCATTCCCGGTAGCCGTGCAGCAGCACTTCGGTGTCGGAATGGTCGGTGACGAAGCGGTGCCCGGCCTGCTCCAGCGCGCGGCGCAATTCCGGCGCGTTGTAGATCTCGCCGTTATAGACGATGACCAGATCGCCTTCCGCCGTCGCCATCGGCTGGTGGCCGCCCTCGATGTCGATGATAGCGAGGCGGCGGAAGCCCAGATGCACGGCCAAGGCGCCGTCGGTGTCGATATGGACGCCGTCGTCGTCGGGACCGCGGTGACGGATGATGCTGGTCATGACGGCGAGGTCGCGCTCGCCGCCGGGTCCGGCGAAGCCGGCGAAACCGCACATGGGGCTGCTCTCCCGAAGGGACTGCCGAGGGTGGCGACGGGGGCTAGGTGTAGCGCCTCCCCCGGCCGGGTGCCATGGTGAAATGCCGGACCCGGGGTGACGGAGAGGCGGGGGCAGCGGGCGTGTGGGCGGAAAAGGTGGGCGGAAAGTCGTGGCTTCCGGTTCCTGCTTTGGCTACAGCAGGGGCCGTGGCGTGCGGCCAGCTTGGCCGGGTCGGATGGGAGCGGGTGGATGATCGGTGGGCCAGTGGATCTGGAAGGCGGCTTCAACCGCATGCGGCCGTGCCGCCACGGCTTGATGGTCTACAACCGCAACGACCGCTATGTCGGCCGTTCCCTCGATCTCTACGGCGAATATGCCGAGTATGAGGTGGCCCTGTTCCGCTCGGTCGTGCGTCCGGGCGACGTCGTGGTCGAGGTCGGGGCCAACATCGGCGCCCAGACCCTGCCGCTGGCCCGCATGGTCGGGCCGTCCGGCACCGTCATCGCCTTCGAACCGCAGGAGATGCTGTTCAACCTGCTCTCCGCCAATCTGGCGCTGAACGGCGTTGTCAATGTGCGGACCCGGCGCATGGCGGTGGGAAGCGAGGCCGGCGCCATCCGGGTGCCGACGCTCGACCCGAACTGCTCCAACAATTTCGGCGCCCTCGGCCTCGGCGGGTGGGAGTATGGCGAACTGGTTCCGCTGGTGACGCTGGACAGCCTGGACCTGCCGTCCTGCCGCCTGCTGAAGGCCGATGTGGAGGGCATGGAGGAGGCGGTGCTGCGCGGGGCCGGCGGGCTGATCGCGCGCCACCGGCCGGTGCTGTATGTCGAGAACGACCGGCGCGACCGCTCGCCCGCCCTGATCGGGCTGATCCGGTCGATGGGCTACCGGGTCTGGTGGCACACGGCCCGCCTGTTCCATCCCGGCAACTTCGCCGGCAACTCCACCGACCTGTTCGGCGGGGTCGGCGCCGTCAACCTCGTCGCCCTGCCGCCGGGCAGCGACATCCACGTCCCCGAACCCGAGATCACCGACGATCACGCCTGGTGGCAGTGATACGGTCGGGCGGAAGTCACCTGCACTCCGCCGTAAGGGGGTCGCGCCCGCCGATCGGGGGCGGGCATAAAGCCCGCTGTGTCAGGCTTTATGTTCAATGGTATGGGAGGGTTCAGGCCCCCGCCCGGTCGGCCTCCCGTTCCAGAACCTCGCGAACCGCGGCGGCCATTCCCTGCCAAGTGTAGCGCCTGCTCCGGTCGAAGCCGGCCTGTATCAGGGCGTTCCGGGTCTCCGGACGGCGGACGGCGTGCAGGGCGGGGATGAAGCTGTCCGGAGACCGCGGGTCGATGTAGAGCGCCGCCTCGGCTCCCACTTCGCGCAGCACCGGAAGGTCGGAGGCGACGACCGGGCACCCGCAGGCCATCGCTTCGATCAGTGGCAGCCCGAAGCCCTCGTAGAAGGACGGGAAGACCAACGCGGTCGCCGCATTGTACAGGCGGACCAGCGCGTCGTCCTCCGCCCGCACCAGCCGGACCTCGACCCCTTCCGGCAGGCCGTTCAGCTGGTCCGGCGACGCATGGCGGCTGGAGCACAGGACAGGCAGGCGTTCTTCCGGCGGCATCTGTGCCAGGGCCTGGACCAGGGCCACGCCGTTCTTGTGCTCGTGCAGGCCGCCCACCAGCAGGAAATAGCCGTTGGGGCAGCGCACCTCGGCCAGCAAGGCCCGACGGTCGGCCTCCGGCAGCACGCGGAACGAGGGATCGACCCCCGGATAGGCAAGGCTGGTCCGCCCGGCGGTTTCCGGATGCAGGCGCTCCAGATCGGCGCGGGTGCTTTCGGAAATGCAGATATAGTGCTGGGCATAGGCGATGGCGGCCCGCTTCTCGGCCCACATCGGCTGCGCCAGGTCCATGTTCAGCATTTCGGGGATCATATCGTACACCATCATCACCGACGGGATGGTCAGCGGCGTGGTGTAGTAGGTGGAGATGAAGACCCCGGCCCTCTCCTCCTGGCCGCACTGCTCGATCATCCGCCGCTGGCGCTGCGGGTCGGCATAGTCGTGCGGCTCGATCATCCGGTACTCGATGCCCGGCACCCGCGGCGCCCAGCCGTTGCGGTCGAGGACCAGCAGGCGCTTGGCGAAGTCGGTGCCGCTCCACTCCTTCAGCAGGCTGTGCCAGACACGGGCGATGCCGGTCCGCTGGAGCTGGAAGAAGACGGAATCGATCATCACCCGCGGCTTGGCCGGGCTGCGGCGGATTTGGAAATGCAGGCGTTCCCGCGCCGGTGGCGGTGCCGACGCGGATGCGGAACGGCTGGAGCGCAAACGCTCCAGCAAAGCCTGCGCATCGGCAGCGACATGCCGATAGGGCGCTTGCCGGACGTGGTTCTGCAGGCCGCGAAGGCCGCTCTCCAGCGTTCCTCCCTGATCGGCGAGCGCCTTGCCCAGTGCGTGGGTCTGGTCGGGCGAATAGCGCAGATGCTTGGGGCGTTCCCGATAGAAGACATGGGTCTGGCCGCTGCTGTGCAGCCGCATGCCGTAGCGTTGAGCCACCATGTCAAGAGCGCGCAGCGAGTAGAAGAAGACGTGCTGGCCATTGTCGGGGGACAGGTAGAACCAGTCCGGCCCTTCCCCGCGATAAAGCTGGGTCGTGGTGATGACGATGTCCGAGTCCGCGGCGAAGATGCCATCAAGGTCCTGGGCCGGATTTGGCAAGTGCTCCAGCACCTCGAATGCCGTGGTGACCGGAAAGACGGCCGTCGCCGTATCCTTGCGTGCGAACCCCAGCGCATAGTGATTGTCGACATATTTGTCGTGCAGGAAGAAGGCGAAGCCGCGATCCCGCATCATGCGGGTGAACAGGCCGTTGCCTCCGCCCCAATCCAGGCAGGGGGTTCCCGCCCCGACGCCAAGCTGCTCCAGCAGGGGAGGAACCGTGAGCGACAGCAATATGCTGCGCTGTACGATACCGACGTCCTGCATCATGCAGTCCGGCATATAGGCGTCGTCCAGCCAATGGGGAGGATCGGTCTGCAGGGAGCCGCACTGGGTGCACTCCCAATAGCCGACCTGGTGGCGGCCGAGAACCGTCGTCTCGAACACGCGGATCGCGTTGCCGCCGCACAGCCGGCATGAACTGGTGGGGATTGTGGTCATCGTCGGGCCGCTCATGCCGTATACCGCTGCCGCATGTCGGCTTGGATGGTCTCCCATACAGTGCCGAACACGGTTTCCCAAGAGTGATTCGTCCGGATCTGTTCGACGACGCCGGCGCTGCGCGCCTCGTATTCCGCCGGGCTCATCGCCATCGCCGCGAGGATGATCTCACGGTTCCTGGCGGTGTCCTGGGTCAGGTAGATCGCGTGGGGAGAGCGGAAACCGCTCTCCGGGGTGACGATGGGCACCAGCCCGCGCGCGCAGTTCTCCAGGATTGCAGTGGCCTGCGCATCCAGGGAACTGGTGTGGATGTAGAAGGCGCACTGCTCCTTGACGAAGTGGTCCACCTGCGGATTGCTGTTGTCCATCCAACCCAGCGAGATGACCTCCTTGTCGTGGATGCGGACCCGCTGGTTGGGATAGCTGCGCAGGTTGCCGCTGCCCAGATGCAGCCGCATCCGGCTTGGGTCGATGCTGTCGAGCAGCAGGTCGAACCCCTTGTGCGGCTGGAGGTCGCTCAGATGGAGCAGGCCGTTCATGCTTTCCGGGGTGTATCGGCGGGGCGATCCGAACAGGCGCGCTTCGCACCCCATGTCGATGCGGACCAGCTTATGTTTGATCCGGCCGATCGGCGTATCGACCGGCAGTGCCTGGATCTGCTCGTACCAATACTCGCCGCAGATGCCGAAGATCAGCCGGGCGGCGTCGAACTGGCTGTCGACGAAAGGAGACCATTTTTTGTGCTCCGCGATCTGCACAGGCAGGATCGGGACCATGATGTAGGTGTTGGGATGGCAGGGCTCGCCCGGCGACAGGGCGTTGTCGCGGACCCAATCGTCGCTCACCCCGCCGGCTGGATCGAAGGTGGTGTGCCCAAGCAGGATGTCGGACGGGTTGCGGGTCACCCGGGAGGCGGTGAAGCTTTCCAGATGAATGTCTGTGTGTTTCCCGAGAACCCTTCGCGCATGCTTGCAGATTTCGGCGTTGTTCGCTTCGTACTTGTTATAGGAATCTTCCCTGAAGATGTATGGTGACCAGAAAAAGTGAAGCATCAACATCTCCATGGGTAAGCAAGGCGTATTGTGTTCGTCTGCGGAAAGGCGGGAAGGATTAGGGATCAAGACGTCTTCGGATGCTTCATTCTATCGCGCCAATGGGACAGGAACAGAATGCCATCGCGTCTGGCGAATGAGTCCACCGTTCTTTGTCGCCTGTCATCCCCATCCCGGATTTCCGTGGCGGTCCGTATCTGGGACCAGTCGGGAATCACGGCGCATCCGCAATCCTCGTAGAGCGGATCCAGGATGCTCGACGTGACGATCGGAATGGCGCCCGTTGCCAAGCTTTCCCACACGCTTATCGTGTCCACCCCGTTGCCCCGCGGGCAGAAGATCCGTTTTTACGAAGACGGTATCCCCCGCCTTCACCTCGTGAGGACGGAAAGGCGGGTTCGAGTGGAGGGGCGGGGCCCCGAGTTGTTCGTAATATTCCTTTGCACCATCCAGGATGTGATCACACAGGAGGGGGATCGAATTGTAGCGCAGAAGGCCGATCTCTTCATCCATGCCGCATCTCTTCCTGAAAAAGATATAAAACAGGTCCGACTCTGGACGTGATCGGTTTCATGGCGGCCGACATTCAAAGTCGGGGGCGGTCATCCGCGCACCCAGGCCTGATACAGCCCGCCAAAGATCATCGGATGCTCCGCCTCCAGCCGGTCCCAGCGGGCCAGCGAGGTCATCGCCGGATCCTCGGGGAAGCGCTTGCGGTAGAGTGCCGCCACCGCCGGGTCGGCCAGCCGGAAGCCCAGGAACTCCAGCTTCAGCGCGGCAAGCGCGTCGGCCAGCCAGGGCAGGGTGACGTGCAGTTCGTGGACATGCATCAGCAGGTCGCGGCAGGCGCTGGTACCGTAGAAATCCGGGGAATGGATGACGGCGCGCGCCGGATGGTCCTCCGGCAGGGCCAGGATGTCGCGGCGGACATGGCGGATGCCGTCCAGGGTCGGCGGATGGCCGCGCTCGGCGATGAACTGGCGGGCAGCCAGGATGGGGCGGCGGGCGGCGGCGCTGTAGAAGCCGATCTCCATCACGCCGTGCGGGCTCATCATCCCGCGCAGCACGCGCAGGCCCGCCATCGGGTCTTCCATGTGGTGCAGGACGCCGACGCTGTGGATCACGTCGAAGCGGCGGCCCAGCGCCCCCAGCTCCAGCAGGTCGGCCTGGGCGAACTCGATGGTCTTCAGGCCCAGGCGCCGGCTCTGGCGGGTGGCGTAGGCAAGGCTGCGGCGGCTGAGGTCGACCGCCAGCACCCGCGCATTCTTCAGGGTGGAGGCCGCCCACACCGCCTCCCGTCCGGTGCCGCAGCCGGCGACCAGCACCTCCGGCGCCTCCCAGCCCGGCGCGTTCCAGGCGGGGGCGGCCGGCAGGGCGGCATGCGGGAACAGGGCATGCAGGAAGCGGGACAGCGGCATCGGCTCCGGCAGCAGTCCGGTGTTCATCCAGCGCGGATAGGGATTCTCCTCGTACTGGGCGCGCACGCCGACTGACACCGGGTGGCTGATCGGGGTCAGTTCCGGCAGTTCCGCCTGGATCGCCGCCTCGGCCAGCGGTTCGACGACCTGCCGGTTCAGCAGCCGGGCGATCTCCTCGGGCCAGGACAGCGCCTGCAGGGCCTCCGCCCGCTCCCAGCGGTAAAGCGGCCGGTAGGCGCCGAGCAGGGCGACCAGAACCGCCGGCGGCTGCTCGCCGCTCGCCAAAGCCGCCTCCGCCGCGCGGACCAGCACCGCCAGCACCTGGAACTCGCCGTCGGTCTCGGCGAAGACATATTCGTTGAGGAAGCACTGCTCGGCGATGGCGGCGCACAGGGTGCGCCAGGACGGCCGGTCGGGCAGGCCGGGACCGGTCAGCGCCAGCATCAGCACCCGGCGCAGCCGGGTCAGCGCCCGTTCCAGCCGGGGATCGCAGACCGGGGCGGCGCGCAGGTGGGCCAGCAGCAGTGCATCCTCCGCCAGCCCGGCGAGCGAGCCGTCGGCCAGCAGCGCCAGGCTTTTCCCGTCCAGCGTCCGCCCGTCGTCCTCGGGTCCCGCCTCCGGAGCGGCGAGGGCCTTGAGGACGGGCGACGCCATCAGGACGCCGGCGATGGCCCGGGACAGGCCGGCGCTTTCCACCTCCGGCCGCTCGAGCGCCGCCAGCAGGTCGGTGCGCAGGCCTTGATCCGCCCCCTCGCCGGATGCGGGCGGCCCGGCGTCGCGCAATGCTTCGACGAAGGCGATCCAGTTGCGCGGCATGTCGGGGGCAAGGCGGATCGCCTTGCGCACATAGGGCAGGGCTTGGTCGCGCCAGCCGCCTTGCAGGAACAGCGCGGCGATGCCGAAGCACAGCTCCGCATCGTCCGGAGCCGTGCGGGCGATGCCGAACGCCTCCGTCTCCGCTTCTGCGGTGCGGCCGGCGGCGATCAGCAGCGACAGCAGCGTTCGGCGCAGCGGCAGGGGAAGCGGCCGGCCGGCGGCGGCGCGGCGCAGGTCCTCGATGGCGGCGTCGGGGTTGCCGGTCTCCTGGTGCAGGCGGGCGAGGTTGTTGTGGACCTCCGGCAGGTCGGGGGTGAGGCGCAGCGCGGCGCCATAGGCCTCCAGTGCGCCTGCGGCATCGCCGCCGCTCTGCAGGGCGGTGCCGAGATTGGCCAGCAGCGCCGTCCTGGTCCTGTCGTCCGGATCGGCGATGAGCGCCAGACCGTCGCGGCAGACGGTGACGGCTTCCGTCCAGTGGCCGGCGACGCGCAGGCTGTCGGCCAACAGCAGCCGGGCATCGAGATGGCCGGGATCGACCGTCAGCACGCGGTGGAAAGCGGCGATCGCCGATTCAAGCTGGCCGCTGCGGTGGTGCAGGGTGCCGATCAGATGCAGCGTTCCCGCCAGCCGCGGGCGCAGCGCCACCGCCTGCTCGGCCTGTTCCAGCGCCTCCTCGTCGCGGCCCAGCCGGGCCAGCAGCGAGGCATGGTTGCCCAGGATTTCCGGCAAAACCGGTCGATGGGAGAGCGCGCGGCGGAACAGCGCCTCGGCCTCCTCGACGCGGCCCTCCAGCATGCGGACCAGCGCCAGGGTGCCCAGCGCCTCGGCCTGCGCCTGCCGCAACGGCTGGGCCGGCTGCGCCGCGCCGTCGGCAAGGCGCAGGGCCGTGTCGCAGGCCGCCGCCGCTTCGGCCAGCTGGCCGCGGCGCAGCCGGGCGAGCGCCTGCGCCCGGTGGGCCTGGACCGCGGCCGCTCCACCCGCCGCTTCATGTCCTGTCCGGCGCAGCGCTTCGGCTGCCGCCGCATAGCCGTCGTCGACACGGCCGGCGGCGATGAAGGCCAGGGCAAGCACGCTCCAGCCCTCCGCCCTGTCCGGCTGCCTGCGCACCGCCGCCTCGGCCCAGGCGACGCTGTCGGCCGGCCGGCCCAGGATACGGGCGGCGTCGGCCAGCGACAGCAGCGCGGCCGGATCCTGCGGCGGGGTGCCGCACAGCGTGCGGTACGGCCCCTCCGCCTCCTCCGGCCGGCCGGACCGGCACAGATCCAGCACCTGCGCCAGACGTTGGCCGGCGGCCTGATGGTCCGGACCGCTTTGGCCGGTCGGAAGGCCGGCGGTCCCGATTGCGCTGTCGGTGGTCATGGAGCTGGACCTTTGGGCTGGAAGGAGGCCAGGGAGGACAGGGGCCGGAGAGGACGGGAGCCGCCGGACCTCAGTAGGCCTGGTAGGATTTTTCCTCGACCAGCTCGGAGCCGAGCAGATGGTTCAGGTCGCGCTTCAGCGCGGCCCGGCGGTCGTTGGTGTGGTAGACCTGCCGGGCCAGCTCGACGAAGCGCGGGCCGAAATCCTTGGCACGCTCGCAGTCGCGGATCTCGTCCTCGACCTCCCACAGGGTGGTGTTGACCGCGCGCAGCTCGTCGATCAGCACGGCGACCTCCGGGCGCGCGGTGTCGGCCTGCACCGCCACGGCGAGCAGCGCCTCGCGCTCGCGCCGGACGTTGGCCAGCTTGTCGGCGTCGGCGATGCGCTCCGTCTTGATGTCGAGGATGGTGATCTTGTCCAGCAGTTCGCCCCAGGAGACGGGCGCCAGGATCGGCATGTCGGAAGCTCCATTTTGACGGAGAGGGAGGGAAGCGGCGCGTTCGCGCAGTGCGCGCTCCAGCCTGTCGATGGTGTCGTCCCAGTGCTGCGGCCTTGCCTGCCGGAACAGGCGCATGGTCGGGTACCAGGGGCTGTCCTCGCGGTCGAGCATCCAGCGCCAATCCGGGGCGAAGGGCACCAGCACCCAGACCGGGACGCCGAGGGCACCGGCGAGATGGGCGACGGAGGTGTCGACGCAGACGACCAGATCGAGGTTCGCCATGATGGCGGCGGTGTCGGCGAAGTCCTTGATGTCGGGCGACAGGTTCAGCAGCGGGAAGCCGCCCGGCGGGTTTGCCGCCTGCCCTTCGGTGGGTCCCTTCTGGATGGAGACCAGTCTGACGCCGGGGATCGAG